>NZ_MAEV01000016.1:0-164104 GCF_002013385.1 Mycobacterium sp. D16R24 | reverse complement strand
GAGCTATTGGGAACCAGTGTGTCGGTGAGCTCGCGGCCACGGTATCCCTCGGGCTCGCCTGGCTGAAAGTCGTAACGGGGCCGGCCCGCGGATCCCACCGTGTAGTACACGGTGCCATCCGATTCCGGGTAGACGATGGAATTGTCGCCGGCCTCTGTGGTCGGTCGCCTCGCACGAATGGGATCGGTGCGCTCGAACACATGGTTGTGCCCTTGGAGTACCAGATCCACCTGATAGCGGTCGAACAGCGCGCACCACGCGTCGCGGACGCCACCGTCGCTGGCATGCGAGAGGGTCGTCGAGTAAGCGCAGTGGTGAAAAAAGCACACGATGAAGTCGATGTTCGGGTTGGCGCGGTATGCCGCCAAAGTCTTTTCCACCCAACCAGTTTGGGCTCCACCCGAGTAGCCGGTGTTTGCCCGGATCTCATACGAGACATCGTTGGCGTCCAGCGAGAGCACCGCGACATTGCCGTAGGTGAACGAGTACGCCGAGGGGCATCCGGCGGGGCCGTTGCCGGGAAAACCGAGACGGGCCAGATGCCCGCCGTAGCCGTGGTTTCCGTACGCCGCCTCCATGTCGTGGTTACCGGTCGCGAACATCCACGGTGTGATGGAGGCGCTGGGTTCGATGGATGTCAGATAGACATCCCAGACAAACGGGTTGTACTTGTCGAACCCGGTTGCGGGCTTGGCGCCGGAGGGCACGAACTGGGGCTTTCTCCCCATTCCTGACGGGTCCGCGTACGCGATATCGCCGGCCAAGATGTGGAAATCGGGTCGGCACGCCATGATCTGGTTCAAGACGTTCTGCGTGTGTGACACGGCAGGGTCGTTGTCCGCGCTGTAGTAGTTGTCGTCGTACTCACCGGCGGGCAGGCCCGGTGGGAGTGACGGAGTCTCGTCGGTGCCCTGATCACCCATCATGGTGAAACGGAAGGGGGCGAGCGCGTTTCGCGCCGATGGCATGGCCGACGCGGCCGAACGGGTGTCGCTGAGGAACCCGTCGCTGCTGCGCCAGCGGTAAAAATGCTTAGTACCGCCGCCGATCCCCTGCACGGGCGCGTGGACGTAGAACTGTTCGGCAGCCAGCACACCATGGTCGCTGGACGGGATCTGTGTCACCAGATTGCGGACCTCGGCTTCCAGGGAGGCGCCGAGTTCAGGCGTGGGGCCGTGGTCAAGAAAGATCTTGGTGCCGTGCGGATTCCTGGACAGCTGCCCGGAAAAGCTGAGCTGGCTGGAGGAGTCGGCGCCGAACCCGACGCGCCTGCCGGCCACGCTCAGGGGGGAGTCGTCCGCATACGCACGCCGCCCAAACGGTGATACCCCCAGTGCGGCGACTGCAGCGGCCGCGGCCGACCCGCGAAGGAAGTTGCGGCGGGACACCGCGTGACGGCCTAGATACCCGCGATGCCACTCGTACTGCTCGGCCATCGACATCGATCGGGCGATCGGCTCGGGTATGCCCATATCCGGTGTCTCACCGGCGGGGTTCACGGGGTTGCGCGGCATAGGTTCGAATAGTGGCCCACTGCATCGGGTAACGCGACCGCACAGGCCGGTACGGCCACGAACTCTTGATGAATCTTTCGTCGTCGCGTCATGAAGCCGTGAACCCGAGCGCGGCCAGTGTGGTGGTCACCTCGATGCTCGCGCCCAGCACGTCGCCCGTGATGCCGCCGAACCTGCGTACGCAATGGCGTACCAGGAGCGCGCCGACGGCCAGCGCGACGACCACCGCGGCCGGCCCCTGCCACGGCCGCCAGGGCTGTGCGATGACGCCGACGGCCATCGCCGCCAGCACCCATACTCCCGCGAGCCACAGTGGTTGAGATCCGGCCACTCTGGCACCGAAGCCGCTGTGTGCGGCACCGGGCACCCCACGGCGGCACGCCACGACCGCGCTGACCCGTCCTACCGCGACCGCCAGCGCGATGGCCAGCCACTCCTGCCGGGAAGCCAGCACTCCGAAGGACAACGTCTGCGCCAGTAGGGCGATGACGACCGCCACCACCCCGAACGGTCCCGCCGAACCATCGCGCATCACGGTGAGCGCGCGCTCCGGTGGCCCGTAACAGCCCAGCCCGTCCGTGGTGTCGGACAGTCCGTCGATATGCAGTCCACGCGTCGCGAGGATCATCACCGTGACCGCTGCCAGCCCGGCCAGTGGCGCCATGTACGCGAAGTGCATGATCCAGCTGACGGCCGCGGCCAGCGCACCCAGGGCGGCGCCTACCACCGGTAGCGCTCCCAATACCGGACCCGAGAGCGACCCGGCGAGCCGCGCGGGAACCGGTGCCACGGTGGCGAACTCGAATGCGCCGCCGACGGGCCGGAGTAGCCGCAGCAGCCGGTTCACGTGCCTGGCCCGTCGATTCGGGCCTCGTCGAACGTCGCCATCTGGGCCAGCGTGCCCGCGGCGGCCTGCAAGACGGGCAGCGCGACGAGCGCGCCGGAACCCTCGCCCAGCCGCATCTGCAGATCCAATACGGGTTCCAGCCGAAGGCGTTGCAGGGCAAGAGAATGTGCGGGCTCGGTGGAGCGATGTCCGGCGAGCCACCACTGTCGCGCCCCCGGTGCGAGCTGTTCGGCCACCAATGCCGCCGCGGTCACCACCAGCCCATCGAGCAACACGGGGGTGCGCCGCACCGCGGCGTGCGCCACGAAGCCGGTGATTGCCGCCAGATCGGCACCGCCTGCTCGACTAAGTAGTGCGACCGGGTCGGTGCGCACATCCTTGGTGCGGCGCAGCGCATCGCGCACGGCGGCGGTCTTACGTGCCCAGCCGGCGTCGTCGACCCCGGTGCCGCGACCCACCACCGCCACCGGCTCGCTGGCGGTCAAGGCCGCCACCAAGACCGTTGCCGGCGTGGTGTTACCGATGCCCATGTCGCCCGCGATGAGCAGATCGGCTCCGCCATCGATCTCGGCGTCGGCCAGGGCGATTCCGGCGGCCAGCGCGGCGTGAGTCTCCTCGATGGTGAGGGCGTCCTGCACCGCGATGTTGCCGCTGGAGCGGCGAATCTTGTGGGCGGCCAGGGATTCGGTCAATGAACCATCGGTATCGACGGCAATGTCGACCACGCGCACGCTGGCCCCGGCGAGCGCGGCGAGCACGTTGACCGCGGCCCCACCCGCATCGATGTTCCGCACCATCTGGGCTGTTACCGACGGGGGATAGGCCGATACACCACCGGAGGCCACACCGTGATCACCGGCGAAAACGACCACCCTCGGCCGTTGGAATGTCGTAGGGGGGCACTGATTCTGGCAGGCCGATACCCACACCGAGAGCTCTTCCAGCCGCCCCATCGCGCCCTCCGGTTTGGTGAGTTGCCGTTGCCGGTCGCGGGCGGCGGCGGCGATATCCGGATTGGGTGCCGAGACCGGGGCGAATCGCGGCGCCTCGCCGCTGGTCACGCGGTAGCTCCCTTGATCGCCAGCGGCTGGCCGGCCACCACCAAGAGCACGCGCTGACAGCGCTGTGCCACCGCCTGATTCAGGATTCCGAGCTGATCGGCGAACAGGCGCCCGGATGCGGTGGCGGGGACGATGGACAGCCCGACCTCCGGACTCACGATCACCAGGTCGCTGGAGTAGGCGCCGATCGCGTCGACCAGCGCACCGATATCGGCGGTGACGACCTCGCCGCCACGGTCCCAGGCGCCGCGGCTGTCCATCAGCGCGGTCAGCCAACCCCCGAGATCGTCGATAAGGGTCGGCACCGCCTCACCCGTGCGCAGCTCGTCGGCGATATCCGTTGTTTCGGCGGTTGTCCAGTGATCGGGACGCCGAGACCGGTGTGTGGCAACCCTTTGCGCCCACTCGGCATCCTCACGGACCGACGACCCGGTTGCCAGGTATCGCACGGGGCCCGAGGCGGGCAGCAGAGACTCCGCGAAACGTGACTTTCCCGAACGAATTCCGCCGAGCACCAGAGAGGTGGCCGGCGACGAGCCGCTGGCGCGAAGAGCCCCGGACACTGTGAGGCTAGACCGGCTCGCCGCGGTTCACCCGGGGACGTGGTGCCCGCATCTTGCGCAGCTGTGATGCACGGCTCGCCGCATACCAGCCGAGTTTGAAGCCACCCTCGTCGCTGGTCGGGAAACGTTCGGATACACGTTTGTTCACGAGTCTGCCGACGAAGACGCCGTCGACGATCATGACGATCATGAGAACCAGCATCGCCGGGGTCATCCACATCTGAACCTGGACGGACGGCACCGCGAACATGGAGAAGATCAGGAACAGCGCCAGGGGCATGAACAGCCCCAGCACATTGCGCCGCGAATCGACGATGTCGCGAGCGAACGCGCGCACCGGACCCTTGTCCCGGGGCAGCAGGTATGCCTCGTCTCCGGCCATCATCTTTTCGCGACTGTCGGCCATCCGGGAGCGCCGCTCGGCGTTCTCGGCCTTGCGCTCCGCGCGCGACAGTTTCGGCCCGCGCAGGGACTTACGACGCTGCCGGGCCTCGGCGCTGGTCAACGGGGCCGGAGCGACAGGTCCACGACGCTTGCCGGCGTCCCGCTTCGGGGTGGGGCGGCCCTTTCCGGCCTGCGCCGGTGATGTGACGTCCGTCTCATCGGACGGCGAAGAGGACGCGCTGACAGCGTTAACGGTGCCGTTTTCGGAGGTGGATTTCTTTCGGCCGAGCAGATTCACACGCCCAGATTATCCTGCGCGAATGAGTCAGATTCTGGTGGCGCCCGACAGCTTCGGCGACACGCTCACCGCCACCGAGGCGGCGAGCGCCATCGCGGACGGTTGGAAGCGGGCTCGCCCCGACGACATTCTCATCCTCAGCCCGCAATCGGACGGGGGCCCTGGCTTCGTCGAGGTGCTGGCGGCGCAGCTGCCGTCGGCGCACCGATACGCGGTGCGGGTGCGCGGCCCACTGGACGACGACGTCGACGCGGGATGGTTACTCGATGGAACGACCGCCTACATCGAGTGCGCGCAGGCCTGTGGGTTGCCGCTGCTTGGGCGCGTGCCGTCGGCCGACACCGCCTGGCGTGCCCACAGCACCGGGGTCGGGCAGCTGATCGCCGCGGCTCTCGATGGTGGAGCCACCCGGATCGTGGTTGGCCTCGGTGGCAGCAGTTGCACCGACGGGGGTGCGGGGCTCATCGAGGGTCTTGGCGGGATCGACGCGGCCCGTCGGCGGCTGGCGACCACCGAATTGGTGGTCGCCAGTGATGTCGAGCATCCGCTGCTGGGCGCCCGTGGCGCGGCCGCGGTGTTCGGCCCGCAGAAGGGAGCCGACCAGGAGACCGTCACACGCCTGGAGGAAAGGCTTACCGGGTGGGTCACCGAGATGGAGGCCGGAACCGGCCGCTCCGTGCGTGATCTCGCCGGAGCAGGGGCCGCGGGCGGAATCGGGGCGGCGCTTCTGGCTCTGGGCGGGCGACGTGAGTCGGGGGCGAGGATCGTCGCTGAGCACACCGGCCTGGATGCTGCGATCGCTCGGGTCGAGCTGGTGATCACCGGCGAAGGCAAGTTCGACGACCAAACCTTGCACGGCAAGGTGGCCGGAGCGGTGGCGAGCCGCGCCGGGGCAGCCGGCACCCGGGTACTGGTGCTGGCCGGGCAGGTGGCGCTCACGGCCGGTGAGTATGAGCAGGCGGGTATCGCGCGGGCCGAATCGATCGCCCAGTTCGCGGGCTCTGTGCAGCTGGCCATGGAGGACGCGGCCGGTCAGCTGGCCGGCTTGGCCGCCCAGATCGCCGGTGACTGGTCACGTGGCTAGGGCATAGATGTAGGAATAGTCGCAGACGAGGTACCGTTGAGGTCACTAGACGTTTCCGATACGGACGTCGACCCGAGAGCTTCGACGCAGGGGAGATCCCACATGACTGTCCAAGACGAATCGACCGCCACCTCCACCGAGGAGACCCATGGTGCCGTCTTGACCGATGCCGCTGCCGCCAAGGCCAAGGCGCTGCTGGACCAAGAAGGGCGTGACGACCTGTCGCTGCGCATCGCCGTCCAGCCCGGCGGTTGCGCGGGTCTGCGGTACCAGCTGTTCTTCGATGACCGCACCCTCGACGGTGACCTCGTGACCGAGTTTGACGGTGTGAAGCTGACCGTGGACCGGATGAGCGCCCCGTACATCCAGGGTGCCTCGATCGACTTCGTGGACACCATCGAGAAGCAGGGCTTCACGATCGACAACCCGAACGCCACCGGCTCCTGCGCCTGCGGCGATTCCTTCAACTGATCAGAACGCGTTCGCTCCGCGCATGTATGCGGAGCAGACGTAGATCTTGCCCTCGTTGATCAGTAGCTCGGCCTGCCCCTGTGGAGCATCCTTTCGCTTCTGGCTCGTCGCGGTGAACAGCACCTTGAGTTGGTACTCGGAGAAGTAGACGACCTTGTCGATCGACTTCACCGTCGCCGTTCCGAACGTTGTCACAAACTGTTGAGCGTTGGCGCGCACAATCGAGTCGTCGGTGTCCTTGTCGCGCACCGCGTCGTACAGGCCACAGCCGGCGTTGCGTGCCAGCGTCACGACGTCGAGCTTGGCCATCGCGTCCAGGTAGCCCTGGATGGTCTGCTCGATCTTCGCTTCACTGGGCCGGTGGGATACCCCCGAATTCTTGGTCAGAAATCCGAGCAGCAGTGCCAGCACCACCAGCGCCGCCACTACGGCGGCCGGCGCGAGCCATGCGGGCAGCTTGCGCTTGCGTTCGGGGTAGTCGACCGGAGGCGGCATGGGCGGCAAACCAGGGTAGGGCACCGTCGAATAACCTGGCTCAGCCATTGACTCTCCTGAAATTTCGTTTCCCCGGTTGTCACTCCCCAACAATCCAGGCTAGCAATCGGACACAACTACCCGAACAGTTACGCTAGGTAAGCTTCTGGGGTTGTCTCTCGACTTACCCAATCTGCCCGAATCCTACGAAGGGTCTCACGCGTGTCCATCATCGTCACCGGATCCATTGCGACCGACCACCTGATGAACTTCCCCGGGAAGTTCTCCGAACAGCTGTTGGTCGAGCACCTGCAGAAGGTGTCCCTCAGCTTCCTGGTGGACGATCTGGAAATCCGTCGTGGTGGCGTCGCGGGGAACATCGCATTCGCCATCGGCGTGCTTGGTGGTAAGCCCGCTCTGGTGGGTGCCGTGGGTGCGGACTTCGCCGAGTACCGATCCTGGCTTGAGGGTCACGGCGTCAACTGCGACGCCGTGTTGATCTCCGAGACCGCCCATACCGCGCGTTTCGTCTGCACGACCGATCAGGACATGGCGCAGATCGCGTCCTTCTACCCGGGTGCGATGTCCGAAGCCCGCGACATCTCGCTTGCCGATGTTGTATCGCGCACCGGTACACCGGAATTGGTCATCATTGGAGCCAACGACCCCGACGCCATGTTCCGGCACACGCAGGAATGCCGCAGCCTGGGGTTGCCGTTCGCGGCCGACCCGTCGCAGCAGCTGGCCCGGCTCTCGGGCGAACAGGCCCGCGAACTCGTCGGCGGCGCCAAGTACCTCTTCACCAACGACTACGAGTGGGATCTGCTGCTGTCCAAGACCGGGTGGACCGAGGCCGACGTGCGTGAGCGTGTCGAGCTGCGGGTCACCACCCTGGGGCCCAACGGCGTCGAGATCGTCGAGAAGGACGGCACGTCCCTTAAGGTGGGCGTGGTCCCGGAGAAGGGGCAGGTCGACCCGACCGGTGTCGGTGACGCATGGCGTGCCGGATTCCTCACCGGTCGCAGCGCTGGCCTGAACCTGGAGCGTTCGGCACAGCTGGGATCGCTTGTGGCCACGCTGGTTCTGGAAACTGTCGGCACCCAGGAATGGGTGTGGGCGCACGATGATGCGCGGGCCCGCCTCGCCGATGCGTATGGCCAGGAAGCAGCCGACGAGATCGGTGCCGCTCTCTAGAGCTGCACCGGGTAGTGCG
This sequence comes from Mycobacterium sp. D16R24, assembly GCF_002013385.1. Classification (NCBI taxonomy): domain Bacteria; kingdom Bacillati; phylum Actinomycetota; class Actinomycetes; order Mycobacteriales; family Mycobacteriaceae; genus Mycobacterium; species Mycobacterium sp. D16R24. The sequence continues at coordinate 156,195 of NZ_MAEV01000016.1, read as the reverse complement.
GCTCCTGGATGTTCGGCCGCACCGACTGCTCGACGAAGATCGCATGCCACAGCATGAAGATCAGCACCGTCCACAGTCTGCGACTGTGATCGCTGACCCCGGCGGCGTGCTCGGTGAGCATCCGGCCGACGGCAGGCACATCGATCAGGTGCCCAGCCTGCGTGGTCGCCAGCATCTCACGGGCCCAGTCGTGCAGTAGTCCGTCGACGAACCAGTGCCGGATGGGTACCGGGAAGCCGAGCTTGGTCCGGTGCAGAACATGCGCCGGCACAATGGGTTCCAGTGCCTTGCGGAGGGCGTACTTGGTGGTCTCCCGGGTGATCTTCTCGCGGTAAGGCAGCTGCGAGGCCACCTTGAACACTTCGGGATCCAGGAATGGCACTCGCAGCTCCAGCGAGTTCGCCATCGTCACTTTGTCGGCCTTGACCAGAATGTCGCCGCGCAGCCAGGTGAACAGATCCACATACTGCATGCGCGCCACCGGATCCCAGCCCGCGCATCGCTCGTAGAGTGCGGCGGTGACGTCCTGGTGACCCCATTCCGGACGATAGTGCGGCAGCACCGCGCGCAGCTGTTCGTCATCGAAGCTGCGAGCGTTCCCGTAGTAGCGCTGCTCCAGTGTCATTGACCCACGGTGCAGCAGGCTCTTGCCGCGTACCCCGTCCGGGATCGCGGCGGAAAGCCGCGCGGCACCACGTCGTAGCGCGCCGGGCAGGTACTCGAAAGGTTTGAGCGACAACGGCTCCCGGTAGATCGTGTAACCGCCGAAGAGTTCGTCGGCGCCCTCGCCGGAGAGCACCACCTTGACGTGCTTACGCGCCTCCCGGGCCACGAAGAACAGCGGCACCAGGGACGGATCCGCCACCGGATCATCTAGGTACCAGACGATCTCGGGCAGCGCGGAGACGAACTCCTCCTGGCTGACCACCTTCACCACATGCCGGGCGCCGATGGCCTCGGCTGACTCCACCGCCACGTCGACCTCGGAATAGCCTTGCCGCTCAAAGCCGGTCGTGAAGGTGATGAGTTTCGGGTTGTGCCGGATCGCCAGCGCGGCGATGGCCGTCGAGTCGATACCGCCGGACAGGAACGATCCCACCGTGACATCGGCCCGCATGTGCTTGGCCACCGAGTCGGAGAGCACCTCGGTGATCTCGTCGTACCGGGCCTGGCGGGTCGCGCGGGTGAACGGCGTGACGGAGAACCGGGCGGGGAAGTAGCGCATGACGCGTGGTTTCTGGCCGGGGGAGATGCGGGCATACGAACCGGACTCCAGGCGCCTGATCTCGGTGTGCAGGCTCTCGGGCTCCGGAACGTACTGCAGCGTCGTGTAGTGCTGCAGCGCCCGCAGGTCCAGTTCGGTCCCGATGCCCAACTGCTCCACCAGATCCAGCAGGCATTTCTTCTCACTGCCCAGTGCGGTGCCGCCCGGGCCTGTCGCCATGAACAGCGGCTTGATGCCGAAAGGATCTCGCGCGCAGAACAGCTCGCGTTCCACCGTGTCCCAGATCGCGAAGGCGAACATGCCACGCAGCCGGTACAGCGCGTCCGGACCCCAGAAGTGGTAGGCCGCCAGGATCGCCTCACCGTCGCCCTCGGTGGCAAAAACGGCGCCGTAATCGGACCTGAGCGCTTCCCTAAGTTCCAGGTAGTTGTAGATCTCGCCGTTGAAGACCAGCACGTAGCGGTCGGGGGTGTCCACCGGTCCCCAGCGCAACGGCTGGTGTGAATGTGCGATGTCGATGATCGAGAGCCGGTTGAAGCCGAAGAGCACGTTCTCCTCGTGCCAAATCCCCGGTTCATCGGGGCCGCGATGGCGCATATGCACCATCGCCGCATCTACCGCGGGGCTATGGGATTCGAGGGAAGACCCGGGCGGTCCCAGCCACGCCACCAGTCCACACACGCGGCCAAGTATGCAACATCGCCGGACGTATCACGGGACCATGGTCCCGACACCGGCCCCGTCGCTGCCCCGATGCGACCGCGTGGTCTACGCTGCGTAGTATTCGATTGCTGCCACTGGTCAGCGATGGATTCTGGACCGAAACAGGAGGCTGCAAAACGTGACGTCACCGATGAGCCACGTGGGCGAAAAGGCTCGGACACGGTCCGGCTCACGGCCGTCCCTGCTGGCCACTGTGGTGCTGTTGGGCGCGGCGAGCTTCCTGCTCAGCGGTTGTAGCGTCCAAGAAGTGCTCCGGTTCGGGTGGCCCGAGGGCATCACCCCCGAGGCCCACGACTACATGGCTCCCCTGTGGACCTGGGCGGTCGTCGCCTCGCTGGTCGTCGGCGTCATTGTGTGGGGCCTCACCTTCTGGACCGTCGCGTTCCACCGGCACAAGCCGGGCGACACCGAGTTCCCGCGCCAGTTCGGATACAACCTGCCGCTGGAGCTGATCCTGACGGTGGTGCCCTTCCTGATCATCGCGGTGCTCTTCTACTTCACCGTCGTGGTGCAGAACAAGGTCATGCACAAGGACCCGAACCCTGAGGTCGTCGTCGACGTGACCGCCTTCCAGTGGAACTGGAAGTTCGGCTACCAGAAGGTCGCGTTCAAGGACGGCAGCCTCAACTACGAGGGCGCCGATCCGGAGCGCAAGAAGGCCATGAGCTCCAAGCCCGAGGGCAAGGACGCGCACGGTAAGGAGATTGTCGGCCCGGTGCGCGGCTTGAACCGTGAGGACCGCACCTACCTGAACTTCGACAAGATCGAGACCGTCGGAACCTCTTCGGAGATCCCGGTGCTGGTGCTGCCCAGCGGCAAGAGCATCGAGTTCCAGCTGGCCTCGGCCGATGTCGTCCACTCGTTCCGGGTGGTCCCGTTCCTGTTCACACGCGACGTGATGCCCGAGCCCAAGGCCAATAACTCCGACAACGTCTTCCAGGTCAGCAAGATCCTGAAGGAAGGCGCGTTCGTGGGTCGCTGCGTCGAGATGTGTGGCACCTATCACTCGATGATGGCCTTCGAGCTGCGCGTGGTCAGCCCCAATGACTTCAAGTTCTATCTGGAAGCGCGCAAGGCGGGTAAGTCCAACGCCGAGGCGCTGGCTTCGATCGGGCAGTCACCGGTCTCGATTACCACCAGACCGTTCGATGGCCGCCGCGGCGAGCTCGCGCCGGCGGACAACAACGCGGCGAAGAACTAGGCGAGGGAGCGCAGTATGCATATCGAAGCCCGACTCTTCGAGATCCTCACCGGATTCTTCGCCGTCGCGACCGTGGTCTACGCGGTACTCACCGCCCTGTACGCCAACGGCGGTGTGGAGTGGGCGGGAACCACTGCCATGGTGATGACCACAGGTCTGTCGCTGATCATCTCGACCTTCTTCCGCTTCGTGGCCCGGCGTCTGGACACCCGGCCCGAGGATTACGAGGACGCAGAGGTCGCCGACGGCGCTGGAGAGTTGGGCTTCTACAGCCCGCACAGCTGGTGGCCGATCATGATCGCGCTGGCCGCCGCCACCGCCGCCGTGGGTGTGGCGCTGTGGCTGCCGTGGCTGATTGCCGCCGGTGCGGTGTTCGTGCTCAGCGCCGTCGCCGGGCTGGTCTTCGAGTACCACGTCGGGCCGGAGAAGCACTAGCTCATCGCGTCTTTCGCGCCGTGTCCCACGGGCGTGCTCGTGCTTTGCCGCGAGACTCCCGTGACTGGTGTGACATCTCCGTGTGCACTCTCACGTTTTCGATAACAATCCGGTGGTCAGTTTGGTTTTTGCGGCCGTCGGGTTTCGTCGCCCCGGATGGCTTTGGCTATCGTTGCCATGGCGCCTCAGGCAGGTAGCCCGCCGGGGAGCGGGAAGTGACGAAAAGGAACTTGTGTAGATGAGTGGGACGGACAACCCAGGGTCGGGGACTCCCGGGGAAGTTCCGGATCTGGACGGTCCGAACCTGGACAAGGGCGATGCCGCGGCTGCTGACTCTTCCGGGGCGGACTCTTCCGCGTTTCATTCGCAGGCGTACTCGGCCCCCGAATCCGAGCAATTCACCAGCCCGTACGTGCCGTACGACGAATACGACACCGAGCTGGTCGATGGCGACGAGCCGCCTCCGCCGCGGTGGCCGTGGGTCGTCGGGGTGGCGGCGATCATCGCCGCGATCACCCTGGTCGCCTCCGTCGCGCTGCTGGTAGCCGGGCGCTCGGACGAGACGACTGGAGCCGCCAAGAGCACCTCGGTCACGCCGACCCCGAGCACGACGCCGTGGAATGAGATCATCACGACCACCACGCCCCCGCCGCCTCCTCCGCCCCCGCCGCCGACCACGGAGCCACCGCCCCCGCCTCCTCCGCCGGTGACTGAGACGGTGACGGTCGAGCCTCCTCCACCGCCTCCTCCACCGGTGACGACGCATGAGGCCCCGCCGCCGGTGACGACCACCACGACACCGCCGCCTCCTCCGCCCCCGACGACCACGACGCCGGCCCAGCCGCGGCAGATCACGTACGCGGTGACGGGTTCCAAGGCGCCGCTCGACCGCATCACGATCACCTACATAGACCCTCAAGGGCGTACCCGGGTGGCGCCGAATGCGTACATCCCGTGGTCTATCACCGTCACCCCGATCTCCAACTCGGAGATTGGTTCGGTATCGGCGAGCAGCATGCTGCGCTTGAGCCAGCTCAACTGCACGATTACTACCAGCGACGGTCAGGTGCTGTCCTCCAACAACAACAACTCGGCCCAGGCAACCTGCTGATGCCAGCGGGTCGATTGGCCAAGCCGCTGGAGGCACTTGCCGGTCCGGTGCGGCGATCCTCTCCCGAGTCCGTCGACCGGATGCTGATCGGGTTGTGCGCCGTGATCTGGCTGGCGTTCGTCGGGATGTTGGTCGGCGCCATCGTCGTGATGACGGGAGTGGGGGAGGACTCGACAGGGTCCGCTGGTAGCTCGTGGGGGATCTACATCGTCATCGGGGTGTCGCTTGCCGTCATCATCGGCGCCGTTCCGCTGCTGTTGCGCGCCCGTAAGACGGCGACCCGGCCCACGAGGCGTGGCGCATCAAAAGCCGCAGCTAAGCCGGCCAATGCCTCCGGTGCACGCAGCGTGCCGTCAGGTCCTCCTCCCGCGGAGGCCTCGACCGAAAAACTCAAGACATTCGGCGGTCTCGTGGACCCCGTGAGCCATGCTCCCAAGGACTACAACGGTCCCGGGTCGCCGGCATACCGGGCCGCCGCCGAGGCAGCGTCGAAATCGGCAGCAGCCGACCGGCTGTGGCTGCGCGCCACGGTAGGGATCGCTGGTGGGATCGGTCTGGCACTGCTGGCGGTGGTCACCGGTACCTACCTGCTGGCGGTGAACAGTGAGACCGCCGCCATCGTCGCGTTCGTGTTCGGTGGAGTGATTACCTGCGCGATGGGCGCGATTCCGTGGCAGACCCTCAAGAAGCTGCGTGAGCTCGGCGCGTCGTCGTCCTAGTCCGCGATCCCAGCGCGGGCAATGACTTTCGTGATGGTGGCCCGCACGAGTGACTCTTCCGGGACCGCGTTGCGGTGGCCGAAGTCCTGGGCCAGCTCGGCGCCCATGTAACGTCCACCGATCCTGGTCGCCCACTCGAGCATCTCGTCGAGATCGTTGCTCAGCCGCGCCTCCGCAGAGAACTGGACGTAGGAGTACGGTGGCCGCTGGTCGTCGACGGCCAGCGAGATGCGTGGGTCTCGCCGAATGGCCTTGCCCTTCAAGGTTTCCGTGCCCGTCGTGAAGATCAGCTCATCGCCGTCGGAGCCCTCGTGGAGCAGGAACCACACCGGCGTCACGATGGGTGCGCCGTTGGCCCGGACCAGGCCGAGCATTCCGGTGCGGGTGCCCTCGGTGGCGAAGGCCCACCATTGCTCGCGCGTCATCTCCTGCATACAGCCAGGGTAAAACATTGGGCCCCGCACACTTTCGTATGCGGGGCCCAATCGTCGAGCTGACTTCTAGTGGCCGTGACCGTTCGTCGACGGCTCGCCGTCCTGGTACTCCTTGAGAGCGAGCAGCGACTTGTGGTGCGCTTCGTGCTCGGCCTCCACGAGTGCGGCCTGTTCGTCGGCGGGGTCGGCGAACAGGAACGAGCCGGTGCCGGGTGCGCCGGCGGATCCGAGTTTGTTCATGCGCTGAGGCACTGCGGCACCCTGGTATTCCAGCGGGATGGCGTGGCCGTGTTCGTCGACTCCGGCCAGTGGCTGGTGCAGCTCGATGTATTCACCGTGCGGCAGTCGTTTGATGATGCCGGTTTCGATGCCGTGTTCGAGCACCGCGCGGTCGCTGCGCTGCAGGCCGATGGCCCACCGGTAGGCGAGGTAGTAGACGACGATCGGCAAGATGACCATGCCGATGCGGCCGATCCACGTCGTCGCGTTCAGCGAGATATGGAACTTCAGCGCGATGACGTCGTTCATAGCGGCCAGCGTCAGGATCATGTAGAACGAGATCGCCGCCGAACCGATGGCGGTGCGTACCGGAGCATCACGCGGACGCTGCAGCAGGTTGTGATGCGCATCGTCGCCGGTCAGCTTCTTCTCGATGAACGGGTACATGGTCAGTAGACCGAAGACCACGCCCATGATGATCGCCACCGCGAAAACTGCGGGCACGGTGTGCCCGAAGATGTACAGCTCCCAGGCAGGCCATAGACGCGCCAGGCCTTCCGTCCACTGCATGTAGAAGTCGGGCTGGCTGCCCGCCGACACCTGTGAGGGCTTGTAGGGGCCCAACAACCAGATCGGGTTGATCTGCAGCAGGCCACTCATCAGCGCCAGGATGGCTGTGGTGAAGGCGAAGAAGGCTCCGCCCTTCAGTGCGAATACCGGGAGAATGCGCACGCCGACCACATTGGATTCCTTGGCACCCGGGCCGGGGAACTGGGTGTGCTTCTGGTACCACACCAGTGCCAGGTGCACCCCGATGAGGGCCAGGATGATCGCGGGGATCAGCAGGATGTGCAGCGCGTACATGCGCGGGATCCAGATGTTGCCGGGGAAGTCGCCGCCGAACAGCGCCCAGTGCATCCAGGTGCCGACGACCGGGATACCCAAGGTGATCGATGACATCGCGGCGCGCAGACCGATACCGGAGAGCAGGTCGTCGGGCAGCGAGTAACCGAAGTAGCCCTCGAACATCGCCAGAATCAGCAGCAGCGAGCCGATCACCCAGTTGGCTTCGCGGGGTCGGCGGAACGCGCCGGTGAAGAAGATGCGCGCCAGGTGCACCATGATCGAGGCCGCGAACATCAGCGCTGCCCAGTGGTGGATCTGTCGCACGAAGAGGCCACCGCGAACCTCGAAGCTGATGTTCAGCGCGGTCTCGTAGGCCTTGGACATCTGCACACCGCGCAGCGGTTGGTAGACACCGTTGTAGGTGACCTCGGCCATCGACGGGTCGAAGAACAGAGTCAGATACACACCCGAGAGCAGCAGGATGATGAAGCTGTACAACGCGATCTCACCGAGCATGAACGACCAGTGCGTCGGGAAGACCTTGTTGATCTGCCGCTTCATCCCGGCGGCGAGGTGATACCGAGAGTCGATCGCCTCAGCTTGCTTGCCTAGGCGGGACGGCTTTTGGGCTGTTTCGCTCATGATTTGCGCTCCCAGAATGCGGGTCCGACGGGCTCGACGAAGTCGCCATTGGCGACGAGGTATCCGTCCTTGTCGACGGTGATCGGCAGCTGTGCCAGCGCACGGGCGGCCGGCCCGAAGATGGGCTTGGCGAAGTGCAGTGCGTCAAACTGCGACTGGTGGCACGGGCACAGGATGCGGTAGGTCTGCTGCTCGAAAAGTGATGTGGGGCAACCCAGGTGCGAGCAGATCTTGGTGTACGCGAACAGGTCGCCGTAGTTGAAGCTTTCCTGTCCCTTGCGCTTGATCACCTTGCCCATATCGCTGGGGCGCACCCGGATGATCATCACCGGGTTGCGTACGCCCATGGAGATATGCGACAGCTTCTCGTGCGATTCGACGGTGGTGCCATCGCCATCGGACTCGCGCCACGGGAACACGGTCTCCATGCCACCGGCGTCGATGTCCTCGGGGCGGACCTTCAGCAGGATTTGGGAGCTGCTGCCGACCGCTCGGCCCAGATAGATGGTTTCGCCCTTGTACCGCGGGGTCCAGCCGCTGGTGAGCAGCACCGGCTGCTTGCCGTTGGCGGTGGGGACCACGGGTGCCCACGGGTTCTTGATCAGGCCGCCGATGAAGGCTACGGCGGTGCCGGCGCCCATCGCGCCGACGCCGAACCCGAGAGCCCGGATGACCATCTTGCGGCGGGGGAGCGTCGAGGTCTCCAGGGTGTCCTGCAGCTGCGCGACGATGGTCTTGCGGTCCACCTCGGACGAGCCCGGCCCGTCGTGGCGGTCCTGGATCGAGATCTCCTGTGGAACGAACTTCTTGGTGTACAGCACCGCGCCGATACCCAGTGAGAGCACCGAAAGGCCCAGGGTCAGGCCGTACAGCGGTGTCGCGAGGTTGTACGCGGCATTCCCCGGATCGCCGAATGGCTTGTACTCCCAGGGCCAGAACAGGAACACACCGAGCAGGGCCAGGCCAAACACTCCGCCGAGGGCGAACCACAGGGCGATCAGACGCTCGGCGCGCTTCTCGGCCTTGGTGCCCTCCACGGGCCAGCGTGGTTCGCGGTAGACGATCTCGACGCCGTCGAGGTTGGTACCGAGCTTGACCAGCTCATCGCGGCTCATGGCCGCGAGCTGCTCGTCGCTGGGAATCTCTACTTTGGGATCGCCACTCACGCGCGCGCTCCAATCCACAGTGCCGCGGCAATGGCGGCGACGATGCCGATGATCCAGATGGCCATACCTTCAGAAGCCGGTCCGAAGCCGCCCAGGCCGTAACCGCCCGGATCGGGGGTCTCGGTCGAAGCCTTGACGTAGGCGACGATGTCCTTCTTTTCGTCGGGGGTCAGCTGGCGGTCGGAGAACTTGGGCATGTTCTGCGGGCCGGTCAGCATGGCGGTGTAGATCTGCTGCTCATTGGCCGGATCGAGCTCGGGGGCGAACTTGCCCGATGACAGGGCCCCACCGCGGCCGGTGAAGTTGTGGCAGGACGCGCAGTTCAACCGGAACAGGTCGCCACCGCGGGCGATGTTATTGCCGCGCAACGACGTTTGAGCGATTGCGCCGTCGCCGTCGCGGATGACCTGGGGTCCGCCGCCGTTGGCCTGGATGTACGCGCCGAGGGCGTCAGTCTGCTCCTCGTCGAAGATCGGGTCCTTGCGCTGGGCCTGGGCCTCGTTGCGCATGGCCGGCATACGGCCCGTGGAGACCTGGAAGTAGACGGCCGCGTCGCCCACGCCGATGAGGCTGGGGCCGCGGTCGGGTACACCCTGCAGGTTGGCGCCGTGGCAGGTGATGCACGAGGTCTCGTACAGCTGCTTGCCGGTGCGCAGCAGCGCTGACTTGTCCTCGTCGGCCACCGCGACCTGCGGGGTGGGCGTAAAGGTCGAGGCCAAGCCGCCGGCCACTACCAGCGCGATCAGCAGCAGCAAACCTGCTGAGATGCGACGGCGGAACTTGCGGCGTGCGCGTTTCTTGGCGGCTGTGTTGTTGACGGGCTCCACGCTCAACTGTGGGGCTCCCTTCACCGAGTCGGGCTGGTTCATCGGACGAAGTAGATGGTGGCGAACAATGCGATCCACACGATGTCGACGAAGTGCCAGTAGTACGACACGACGATCGCGGAGGTTGCCTGGGCAGGGGTGAACTTGCTCATCCGGGTACGAACCAGGAGATAGATGAAGGCGACCAGCCCGCCGATGACGTGCAGACCGTGGAAGCCGGTGGCCAAGTAGAAGGTTGAGCCATAGGCGCTGCCGGCGATGGTGGTGCCCTCATGCACGAGGTTGATGTACTCGTAGCCCTGGCCGAGGACGAAGAAGGTGCCCATGATGAGGGTGATGACGTACCAGCGGCGCAGTCCGAACACATCGCCACGCTCCGCGGCGAACACACCCATCTGGCAGGTGAAGGACGAGGCGACCAGCACGGCGGTGACGGGGATGGCAAGACCAAGGTTCAGCTCGGTGGGCTCCGGCGGCCAATTGCCACCGGACTGGGCCCGGGCAGTGAAGTAGAACGCGAAGAGTCCAGCAAAGAACATCAATTCACTGGAAAGCCACACAATGGTGCCAACACTCACCATGTTGGGCCGGTTCAGTGAATGAACCCGCTGGGTAATGGCGGTTCCCGCCGGCGATCCTGGGGCTGCTGCGGTCGTCACGTCGTAAGTATGACGCTTTGTAGTTGTCGAGAGCCACCCGGGTCCGACATTGATTTGTGACCGACTCTCCACAACGTGTGTGGCCTCTGATGAGAGTGGTGTCGGCCGCCGCCGCCCGGCGTGTCGCGGTGTGCCCGGAGGGCAATTGGTCCTTTGTTGTCAACGTTGTGTCCATGGGACCATTTGCGGCGTGCCCGAACATTCCTGGCCCCTGGTACTGGGCGAGCTGACCAACCGTCGTGACCTGTCGGCGGGTCAGGCGGGCTGGGCCATGGACCAGATCATGACGGGCGCGGCCACCCCCGCCCAGATCGCGGCCTTCGGGGTGGCGATGCGGATGAAGCGCCCGACGTCCGCCGAAGTCGGGGAGCTGGCCGACACCATGCTCTCGCACGCGGTCGGATTTGCCTCGGGTGAACAGATCGGCGCGAACGCCGTGGACATCGTCGGTACCGGGGGCGACGGCGCGAACACCGTGAACCTGTCGACCATGGCCTCCATTGTGGTGGCGGCGTGCGGTGTGCCGGTGGTCAAGCACGGCAACCGGGCCGCCTCCTCACTGGCCGGTGGCGCTGACACGCTGGAGGCGCTGGGAGTACGCATCGACCTGGGGCCCAAGCAGGTGACGCGCAGCCTCGCCGAGGTGGGAATCGGGTTCTGCTTCGCGCCGCATTTTCACCCGTCGTACCGGTACGCCTCCGCGGTGCGTCGTGAGATCGGTGTCCCGACGGTATTCAATCTGCTTGGGCCGCTGACGAATCCGGCTCGCCCCCGGGCAGGATTGATCGGCTGTGCGTTCGCCGACCTGGCGGAGGTCACGGCAGGGGTCTTCGCCGGACGTGGGTCCAGTGTGTTGGTCGTGCATGGTGACGACGGGCTCGATGAGCTGACCACCACCACAACCAGCACCATCTGGCGGGTTCAGGCGGGCACCGTCGACAAGCTGCGGTTCGATCCGGCGGCATTTGGTTTCGCGCGTGCCCGGCTCGAGGAGCTGGTCGGCGGTGATCCGGAGTTCAATGCCGCCGAGGTTCGGGCGGTCCTGGCCGGCGGAACCGGCGCGGTGCGCGACGCGGTGGTGCTCAACGCCGCGGGCGCCATGGTGGCGCATGCCGGGCTGTCCAGCGATGCCCAATGGCTGCCCGCCTGGGAGAACGCACTCGCGCTGGTGTCCAGCGCGATCGATTCAGGGGCAGCGGCGGCGCTGCTGGATAAGTGGATCGTCGTCAGCCGACGGCTCGGGACGGAACAGGACGCCCAGGTCTGATCAGCTCGGACATTCCCCAGTCGTCGTGGTGGACGGCATCCGCGATGCGTGCGCTGCGCGCTGTCGCCGCCCAATCCCGCAGGGGGCCCGAACATCCCGTCGCCTCGGCGTAGCCATCTGTCGAGGACACGATTCGTACACCGGGTTCGGCCAGCCAGCGCGTGATCAGCCCGGTTTCCTCGGGTGCGGCCCCGCCGAACGGTTCAGGGGTCGGCAGTACTACTTGGGCCGATGCCGAAGCCACCGCCACTACGGGCACCGGGGGGACACCCCTGCGGGCGACCGCCGCACCGGCCAGCTGTCCATGCCGCAGCACGGCGATGTGCCATCCGCCCGCACCGTCGGGCCGCGCGGCGATCAGTTCCTCGATGCGCGAGAGGGCGTGCAGGCGGTGCTGGCGGGCCAGTGCCTCGACGAGGGTGGCGGTCGCATCGCGCTGGCGTGCGGCACTTTCGTACCGTCGCAGACCACTCAGGTCGGCCACTCGGTCGCACATGGCGCGCAGCGGTTGTCCTTCGGTGCCGGCCAGGACCGCGAGTACCGGAATAAGCGCGTCGCGGTATTCGCTTGCGTCCACCCCGGCAGGGGTAGGGCACGGGGATGCGGTGTCGTGTGGATAGGACTGGCCGTTGCAGACGGGTCCGTGCCGGCCGTTGGCACCGATACGTGCGGCGCACGTGCGCACGCCGGTGAACCGGGCCAGTGCCAGGGCGGCCGTCGCCGCGTCGCCGCGTGCTCGAAATGGGCCGAGCATCGGGCGCCCGTTGGTGGTCCGGACGACGGCGAAACGGGGGAATGGCTCCTCGGTGAGCACCACCCACCACCAGCGGTGCGGGAATCGTGACTTCCTGTTGTAGGGCGGTGCGTGCGCACCCAACAGTCGCAGCTCGCGCACCGCTGCCTCCAGGGGATGCGCACAGGTCACGTGGTCCACCGCGGTGGCGATGGTGACCATTTCGCGCATCCGGCCGCGCGGGTCCGCGCCGGTGAAGTACTGCTGCACGCGCCGGTGCAGGTTGACAGCGGTGCCCACGTACAGCACCTCGCCGGATGGTCCGCGGAATAGATAAACTCCTGGGGCGTAAGGCATCCCATCGGCCAGCGAGCGTTTGTCGCGTAACGCGTTGGGCACCTGGGTCCGGTACCGCCGCAGCTCTGCCATGGTGTCGACGCCCTGGTTGCCGACCCGGCCGATCAGCGCATGCAGTACATCGACGGTGGCCCGGGCGTCATCGAGGGCCCGGTGGTTGGGGGTGGTGGATGCGCCGAGCAGCTGAGCCAGGGCACCCAAGCTGACCCGCGGCGCCTCCTCGCGCGACAACACCCGGCGGGCGAGCCGGACCGTGCACAGCACCGTGGGCTGCGGCCAGTCGATCCCGCATTGCCGCGCGGCCGCCTTGAGAAACCCGATATCGAAGCCGGCGTTATGGGCGACCAGCACTGCGCCACGGGCGAATTCGAGAAATGTCGGAAGCACCTGCTCGATCGGCGGTGCGTCCACCAGCATCGCCGAGGTGATACCGGTGAGGCGGACGATCTGTGGCGGCAGCGATCGTTTCGGATCGACCAGCGTGGCCAGCTCTCCGAGCACCTCGCCGCCGCGCACCTTCACCGCGCCGATCTCGGTGATCGCGTCGTTCTCCGCGCTGCCCCCGGTCGTCTCCAGGTCCACCACGACAAAGGTGGTGTCACGCAGGGCTTGCGCCGACGACCCCGGCGAGGAGTGCACCTCGTCGAAGGTCAGTTGCGTCATATCGTGACCGTAAGACCCGGGACTGACATATCGGCGTCACGCCACGGGGGTGCAGATCAGCGCGAGTGCGTCGTTTGTGGTCTCGACGCCGCCATCGCCGATCTTCTCCTCCAGCCGGGACCGCAATACGGCGCGGGCGGGGGCATCGAGCGCGAGGTGATTGGAGTAGGTGAAGACCATGTCCAGGTACGCCCGCGTGGGGAAGTGCCGCCGCTCCAGAAAATGGGAGTGCCGCACGTGGTACCCGGATTTCTCAAGGGCCGGGGAGACGGTGTCCTCGGTGTCGATGGAGGGGCGCCGGGTGGTGTCCATGAAATCGGCGTAGACGGTGTCCAGCTCGTCCTGTGTCGGCGTGGTGGGCACGATGCGGTTCCACACCAGGGCGAGGCGACCGCCGGGGCGAAGCACCGTCAACACCTTCGGCAGCGCAGCAGCGGGCTCTACCCAGTGGAAGGACTGGGCAAAGAGCACCAGATCGAACATCCGGCCCGCCGGCCGCCAGTCCTCGAACGTGGCCACCTCGACGGCGATGCCTTTCCCGGCCGCCACCCGTGCCATCCGCGTGTCCGGTTCGACCGCCAGCACCTCGGCACCGGCCGCGGCCAGCTGTGCCGCCGCGATCCCAGTACCTGCTCCCACATCCAGGGCGCGCGTCTGCCCGCCGGATACGAGCTCGTCGATCAGCGGCTGCGGATAGCGGGGCCGATGACGGTCATAACCGTCGGCGGAGTCTCCAAAGGATTCAGCCCGGCGGCGGTCGTGGTGTGCCGGCTGCGGCTGTTCCGTCATATCGACAGCGTGCCAGGGACCGTCCACTTGTCGGTGGGCGCGGTTACCGTCCGCCTGAACCCGAAAGAACGACTCATAGGAGAGGAGGAGCCATGCTCATCGATTGCGACGATTGCGCGATGCGCGGCCCGGGATGCGGCGACTGCGTGGTCAGCGTGCTGTTAGGGGTGCCCCAGACACTCGCCGACGATGAACGTGCCGCGCTGGCCGTCCTGGCCCAGGCTGGGATGGCGCCCAGGCTGCGCCTGGTGCCGATTCAGCGCGCGTACGACACGCCTGATTCGGCGAAGACGCCCGATGCGGGAGTCGCATAGGGCACACTCGAAATAGGTGCATGATGGCCCGCCCCGGAAACGGGGAGGAGAACCGGCGTTTACGCGATACTGACGTCATTCCACACTGCGGTGGACAATGTCGATGCCATTTCGTAACCTGTCTGAGACCTATCGGCGCCGTAGTTCGCGGCGATCACATTGCAGTAAAGGGATGTAGTCAGTGAGTGTCGGGCGTCTTCTTCGGAATCATTCGGATCGATTGACGCCCTCTCCACTTCGTCGCGCCATGCTCGCGGTGACTGCTGCCGCCCTGGTCGGTGGGGTATTTACGGGTGGTCAGATCGCGACCGCGGACCCCAACAACGACGCCGTCAAGAAGCTCAACGAGCTGTCTCGCCAGGCCGAGGCAACGTCCGAGGCGGCTAACTCGGCGAAGATCGATCTCGACGCCAAGCTGGCGGCCCAGCGCGATGCCGAAAAGGCTGTTCTCGCCGATGAGGCCGTCGCGAAGGCCGCGCGCATGGCGGTGTCCACCTACCAAGTCGACGTCAACAAGGCCATGGTCGCCGCCTATATGGGCGGTAGCACCAGCGGTTACGGCGCCGTGCTGACGTCAAACTCACCGCAGAACCTAATCGACCAGCTGTCGGTGCAACGCACCGTGGGCGGCGAGATGCGTGGCCGGATGGACAACTATCGCGCTGCGCAGTCCTCGGCAGATCAGGCCGAGCAGCGGTCCCGCGACGCCGCCGAGCAGGCCCGGGTGGCCGCCGAGCAGGCCAAGAATGTACGCGCTTCGTTACAGGCCAAGCAGAGCCAGCTGCAGGTGCAGATCGCGGTCGTCAAGTCGCAGTACAACACCCTGAGCCCCGGCCAGCGTGCACAGCTGCTGGCACCGGCACCCGTGCCCCCGCCGCCGGCCGGCGAGCCGGGCCAGGTTGCGGATGAGCCGCTGATGCAGGCCGCCGCCGCAGCACCCGCACCGGAGGCCGCCATCGGCGGCGGAGGTTCGCCTGTCGGCGCCAGCGCCGTTGCGGCCGCATTGACCCGGATCGGCGCGCCTTACTCGTGGGGTGGTTCGGGCCCCAACGCCTTCGACTGCTCGGGTCTGGTGATGTGGGCCTACGGCCAGCAGGGCGTGTCGCTGCCGCACTCCAGCCAGGCACTCGCACGTGGCGGTACACCCGTCGCGCTGAGTGACCTACAGCCCGGCGATGTCATCAACTTCTACGGGGACGCCTCGCATACGGGCATCTATGTCGGCAACGGCATGATGGTGCACGCCTCGACCTACGGTGTTCCGGTCGCGGTCGCGCCGATCACGTCATCCGGCCCGATCTATAACGCGCGTCGCTACTGAGGCGCGGCCTTCGTGCGCGCGTGCCTCGGGTAGCACGCTGGGCATCGTTCTTCGCGGTGCTCGTGCTGATTCTCTGCGGCGGTTGTCGAGCGCGGCCCGCCGCACCGGCCAGCGACGTCTGCACGGCGATTCAGGCATTGCTGACGCGCTACTCCGATGCGTTGCGCAGCCATGACGTTGCGGCATTGCGCGCCGTGCTCGCTCCCGACAAGCCCGCGTTCATCGAGGCTCAGCAGCGGGTGCAGGAGAATCTCTCGGGGCTGAAGGCCGACACGTTCGAGTACCGACTGGCGGCCGAGGTTCCGGCTAATCCCATTGCACGGCAACAGCAATGGATGCTGGATGCCGCGCTGGTTTACGCCGTCAGCGGGGTGGACACGGTCGCCGTCCGGCGCCCGGTCACGGTCGGTGTGCTGCACGACAATGACGCCTGGCGGTTATTCGACGCCAGCGCGGTCGCCGTGCCCTGGCAGTTCGCGCCGGTGGTGGAGACACGGACGCGGACGGGGGACCGGGACGTGGTGGTGCTCGGGCACCCCGGCTCTTCGGTGGCGCCGCGGCTCGTCGATGAGATTGCCAGTGCGCTGGCGTCGCTGTCGGAGTTGTGGGGCCCGCAATGGCGTGCGGGGGTGCTGCTGATCGCGGCCGGGACCGATGCCGAGTTCGCCGCCCTCGTCGGTGGCGAACACACTGACGGAATCGCCGCCGCCGCCGTGGCCGACCGTGTCGACAACGGAGTTGCCGTGGGGCAGCGGGTGATCTTCGCGCCCGGCTCGGCGGCCCTGCCACCCGATCAGTTTCGGGTGGTGCTGCGCCACGAGCTCTTCCATGCCGCGGCCCGCACGGTCACCGGCGACCACGCGCCCCTCTGGCTGGTGGAGGGCGTGGCCGACTACAACGGGCGCCGCGGTAGCGGTACCCCCTTCCGTAACGCCGCGCCCACGTTGACGAGTGCCCTTGCCGCGGGCCAGATTCCGGGCCATCTACCCACCGACGACGACATCGACAGTCCGGGGCCCCATCGCACACAGGCATACGAGGAGGCCTGGTCGGTGGCGCAATACGTGGCCGAGACCTTTGGCGAGCCCAAGCTTGTGCAGCTGTACCGGTATGGGGCGGATCTCGCGCCGGGCCCGCCCGGCGCGGCGATCCAGCGGGTGTTGGGCATCGACGAGGCAACGCTGGTTCGGCAGTGGCAGAGCTGGCTCGGCGCTCGTCCACTACGGTAGGCGTCGTGACCCTTCAGCCTGGCGGCCAGCGACGACGGATCCTGTTGGTCACCAACGATTTTCCACCCAGGCCCGGCGGCATTCAGTCCTACCTGCAGGAGTTGGTGATCCGGCTGGCCGGATCGCATGAGGTGACTGTCTACGCACCGCGGTGGAAGGGGTGTGAACGCTACGATGCCGCCGCCGAGTACCAGGTGGTGCGCCACCCGACCTCGTTGATGCTTCCTGGACCCGGCGTCCGGCAGCGCATGGTGGACCTCATCAGATCGCAGCGCTCGGATGTGGTGTGGTTCGGGGCGGCCGCGCCGCTCGCTTTGTTGTCCTCGGTGGCCAAGGCGGCGGGAGCCACCGTGACAGCGGCCAGCACGCATGGGCATGAAGTGGGCTGGTCGATGCTTCCGGTGGCGCGGTCCGCGCTGCGGCAGATCGGGGACAGCACCGATGTGATCACCTATGTCAGCCGCTACACGCGCGGTCGCTTCGCCGCGGCCTTCGGTCCGCGCGCCGCACTCGAACATCTACCGGCCGGTGTTGACACCGGCAGGTTCCGCCCCGACCCGGGCGCGCGCGAGGAGCTGCGGCGGCGTTACGGGCTGGGCGAGCGGCCGACCATCGTGTGCGTGTCCCGGCTGGTCCCACGCAAGGGCCAGGACATGCTGATCGAGGCGCTGCCGGCGATCCGGGAACGGGTGGACGGTGCGGCGCTGGTGATCGTGGGTGGCGGGCCGTATGCGGAACCGTTGCGTGCGTTGGCTACTCGAGTCGGCGTCGATGAGCACGTGGTGTTCACCGGCGGTGTGCCGTGGGAAGAGCTCCCCGCTCATCACGCGATGGGCGATGTCTTCGCGATGCCCTGCCGTACGCGCGGGGCGGGGCTCGATGTGGAGGGCCTGGGCATAGTGTTTCTGGAGGCGTCGGCCTGCGGTGTTCCGGTGGTCGCCGGAAACTCCGGGGGCGCACCGGAAACCGTGCGCGATGGAGAGACGGGACTCGTTGTCGACGGCAGGTCCGTGCCCGCGATCACCGATGCGATTGTCCAGATCCTGTCGGATCCGGCACGCGCGGCCGTGATGGGGGCAGCGGGGCGCACCTGGGTGACCGATCATTGGCGCTGGGATCATCACGCGGCGCGTTTCGCCGAACTGGTCACCGGCTCCGGATAAAGTTCCCTGGGTGGACCGATCTACTCGGGTGACCCCGAGTAGATCGCGTCGATATCTGCCGCGAACTTCTCGGCGACCACGTTGCGCTTCACCTTCAGCGTCGGCGTCATCTCGCCGGTAGCCTCGGTGAAGTCGACCGGCAGAATCCGGAACTTCTTGATGGCTTCGGCATGGGAGACAACCTGATTGGCTGCCTTCACGGCGGTCTGGATTTCCGCGAGGAGGTCAGGATCCTCGACCAGGTCGGCGACGGTGGCATCGGCGGGCTTGCCGTTGCGCTGCTTCCAGCCGTCGATGGCCTCGGGGTCGATCGTGATGAGAGCGCCGATGAACGGTTGCTTGTCGCCGACGGCCATTGCCTGACTGATCAACGGGTGAGCGCGCAGCTGATCCTCCAGCACCGCGGGTGCGACGTTCTTGCCGCCGGCGGTGACGATAATTTCCTTCTTGCGGCCAGTGATCGTGATGAAGCCGTCCTCATCGATCGCGCCGAGGTCGCCGGTGTGGAACCACCCATCCAAGATCGATTCGCTGGTGGCGGTCTCGTTGTTCCAGTACCCACTGAACACGACGCCACCGGACACCAGTAATTCGCCGTCTTCGGCGATTTTGGCGGCGTTACCGGGCAACGGCCTTCCGACACTGCCGATCTTGAGCCCGCCGATGACGTTCACGGCACAGGCCGCCGTCGTTTCGGTGAGGCCGTAGCCCTCGTAGATGGTCAGGCCGACGCCGCGGTAGAAGTGGCCCAGTCGGGCACCCAACGGAGCTCCACCGGAGATCGACGCCACGCACTCACCGCCGAGCGCCGCGCGCAGCTTGCCGTACACCAGCTTGTCGAAGGCGGCACGCTTGGCGCGCAACACGATGCCCGGGCCGCCGTTGTCCAGCGCCTGGCTGTATTCGACGGCGGTATCGGCGGCGGCGTCGAAAATCTTTCCCTTGCCGTCATTCTGGGCGTTCTGACGCGCGGTGTTGTACACCTTTTCGAAGATGCGGGGGACCGAGACGATGAAGGTCGGCTTGAAGATCCCGAATGTCGGCACCAGCGTCTTGATATCGCTGGTAAAACCGACGCTTACCTTGGACTGGAAGCACGCCATCGCGATACCGCGGGCCAGCACGTGAGCCAGCGGCAGGAAGATCAGCGTCCTGCTGCCCTTCTGCAAGTAATCCGGGAAAACAGCACGCGCGCCGCGGGTTTCGTACACCAGATTGGAGTGAGTGAGCTGGCAGCCCTTGGGGCGCCCGGTGGTTCCCGAGGTGTAGATGAGCGTCGCAGGGTCGGTGGCCTTGATGGCGTCGAGCCGGGCGGTGAGCTCGGCGGGGTCCACACCGGCACCCGCCTCGGTGAGTTCATCGAGGGCCGCAGGTGCGCCCGAACTGGCGATGTGAAACACGGTGCGCAGGTTGGGCAGTTCGGGCGCGAGCTCTTCGGCGATCGCGGCGTGGGCATCGGATTCCACGAACAGCGCCACCGCCGCGGAGTCCTGCAGTACCCACCGGACCTGATCGGCCGAGGACGTCTCGTAGATGGGCACGGTGATGGCGCCGATCGACAGGACCGCGTAGTCGATGATCGTCCACTCGTACCGCGTCGCCGAGATCAGCGCCACGCGATCGCCGGGCGCCACGCCCTTGGCGATCAGACCATTGGCCACCGCACGGATCTGCGCCGCGGCCTCCGCGTACGTGACGGGTGTCCAGGTGCCGTCGACGAGGCGGGAAAACGCCGCCTGGTTGGGGTCTTCACGCTCGTAGTCATAGACGGCATGAACAACCGACGCGTTGTCCTCGACGGTGAACGGGGCAGGGACGCTGAACTCTCGCACCGGCTCAGACTAGTCGTGGCCTCAAGATCGTCGAAGGCGTTGCCGCATTTCCTTCGGCGGCGAGGCTTAAGCTTGTCCGCGATGAACAGCATTCAGGTCGCCGACCAGACCTTTATCGCCGCAGATCCCGCGGACATCGGCCGCGCCATATCCAGCCCTGCGGATTGGCGCCGTTGGTGGCCTGACCTGCAGCTTAACGTCGTCGAGGAGCGAGGCGAGAAGGGTATCCGCTGGACGGTCGCCGGAGCCGTCACCGGAACGATGGAGGTGTGGCTCGAGCCCGCGCTGGACGGTGCGATCCTGCACTATTTCCTGCACGCTGAGCCCACCGGCGCAAGCGCCGCACAGGTGGCCAAGTTGAATTTGGCCAAGCTCAATCACGCCCGTCGCATCGCCGGGAAGCGGTTCGCCTTCGGGATCAAGCAGCGGCTCGAGGCCAGTCGGCCGATCGGCGAGTCGTGGGTGCCGCAGGCCTGATCAGATAGCGGCGAGCACGACCAACGGGATGGGGCGGGAAGTCGCCCGCTGGTAGGCGCTGTAATGGCCAGAGTTGTTGGTGTCGGCTAACTTCCACAGTCGCTCGTAATCCGCGTCACCGGGCAGCAGGGGTGTCGCGCGGACCCGGCGCTTATGCCTGCCCAGCTGCACCTGTACGTCCGGATGGGCCTTGAGGTTGTGATACCAGGCGGGATTGCGCCGGGCGCCGCCATTCGAGGCCACGATGACGAGATTGTCGCCATCCGTTGCGTAGGTCAGCGAGTTGATGCGCCGCGCTCCGCTCTTGGCGCCGATAGAGGTCAGTAGCAGGCTGGGGGCCATACCCGGAACACGATGACCCAGATAGCCTTTCGATGCGATGTAGATGCTCTGGTGCACACCGAGCACCTTCGCTACCAGACGACTCATGGGCGTCTCTCCTTCGCGCGGCCGCGGCGAATTGCCAGGATGGGAGTATCCGAGCGGCAGGGAGAAGGGTACCGTCTGTCAGGTGGCTGAGAAGACTACCCAAACGATTGCCATTGATGCCGAACCCGGCAAAGTGATGGCGGTGATCGCCGATATCGGCGCCTACCCGGAATGGGTGTCGGAGTACAAGGAAACCGAGGTGCTCGACACCGACTCCCAGGGCAGGGTCAAACGTGCCCGGTTGGTGCTGGACGCCGGTGTCCTCAAGGACACACAGGTCCTGGAGTACGTGTGGTCTCCGGATGGCCGCAAGGTCACCTGGACCCTGGCGGAAAGTTCCCTATTGCGTTCGCTGGAAGGGACATACCTTTTGGCGCCCAAAGGGTCTGGCACTGAGGTGACGTATGAGCTCGCGGTCGACCTTCAAATTCCGATGATCGGAATGCTCAAACGTAAGGCCGAACGCAAGATCACCGATTCCGCGCTCAAGGATCTGAAGAAGCGAGTCGAATCTGACCGCTAGCGACGTCGACGCGACGCCGCGCCCAGATGTCGAATCGCCGTTGACAGCCACCATCGGTCTTTTCGTCGGCAAGGGGGGCGTGGGTAAGTCGACGCTGGCCGGCGCCACCGCGGTGCGCTACGCGCGGGCAGGCCAACGGGTGCTCGCGGTATCCACCGATCAGGCGCATTCCCTTGGCGACGTTTTCGGCGTCCGGGTCGATCCGTCGCCGGGTGCCCATTGTGTGCGGGTGATCGAGGACCCGTACGGGGGGCAACTCGACGTCATGGCCCTGGACACCCTGGGTCTGCTGGAGCGGCGTTGGGGCGACATTGCCGAGATAATCGCCGCGCAGTACCCCGAATCGGATATCGGATCGCTTGCGCCCGAAGAGCTTTCCGCGCTTCCGGGTGTCCAGGAGATGCTTGGGCTGCGCGAGGTCCAGCAGCTGGCGGAGACGGGCGAATGGGATGTCGTCGTGGTCGACTGTGCTTCGACCGCCGACGCGTTGCGCATGTTGACCCTGCCCGGAACCTTCGCGATGTACCTGGAACGGGCCTGGCCGCGGCATCGTCGACTCGGCGGTGTCGGCACGCCTCGCGCGCAGATTCTGGCCGAACTGCTGGAACGCGTTGCGGCGTCGGCGGATCGGCTCGCGGGCTTGCTGTCGGACGCCGAGCGGGTGGGAGCGCACCTGGTGCTGACTCCCGAGCGGGTGGTGGTGGCCGAGGCCATCCGTACCGTGGGAGCGCTGGCGCTGATGGGCGTGCGCATCGACCAGGTGATCGTCAATCAGGTTCTCATTCAAGATGATTCGTACGAATACCACAATCTGCCGGCACATCCGGCGTTTGACTGGTACATGCAGCGCATCGCCGACCAAGCCGCGGTTCTCGACGAGATGGGGGAGGCGATCGGCGACGTGGAGATGCTGCTGGTACCGCATCTGCCGCGCGAGCCCATCGGGCCCGAGGCCCTCGGTGAACTGGCCGACGCGGTGCGGCGGCGCGACGGCGCTGCGCCCCCGGCACCGCTGGCCACCGTCGTGGAGCACGAATCCGGATCCGGAGCGGACACCGTCTATCGGTTGCGGCTAGAGTTACCGCAGATCGACCCGGCCACGTTGAGCCTCGGCCGGGTGGGAGATGACCTGGTCATCGGTGCAAATGGGATGCGCCGGCGGGTCCGGCTGGCCTCCGTGCTGCGGCGCTGTGTGGTTGTCGATGCCCGGCTTGTCAGTAGCGAGCTGACCATACGGTTTAGAGCGGATCCGGAGGTGTGGCCTACGTGACGGGTACCCATCCGGAGCTCGGTCCCGAGCTGCGGGCGTTGGCTGCCTCCATCCTCGACATGCTCGATCCGGCGCTACGGCAGGCTGCTCGCGCCCCCGGAGACGGCGCTGTGCGCGGAAAATGCAACCAGCTGTTCTGTCCCGTCTGCGCGCTGGCGGCCCTTGTCGAGGGTGAGCACCATCCGTTGTTGGCCACGATCGCCGAACACAGCCTCGCGCTGGTGATGGTGGTGCGGGCGATGTTGGAGGCCGAGGGGCAGGGTGGCCCCGACGATCCCGACGGCCCAGATGGTGGGCCCGGTCGCGAGTATCACAGTCCGTTCCCGGCTCCGTCGCCGAGCTCGCAATCCACTGGCTACCAACCCATCCCGGTCGACATCGACGAGTGACGAGCGCCCCGGCGCTGCCAGCGCGCCATAGGCCTCTA
The DNA here is from genome assembly GCF_002013385.1 of Mycobacterium sp. D16R24. NCBI lineage: Bacteria > Bacillati > Actinomycetota > Actinomycetes > Mycobacteriales > Mycobacteriaceae > Mycobacterium > Mycobacterium sp. D16R24. The sequence continues at coordinate 133,194 of NZ_MAEV01000016.1, read as the reverse complement.
CCAGCCGCGACGAGTTCACGATCTTGTCGCAGGTCCGTGCCCGGTACGGCAATGCGCGGGACCTTAGACAGTCCACGGAGATTCGCCGTCGCCGAGGGTAAGCTCGGCGCCAGCCCTGTGCTGCTCACGGGGATCGGGAGAGGATGCGCGATGTTCTATTGGCTGCTGAAGTTCATCTTCATGGGGCCGATCCTGCAGCTGATGGGCCGCCCGAAGGTCGAAGGTCTGGAGAACGTCCCTTCGTCCGGGCCGGTAATCCTGGCAGGTAACCACCTGGCGGTGGTGGACAGCTTCTACTTGTGCCTGGTGTTGCGCCGCCGGGTCACCTTCCTGGCCAAGAGCGAGTACTTCACCGAGCCCGGGTTCAAGGGCTGGCTCAAGAAGGTCTTCTTCAGTGGCGCCGGGCAGGTGCCGATCGATCGGGCCAGCGCTGACGCCGCTGAGAACGCGCTGAGCACCGCCAAGCGGTTGCTCGGGGAGGGCAAGCTGCTGGGCATCTACCCGGAGGGCACCCGGTCCCCGGACGGACGCCTGTACAAGGGCAAGACGGGTTTGGCGCGCATGGCGCTGGCCACGGGGGTACCGGTGATCCCGATCGCGATGGTCGGCACCGATGTGATGAATCCCCCGGGAACCGCTCGCTGGCACTTTTCCAAGGTCACCGTCAAGATCGGCAAGCCGCTGGACTTCGCGCGCTTCGACGGGATGGCCGGAAACCGCTTCATCGAACGTGCGGTCATCGACGAGGTGATGTACGAGCTGATGCAGCTGTCCGGTCAGGAGTACGTCGACATCTACGCGTCCGCGCTCAAGGAGAGCCCCGGCAAGCCCACGGAGTCCTCCACGCAGCCCGATCGCATCCCGGAGAGCGCCGCCGGTTAATCGGGGGTCCGTGCATCTTCCCTGCATCTGACGTGGCACCTCGCAGTGGGGCGTGGGTCAGCTATCGGCGCCGCGCCCGCTAGTCTTGAGGCCACCGGCGGGAGAACTGAGAGATGCGAGGGCCGTGCCGAATTCAATAAACGAAACCACCATCGCGGACCGCGGCTCCGCTCATCGAGTTGCCAGATGGATCACGTGGGGTGGCCCGCTCGTCCTCGCTGTCGCTCTGTTGCTGCACGCGGTCGTCTTCATTCACTGGCCGACGTATGCGCTGCAGATCGACGTGTTGGTGTACCGATTCGGTGGCACCCGCGTACTGGACGGGCTAGATCTGTACTCGATCGGGCGCAACGGCGAGCTCGACGATCTGCTGTTCACCTACACACCGTTCGCGGCATTGGTATTCACCCCGCTGGCCTTCATTACCGACTTCACGGCGCAGATCCTGTCGCTTGTGGTGTTCCCGGCGCTGCTCGTCTACTCGGTGTGGCGCATGCTGGCCTGGCTGAATGTCTCCGTCAAGGCCGGGTTGTGGGGGCTGCTGGCCCTGTTGGTCGGGCTGGTTTCGTGGCTGGAGCCGGTCCGGCTCTCCATTCAGCTGGGCCAGATCAACCTGCTGATATTGGCCGTCGTGGTCACGGACATCTTGGCTCCCAAACGGTGGAAGCTGGCCGGGGTCGGCATCGGGATCGTGGCCGGTATCAAGCTGACCCCGATGATCTTCATCGTCTTCTTGTTCCTGGTGGGACGGATTCGCGCGGCCGTCGTCGCGACCGTCACGCTGCTCGGCACCATCGTTCTGGGCTTCGTCTTCTTGCCGTCCGCCTCGCACTACTACTGGGTGGACCGTGCCTTCGAGAAGATCAGCCGCATCACCCGCGATCCCACCGCGAGCACCAGCATCAGCGGACTATTTCTCCGATTGGACCTGTCGGCCGGGACCGCCACCGCGCTGTCTGTGCTGGTGATCGCGGCGAGCCTGGTGGTCGCGGTCCTGGCCTACCGGCGAGGTCGGCTGCTGTTGGCGATCTCCATCGTGGGGATGGCATCGGCGGCGGCCTCGCCGTTCAGCTGGAGCCATCATTGGGTGTGGTTCGTGCCGTTGGTCGTCCACCTGGGTTACCGGGGGTACGTGCTGGGTAAACGGGCGTCCGCGATCACGATGTGGGCGTTCTGCGCGGTGTTCGCGGCCTGGTTCACCAGCCTGAGCGGCAAGACACCGGACTCGGGTGCGTTGACGCTGCGACCCGGCGGCGTGCTGAACGACCTGATCCCCAGCTTGTACGTCTTCGTTCATCTCGGGGTGATCGTGGCCAGCTGGATATGGCTGCGGCGTACCCCGTCGGACGTGAACGATGGTGTGCGCGAGGACGAGCCGGCACAGGCCGATGAGCTGGCGCCGGCCTCTCCGGCGCACAACTAGGCGGCAGGCGTGCGTTATTTCTACGACACGGAGTTCATCGACGACGGCCGCACCATCGAACTCATCTCCATCGGGATGGTCAGTGAAGACGGCCGTGAGTACTACGCCGTCTCCACCGCCTTCGATCCACAGCAGGCGGGCCCGTGGGTGCGCCAGAACGTGCTGCCGAAGCTGCCGGCGTTGTCATCGCCGCTATGGCGCTCACGCGGTCAGATCCGCGACGAGCTGGCCGAGTTCCTCGGTCTGAACGGCGGTGGGCCGGCCGAGCCGATCGAATTGTGGGCCTGGGTGGGTGCCTACGACCACGTGGCGCTCTGCCAGCTGTGGGGACCGATGACGGCGCTACCCCGGCCCATCCCACGGTTCACCCTGGAACTTAAGCAGCTGTGGCAGGACCTGGGCCAGCCGGCTGTGCCGAAACGGCCCGCCGACTCGCACGATGCACTGGTGGATGCCCGGTACAACCTGGCCCGCTACCGCGCGATGGTTCCGCAGGGCTGATCGCTGCGCAATCCCGGGTAAAAATCCGCTGGTAAGGGGCGGTTAAGATGGGTTCGTGAACTGGACAGTCGACGTCCCCATCGACCAATTGCCGGAGCTGCCACCGCTGCCGGCCGATCTGCGCGCGCGCCTGGATACCGCGCTCGCCAAACCTGCTGCTCAGCAGCCGAGCTGGCCCGCGAATCAGGCGGCTGCCATGCGGACCGTGCTGGAAAGCGTGCCCCCGATCACCGTCCCCGCGGAGATCCAGCGTTTGCAGGCCCAGCTGGCCCAGGTGGCACGTGGTGAGGCTTTTCTGCTGCAGGGCGGAGACTGCGCCGAGACCTTCGCCGATAACACCGAGCCGCATATCCGGGCCAACATCCGTGCACTGCTGCAGATGGCGGTGGTGCTGACGTACGGGTCCAGCATGCCGGTGGTGAAGCTGGCCCGTATCGCCGGCCAGTACGCCAAGCCACGCAGCTCGGACACCGACGCGCTGGGGCTGAAGTCCTACCGCGGCGACATGGTGAACGGTTTCGCCCCCGACGCCGCACTGCGTGAGCACGACGCATCGCGCCTGGTGCGCGCCTACGCCAATGCCAGTGCCGCGATGAACCTGGTGCGTGCCGTGACCGGCTCGGGCCTGGCCTCGCTGGCCCTGGTGCACGACTGGAACCGCGAATTCGTCCGCACCTCGCCCGCGGGTGCGCGGTACGAGGCGCTGGCCTCCGAGATCGACCGCGGCCTGAAGTTCATGAGCGCCTGCGGTGTGGCGGATTCCAACCTGGACACCGCCGAGATCTACGCGAGCCACGAGGCGCTGGTGCTCGACTATGAGCGGGCGATGCTGCGCCTGGCCGAGGACGAGAACGGCGAGCCCGCGCTCTACGACCTGTCGGCCCACTACCTGTGGATCGGCGACCGCACGCGGCAGCTCGATCACGCCCATGTGGCCTTCGCCGAGATTATTGCCAACCCGATCGGGATGAAGATCGGCCCGACGACCACGCCCGATCAGGCCGTCGAATACGTGGAACGCCTTGACCCGCACAACAAGCCGGGCCGTCTGACATTCGTCTCGCGGATGGGCAACTCGAAGGTGCGCGATCTACTTCCGCCGATCATCGAGAAGGTGCAGGCCACCGGACATCAGATCGTCTGGCAGTGCGATCCCATGCACGGCAACACCCACGAGTCGCCCAGCGGTTACAAGACACGGCATTTCGATCGGATCGTCGACGAGGTGCAGGGTTACTTCGAGGTGCACAACGCACTCGGCACGCATCCGGGCGGTATTCACGTCGAGATCACCGGTGAGAACGTCACCGAATGTCTTGGTGGGGCCCAGGACATTTCGGATGATGACCTGGCCGGTCGCTACGAGACGGCATGCGACCCGCGTCTGAACACCCAGCAGTCGCTGGAGTTGGCGTTTCTCGTCGCGGAGATGCTCAGGGATTAGAGCAGGTTGGTGATGTTGGCGCCCAGCGACCAGCATCCCGCCGCCACCGAGCTGGTGATGATGAGGACGATCACCAGCCACATGAAGATCGCGCGGCGGCTCTGCTGACGTTCGTACCGGTAGTCCGAGTCGTCGATATCGGCGAAGAATGCCGATTCGTCGGATTCGTCGTCGAATTCCCCATCGAGTTCGGGCTCGTACGCGGGCACCGCGTCCATCATCCGGGTGGGATTGGGCACCCTGGGGCGCGGCGCGGCGGTGGGCCGTGGAGCGACACCCAGGGCGGCCGCCGCCGAGGCGGTGTCGGCGGCGTCGAAATCACGGGCCGGTGCGGCGTCCGTGCTGCCGCCCGTCTCGATCAGCCGGCTGCGGTATCGCTGTTCGGCCACATGCTGTTTGGAATCCCGGGGCGCGGGTACCCGGAAGGACGGCAGGTGCAGTTCGGCGGCGATGGCGTCGAGTTCGGCGCCCATCTGTGCGGCGTCGGCGTAGCGCTCGTCCGGGTCGCGGGAGGTGGCGCGCAGCACCAGTTCGTCGAACTCCTCCGGGATACCGTCGATCGCCTCACTGGGTGCCGGGACATCACGGTCGATGCGTTGATAGGCCAGCGCCAACGGCGTGTCGCCGGTGAATGGTGTTGAACCGGTGAGCAACTCGTACATCAAGATGCCGGCCGAGTAGACATCGCTGCGTGGGCCGGCCGAGCCGGTGCGCACCTGCTCGGGGGACAGATACGCCGCGGTCCCCAAGATCACGCTGGTCGAGGTTATCCCGGCTTCGGCGACGGCACGGACGAGCCCGAAATCGGCGAGTTTGACCTCGCCGTCATCGGAGATCAAGACGTTCTCGGGTTTGACGTCGCGGTGCACCAGTCCCGACCGGTGTGCGACCGCCAATCCGCCCAGCATCGGGTTGAACACCGCGGCCACCGCGTGCGGCGGCATGGGCCCGCGTTCACGCAGCAGCTCCCGCAGCGTGCCCCCGTCGATCAGTTCCATCACCAGGAACGGGTGCCTACCATCCATTCCCTGGTCGAACACGGCCACCAGACCCGGGTGACGCAGCCGGGCGACGGCCCGGGCTTCGAGCCGGAATCGTGCGAGAAACCCGCTGTCGGAGGCGTAGCGGCTGTCCATCACCTTCACGGCCACCGGGCGGTCCAGCCGGGTGTCCAGCCCGCGGTACACGGTCGACATACCGCCCGTTGCGATCGCGGTTTCGATGCGATACCGACTGTCGAGCACCGCCCCGATCATGGGATCGAGGCGGCCGGTCGGGGACTTGGGCGATGTCATCGCATCGATCGTATCGAGTGATGCGGGATCGCCCCGCCGTCAACGTCGCTTGTCGAGCATTTCGCGGACGGAGTTGAGCATCGGCCCGGCCCCCGAAAACAGCATGGTCCGCCATTGACGATGCAGGGGGATGGCGGGGTCAAACCGGCTATAGGTGACCCGCAGCCGGGTGCCACCCGGTTCCGGGAGCAGGTTCCACCGGGAGGTCACTTCGATTCCGGGTGCGGTCAGCACCTGTTCGATGTGATCGCAGGGTTCCACGCTGGTGTAGGTGGTGCGGAGCACGCCATCGAATCCGACCGCGGGCTGCGGATGGGTGATGAGGACGCGGGTCTCGCCGACCTCGACCGGTGCGTCGTTGACTTCTTTCACCTGCGAGGCGGTGAGTTCTAGGGAGACGAGAACATCCCAGACCTTCTCGACGGGGTAGGGGTAGTACTCACTGTGGGTGACCGATGTCGGATCGCCGGAACTCGTCACGATCCGAAGGTTACGCGTGTCACCACACCCGGAGGGCACTTTTGGGCGACGGTGGCCCGCAGGACGACTAGCGTCATTCGTCATGAGCGCAATTCCCTACGTCGCCGACACGCTTGACGCCGATGAGCCGCTGTTCTCTCTCAAGGAAGTGGCTACGCGCCTGCGGGTAACGGTGAGCAAGGTTCAGCAGTATCTGCGTGACGGTGAGCTGATCGCGGTGCGTCGCGATGGCGAAATCAAGGTTCCCGTCATCTTTTTCAGCCCCGAAGGGCCCGTGGTGAAGCACTTGTCCGGGCTGCTGTCCGTGCTGCGCGACGGGGGATATCACGAGCCGGAAATCATGCGCTGGTTGTTCACCGGTGATGAGTCGCTCACCGTGACCAGGGACGGCACCACCGAATGTATCGAGGCGGCCCGTCCGGTCGACGCACTGCACGGCCACCAAGCACGCGAAGTACTGCGGCGTGCGCAGGCCATGGCCTACTAGGCGGCGGGTGCCGGAGTATCGGCCCCGGCCGGTTCGGGTTCGTGTGACTCGGGTGCGGTATTGATCATCCGCCACGCGATCGCGGCACAGGTCGCGGCGATCAGCACGTGGATCCACACGTACATGCCGTGGGAGCCATCGGGTTTGAAGATCACCATGATCCAGGTGGAGAACCCGGCGATGGCGGCGATGGCGGTGCGTGATTGCAGTAACGGCGCCGCAATGGCCAGCGGCCACGTGTAGTACCAGGGCAGCGCGGCGGGTGCCATGAGTACCACGATCACCATCGCCCACAGGATCCCGAACATCGCATCGCGTTCGTTGTGCCGGTGCCGCCACCACACCACCGGCAGCGCGAGCGCCACCAGTGCGGCGCCGACGGCGCGGGTGATCGACAGCAAGGCATCGAAGTTGACGGTGACGAAAAGGCCCGCGACGACGTTGATGAGGTTGGCGACCGCGGTAGGCACCGTCAGCCAGTTGATGATTTTCACCGAGCCCGCCAGTGCGGGTAGCCATCCCAGGCCGACTCCGGCGATCCACGACAGCACAGCGAAAACCGCGGCCACGATCGCGACAGAGGTCGCCGACGCCATCGTGAACGCGACGACCGGGCGGCGCTGCGGCGAGCCCTGGTCGGCGTTCTGAACGAGGCGGCGCATCCAGATCCACACCAGGAAGGGCAGCGCCAGCCCGGCGGTGGCCTTGACCGCGACCGCCAATGTCACTACTGCGATGCCCCAAACATGGTGCCGCTCAAGGGCGAGCGCGATGCCCGCCATCATGAGGCCGACCATCAGCATCTCGTTGTGCACACCGCCCATGAGATGGATGATGACCAGCGGGTTGAGCACACAGATCCACAGCGCCTTGCTGGCGTTGGCGGAAAGACAGCGCGCGACGCGGGGTGTGGCCCACACCAGCAGGGCCAGCCCGGGCAGCATGCACAGCCGCAGCAGCATGGTTCCCGCCACCACGTCGTCTCCGACAATCTGGGTGACGAATCGTGCGATAAGCATGAACAGCGGCCCGTACGGCGCGGTCGTGGTGGACCAGATCGGACTGACGTTCTCCAGCAACGGGTTCGGGTTCTCCACGGGCCCTACCACGTACGGGTCGAATCCGTCACGCAGCAGCGCGCCCTGGGCGAGGTAGGAGTACGCGTCCCGGCTGAACACCGGCACGGAGGCCAGCAGCGGCAGCAGCCAGCAGGGAATGACGATCAGGATGGACTCTTTGGTCACCTTGCCCGCGATCACATGCCGACCCAGCCCGAGCCACGCCAGCAGCATGAGGACTACCCCAAGCCACATGCAGATCGAGGACACCACCAACCCGTGGCCGAAACGCAACCAGGACAGCCCGACCGATTCCAGCAGCGGGTCGTGTTGCCGGGTGCTGCCCGCGCCCAATCCGCCGATGGCGATGAGGATGGCGCCGCCGAATCCGGTGACGGCCGCGCGTCCGGCGGGGGACCGCAGGAAGACGCCTGCCCACCCGGCATTTTCCGGGGGAGGCTCCACAGCCTTTGATGATGTACTCACGTGATCATGCGCTCCGGTTGGACACCAATCGGACAAGATCTGACAGCGCGGCACGGGCATCGTCGGCGATATCGGCGCCGGCCAACTGATCCAGTGCGCGGTGTGTGTGCTCTTCGATACGGGATTCAACGGCCGCCAGCGCGCCCAAGTCGACTATCAGTGAACACATCTCGGCGACCTGCTGATCCGTGAGCGGGCTACCGATCCAGGAGTGCAGCATGTCCTCGGCGGCATTGTCGTTGATGCGTGCCAGCCGCAGCGCCTCGGCCAACAGCACGGTGCGCTTTCCGGCACGCAGGTCGTCGCCGGCGGGTTTCCCGGTCACCTTGGGGTCGCCGAAAACGCCGAGTACGTCGTCGCGCAGCTGGAATGCGACGCCGATATCCAGCCCGACATCGCCGAGAAGTCCGGAGATCTCCGGGTTCTCGGCCGCGATCGCGACACCCAGCTGCAGCGGTCGCTGCACGGTGTAGCCGGCGGTCTTGAAGCGGATCACTCTCATGGCTGTTTCGACGGACTCATCGCCAGAGGATTCGGACAGAATGTCCAGATATTGGCCGCCGAGCACCTCGCTGCGCAGGATCGACCACACGCCCCGAGTCCGCGCATGTGCCTCCGGGGACAGCCCAGCCCCGGCCACCATGTCATCTGCCCAGGTGAGTGCCAGATCGCCGAGGAGAATGGCGGCGGAAATACCGAACTGCTCGGCGGAGCCAGACCAGTTGTTCTCGCGGTGCAGGGCGGCGAACTCGACGTGGATGGTGCGTTCACCGCGGCGAGTGGCGGAGCTGTCGATGACGTCATCGTGGATCAGCGCGCAGGTGTGCAGCAGTTCGAGGGCGGCACACACCCGCAGCACGTCGGGGTTCCACGGGTCGGGGTCGTCGGTCACCGCTCGCCAGCCCCAGTAGGCGAACGCCGGGCGCAGCCTCTTGCCGCCACGCAGCACAAACTGGTCGAGGGCGGTTATCGCATGCTCATAGTTCTGCCCGATATGCGCGGTGTGCTCGCGGCATTCGGCCAGGAACTGGCTCAGTTGGTCGCTCACCGCATCGGTCAGGTGCCGGGCGTTGGCAGCGGCTACGTTGACACTCAGCGGGGCGTCCTTTCACGGTGCGATAATTGGTCCCGGATACGCGGGGAGTGAACCCAGACTAATCGCACCTATCCTGGACAGGTGACAACTCACCCGCTCGACCGTGACGCATCGGTCGCCGAGCTGCAGGATCCGGGGTCGATCGCCGATCGACTCGCCGCGGTTCCGTCCGGCGATGTCGCGTTCTCGGTGGAGTTCATGCCGCCCCGCGACGAGGCTGCTGAGGCTCGGTTGTGGCGGGCGGCAAGAGTTTTCGAGCGGTATCAGCCGGTGTTCGTCTCGGTGACCTATGGTGCGGGCGGTTCAACTCGTGACCGCACGGTGCGGGTGACCGGTGAGCTGGCCGAGAACACCACCTTGCTCCCGGTCGCACATCTGACCGCCGTTGGGCATTCGGTCGACGAGTTGCGCGCCATGGTGGGGGCCTATGTGGACCGTGGCATCACCAATATCCTTGCCCTGCGCGGCGATCCGGCCGGGGACGTGAATGCGGAATGGATTCCGCACCCAGGTGGCCTGACCTACGCCGAAGAGCTGGTGCGTCTGGTTCGTGATCTGGGCGATTTCCATGTCGGCGTGGCCTCTTTCCCGGAGGGCCATCCGCAGGCGATCGATCTGGAACGCGATACGGCCAATCTGGTGAACAAGCTGCGGGCAGGCGCTGAGTACTCCATTACCCAGATGTTCTTCGACGTCGACGACTACCTGCGGCTGCGTGATCGGGTGGTGGCCGCCGATCCGGAACAAGGCGCCAAGCCGATCGTTCCGGGGCTGATGCCCATCACATCGCTGCGGTCGGTGCGTAGGCAGGTCGAGCTCGCCTCCTCGACGCTGCCCGCTGCGCTGGAGGAACGGCTTCTCCGGGCTGCCGGAGACGGTCCCGAGGAAAACCGTGACGAGGTTCGCAAGGTCGGCGTCGAGGTCGCCACCGCGATGGCCTCCCGGCTGATCGCCGAGGGTGTGTCGTGCGTGCACTTCATGACGCTCAACTTCGCGCGGGCCACCTCCGAGGTGCTGGAGAATCTCGGGGTGCGGGTTACTCCGGGAACTGGTCGGGCGTAAACCGGGGGGATTGGTCACGGTCCAGCCACGCCAGGGACGCGACGAGGGCGCCCACCAGCAGCGCAGAGATCGTCACGAAGATCGCGGCTCCATTGAACGAGCGGGTGCTGGGGTCGCTGTAGCGGGCGGTCGCGCTGAATGTGCTGACCACGCCGGGATTGAGTTTCCATTGCACGGCGTCGGAACCGAGCGTCTCCCCGTTGGTCGATTCGATATCGCCGGGAAAGGAAATGGCCAGCGACACATCGGCATTTGAGGTGTCTTCCAGCGCGGTGAGATCGGCGCGGCCCTCCAGCACGACAACGTCGCCGTTGCGTCGCAGTGTCAGGTCGAATCCGGCGGCGTTCTTGTTCATCCCGGCCAGCTGGGGGACCTCCGCGAAGGTCAGATCGTTGAAAATGGCACGCGACCCCACCATGCCGTTCTCCTCGTACTCGCCCACCTGAACCTTCTGGGCGAACGACATGTTGCGGTCGAGCTGAGGGCCCTTATCGTCCTTGCCCTGCGGTTTAGCGACGGCGATCAGTTGGCCGGAGACGTGATCGTCGGTGGTGACGGTCATCGAGGCCTTGATACGCACACATCCCGACAGCAGCGGCAGCGTCGTCAACAACAGCACGGCGACGATGCGCCCCACCCGCCCTGGCCTAGTCATCGTGGCTCATCGTGCCAGACGGTGGTCACGTCCGGCTGCCGATAGCCGGGCTCCAGAGGCAGAGGCCGGCCAAGCACGGCGAATCGTCTGGGGTCTCCCGCGAACTGGTGTTGCCGGATGACATCGGTGAATCCGAGCCGCCGGTACAGCCGCCATGCCCGGTTGGACTCACCGGTAATCTCGGGGGTGGACAGCAGGACATGCGATTCGGAGCGGCCCGCCAGCAGCCGCCGCGCCAACGCCTCGCCAAAGCCGTGCCCCTGAAGCCCCGGGTCGACATGCAGTTCCGTCAGCTCGAAGTACTGGTCGAGCAAGGCGCTGATGCGGTCGCGCGGCACTCCCGATTTCCGCAGGCCCTGGCTGACCTGCTGGTGCCACCATTGGTCTGCGGCACCGCGATAGCCGTACGCGATCCCGACGATGCGTGCCTGGTCCATCAGGTCCTCGTCGGGTCTGGTGTAGTCAGACGATGAGACGGCTGGAGCATCGAAGATGGCGGCCGCCTGCCAGCCGCGTCTGCGGCTGTGCTCCAGCCACATGGGAGCGCGCTGATCCTCGGTGCCATGGGGATAGCCCATGGCGATGACGTAGACACGAAGCGCTTCGCTGAGCCTGCGCTGCATATCGCGTTGCGACAAGTCGGCCACGAATGTCGTCAACGTGCGTCCTTTTGGTTTCCGTGTGGGCTCGGTGTGTACCGCCCGGGTTTATCACGCTCTGCCCAGTCCTGGGTGCTGTAGCTGTTTTTCCCGGGTCCGTCGGCGCGCCGCGTCGTGGGAGGTTGCCCGGTGGAGCCTGGCTGGGAGATTGGTGGGTGAACCGGGTGGTATAGCGGGTATTCACCTCGTATTATGAACGTGAGGGTGTTGTAACCGCAGCACCCTTGATAAAACGACACGACATACTCAACCGGTTGCAATGCGCCAGAGGGAGGGACCGATGCCACTCTCCGAGCACGAGCAGCGCATGCTCGACCAGATTGAGAGCGCGCTGTACGCGGAGGATCCCAAGTTTGCGTCGAGTGTGCGCGGAGGACGCCTGGGTGCGACCTCCGGCCGCCGTCGCCTGCAGGGTGCGGCGTTTTTCTGCATCGGATTGGCCATGCTGGTGGTTGGTGTCGCCGTGCCCGCCACCCAGATCGGGAACTTCCCGATCCTGAGCGTCATCGGATTCGTGGTGATGTTCGGTGCCGCAGTCTTCGCAATCATTGGGAGCCGGCGTTCCGAGACAAGTGCTACCGGGCAGTCAGGACCGGGTGGGGCCAGTGGTCGCATTCGCCGCCCCCGTGCCGCCGGGTCGTTCGCGCAGCGCATGGAAGAGCGCTTCCGCCGCCGTTTCGACAACTGACTAACGTCATCTAAAGCAGCTCGAGATCACAGACCCGCGCACTCCGCGCGGGTCTGTTGCTGTATGCGTTGCTGCCTGAGCAGGTGCACCCCGGGGCCGCCCACCGTGGGGTGATCGCTCGCAAGCCTGTTCGCCCGTGCAGGCCAAATCGTTATCAACTCGCCTGGATACTGGTGCCCCACTCATCCCCACTAGGTTGACCTGGGCAAACGGTATGTCGGTCGCCTCTGTTGACCTGATGGTGGGTGCATCGTGGGGAGACACGCGGCAAATCAGATTCAAAGTGGGGGATTGTGGGGTAAAGTGGCGCCTATCGGAGGAAAGGGTAGCTCCGAGGGTTTGGACAGGGAGGTGTCGAGATGTTTCTCGGTACCTACACGCCCAGGCTCGACGACAAGGGGCGGCTGACATTGCCCGCCAAGTTTCGAGACGCACTAGCGGGAGGGCTGATGGTCACCAAAAGCCAGGACCACAGCCTCGCCGTCTATCCGCGGGCCGAGTTCGAGCAGCTGGCACGCAAGGCTGCCACGGCCTCTCGCAGCAACCCCGAGGCTCGCGCCTTCCTGCGGAACCTGGCCGCGGCCACCGATGAACAGCATCCGGACGCCCAGGGGCGCATCACCCTGTCTGCCGACCACCGGCGGTACGCGGATTTGTCCAAGGATTGCGTAGTCATCGGATCCGTTGACTACCTAGAGATTTGGGATGCCGCTAAGTGGCAGCAGTACCTGGAGGAACACGAAGAGAACTTCTCGACGGCCAGCGATGAATCCCTCAATGGCATCTTCTGAGCGAGCCCGCGCAGCGCGGCCTCTGTCCGATACGGCCCTGGCGTACTTCCCCGACGCCAGGTTCGCACCATCGGGCAGGGACCGGGCTGCACGGTTTCCTCGCACCTACCAGCGCGCCCATAGAGGCATGTCCCGCCCCTACGGGGGCGTTTTTCGCTCCCGGAGGGGTGTCGCCGTGTCTGACAACAATTCTCGGCCCGGGTTCGGTCACATCCCGGTCATGCTCGAGCGCTGCTACGAGCTCCTGGCCCCGGCCCTGACGGCCCGGTCCGCGGATGGGTCCGGCGCCGTTCTCGTCGACGCCACCCTCGGCGCGGGTGGACACACCGAGTACTTCCTCTCCACGCTGCCGGGCCTCACGGTCGTCGGTCTCGATCGTGATACCAACGCCCTGGACATCGCCCGAACGCGGCTAGCGCCCTTCGGGACGCGATTCGCCGCGGTGCATACCCGCTACGACGGTCTCGCCGATGCGCTTGAGGGATTGGGTTACCGGACAACGTCTTCGGTTGACGCGGTGCTCTTCGATCTGGGCGTATCCTCCATGCAGCTCGATCAGGCCGAGCGCGGCTTTGCCTATTCGGTTGACGCTCCGTTGGACATGCGGATGAACGCGCACGACGCGCTGACCGCAGCGGACATCCTGAACACCTATTCGGCGGCAGAGCTGTCCAGGGTGCTCAGCAGGTTCGGGGAGGAGCGCTTCGCGCGCCGGATCGCCGGCGAGATCGTCCGGCGCCGCGCAATCGAGCCCTTCACGCGCAGTGGACAGTTGGTTGAGCTGCTGTACGCCGCCATCCCCGCCGCCACCCGTCGTACGGGCGGTCATCCGGCGAAACGGACTTTCCAGGCCCTTCGGATCGCGGTTAACGCTGAGCTCGAATCCCTTGCCGCCGCGATACCTACCGCGATGGCGGCGTTACGGCCGGGCGGTCGAATTGCGGTCATGGCCTACCAGTCGCTCGAGGACAAGATCGTCAAGGCGGAGTTCGCGACAGCCATCGCGTCCCGGTCGCCCATCGACTTACCGGTCGAGTTGCCCAGTGACGCACCGGAGTTCAGGGCGATCACCCGCGGCGCCGAACGGGCGAACGATGCGGAAATAGAAGTCAATCCACGTAGTGCGCCAGTGCGGTTACGGGCAGTCGAACGAGTTGCGGATAGGAGGAGCGCATGATTGGGGTGCGCAAGAAGGCTGCTGAGGCCCCCAAGAAGAACAGTTCCGCCAAGCCCGCCAAACGTCGCGGTGCCGCACCCAAGGCAACCGGTGCCGGTCCTTCGCCGCGCCCGCGCCGTTCGGCTCCGCAGACCATGCCGATTCCGGTGCAGCGTCAGGCGCCCGAGAAGATCCGTCCGGCGACCAGCACCCAACAGGCAAAGGCCCGAGCAAAGGCGCGCAAGGCCAAGGCGCCCAAGGTCATTCGCATACCACTACGTGAAAGAATTCTCACCCGCTTGTCCGATGTGGACCTGCGGCCACATGTGTGGATCGCGAAGGTTCCCTTCGTCGTGCTAGTCATCGGTGCTCTCGGTGTTGGCCTGGCCATCACATTGTGGTTGTCGACCGATGCCGCGGAACGGTCGTACCAGCTGGGTACCCAGAGGCGCACCAATGAGAGTCTGTTGCAACGCAAGGAAGCCCTTGAACGCGATGTGTTGCGTGCGGAATCCGCACCGGCACTCGCGGATTCGGCGCGTGACCTCGGCATGATCCCGTCGCGTGATATCGCGCATCTGGTGCGGGACCCGCAGGGCAACTGGCTGCTGGTAGGTGCTCCGAAGCCCGCGGAAGGTGTCGCACCGGCGCCGCTGAACTCCGTGATCCCCGATGATGTCGATGCTGTTCCGAAGGCCGGTAACTCGGTCGAGGTGCCCGTGCAGCTGCCGCCCGCGCCGCCGCCGGTGGCCGTGGTGCCGCATATGCCACCGCCGGCGGCCGTGCCTGCGCCGGTGGTGGAAGCTCCTGCGGGACAGGACCCGGCCCTCGCGCCGCCTGCGGTGCCGGTGCCCGCACCGGTCGTGGCGGCGCCGGATCCCGCCGTCGCGATACCGCCCCCTGTGCCCGACGCGCCGCAAGCATCAAATATCGTGAATTCTCCAGTTACCGGGGAACAATTCAATCCCGTGGCAACAACGAGTCCCCGCCCGGCGACGTGACCCGGCCGGTCGGTGCCCGTCGCACCCGACGGCCGATCGCTGCCGTTTCGCGGACAGCCGGATTCGCCTTTCGGCACCGGGCGGGCAATATCATCATCTTCCTCACGCTCGCCATCGCCGCCATCCAGTTGTTCACTCTGCAGGGACCGCGCGCCGCGGGTCTGCGCGCTGAGGCCGCGGGTCAGCTGAAGGTCACCGAGACTGAGAAGGCGTTGCGCGGCACCATCGTCGACCGCGCGGGCAACAAACTGGCGTTCACCATCGAGGCTCGTGCTCTTACCTTCCAGCCGAAGAAGATTCGCGAACAACTCACCAAGGCGTGGGAGAAAAGTCACGAGACCCTCAAGGACCCTGGGAAGAGTGACGCCGCTAAGGCCGCAGCGGCGAAAATCAGGGCCGTCGAGCCCGAGCAGCGGCTGCGGGACATCGCCGCCGGGGTCTCTGCCAAGCTCGGTAACAAACCCGATGCCAAGAGCCTGCTGAAGAAGATCCGCAGCGACGACACCTTCGCGTATCTGGCGCGCTCGGTCGATCCGGCCATCGCCGCCGAGATCGTCAAGGAGTTCCCAGAAGTGGGATCCGAGCGGCAGGACATCCGCCAGTATCCCGGTGGCTCGTTGGCCGCCAACATCGTGGGCAGCATCGACTGGGAGGGTTACGGCCTTCTCGGGCTTGAGGATTCTCTGGACAGCGCATTGGCCGGCAAGGACGGGGCGCAGACTTTCGACCGTGGCTCTGACGGCGCGGTGATTCCGGGCAGCTACCGCGACCAGCACAATGCCGTCAACGGATCCACCGTCGAACTCACGCTGGACAACGACATTCAGTTCTATGTGCAGCAGCAGGTCCAGCAGGCCAAGGACTTGTCCGAGGCGCGCAGCGTCTCCGCAGTGGTGCTTGATTCCAAGACCGGTGAGGTCCTGGCGATGGCCAATGACAACACCTTTGATCCGTCACAGAACCTTGGTAAGCAGGGCAACCGCGAGATGGGCAATCTCTCGGTGTCCTCGCCGTTCGAGCCCGGATCGGTGAATAAGGTCATTACCGCCTCGGCTGTCATCGAAAACGACTTGTCCAATCCCGATGAGGTGCTGCAGGTTCCGGGTTCCATCAACATGGGCGGGGTGACCGTCCGCGACGCGTGGCCGCACGGCACGGTGCCCTTCACTACCACCGGCGTCTTTGGAAAGTCTTCCAACGTGGGCACGCTGATGCTGGCCCAGCGCGTCGGTCCGGAACGGTTCATGGATCTGGTGGACAAGTTCGGTCTGGGGCAGCGCACGGGCGTCGGCCTGCCCGGCGAGAGCGCCGGTATTGTGCCGCCGATCGAGCAATGGTCGGGTAGCACCTTCTCGAACCTGCCCATCGGTCAAGGCCTGTCGATGACGTTGCTGCAGATGACGGGTATGTACCAGGCCATCGCCAACGATGGCGTGCGGATGCCGCCGCGCATCCTCAAGAGCATCACGGCGCCCGATGGCACCCGCAAGGAAGAACCGCGCCCGGAGCCGGTGCAGGTGGTCAACGCGGGGACCGCGCGCACCGTCCGGAATATGCTGCGCGCGGTGCTGCAACCCGATGCGCGTCAGATTCAGAACGGCACCGGCGCGTCCGGCGCTGTCGAGGGTTACCAGCTGAGCGGCAAGACGGGTACGGCCCAGCAGATCAATCCGGCCTGCGGGTGCTACTTCGACGACGTGTACTGGATCACCTTCGCGGGAATCGCCACCACAGATGATCCCCGTTACGTCATCGGCATCGAGATGAACGCGCCCAGGCGGGGTTCCGATGGGTCTGCGCACATGACCGCGGCACCGCTGTTCCACAACATCGCGTCCTGGCTCATGCGGCGTCAAAACGTGCCACTATCACCCGACCCCGGCCCACCGCTCATCCTGCAGGCCACCTGAGCCGGTCCTCGTCGGGTCAAGGGCATGCGGCCGCCCGGTAGTGTCGTTTGACGCGCAAGGACCCGGGGCGGCACAACGACGGCAGGAGGTGATCACTGGTGGCGGCATCCGGAACCCATCGGTTCCTCCCACGGACACGCCAGCACCGGGTGTCCGACCTCGCCTCACTGGTCTCGGTCGAACTGCGTGGGTCACGCACCGACACGACCGTCTCGGGAGTCACCCTCAGGGCGCAGGACGCGCGCGCGGGTGACCTCTTCGCGGCGCTGCCCGGCAGCAGCGCGCACGGCGCACAGTTCGCATCCCAGGCGGTCGCCGCGGGGGCGACGGCCGTGCTCACCGACACCGCGGGAGCCCAGCTGCTGGCGGATCAGGGCTCGGATCTCACGGATATCGCGGTGTTGGTTCACCCCATCCCGCGCGCGGTGCTCGGTCAGCTCGCGGCGACGGTCTATGGAGACCCCTCACGGCAGGTGCAGGTAGTGGGTGTCACCGGAACCTCCGGAAAGACCACCACCACCTACCTGGTGGAGGCCGGTCTGCGGGCCGCGGGCAAGCGTGTCGGTCTCATCGGCACGGTCGGGGTACGGATCGACGGCGAGGATGTCCCCAGTGCGCTGACCACCCCCGAGGCGCCGGCTCTGCAGGAGCTGTTGGCCGAAATGGTGCAGCGTGGTGTGGACACCGTGGTCATGGAGGTGTCCAGCCACGCGTTGGCGCTCAACCGTGTGGACGGCACGCACTTCACGGTGGGAGCGTTCACGAATCTCTCGCGAGATCACCTCGACTTCCACCCCAACATGGAGGACTATTTCGCCACCAAGGCCAGGCTCTTCCAGCGTGATTCACCGCAGCGGGCACGGCATTCGGTGATCTGTGTCGACGATGATGCCGGGCGGGCCATGGCCGAGCTGGCGCGTGCGGCGGGTCCCGACGTCATCACGGTGAGCTCGCGTGCCGGTGCCGTCGCGGACTGGACCTGCTCCGGTGTGGCGGTCGGTTACGACGGCGGTCAACGGTTTGTGGCCCAGGGTCCCGGGCGCGGCATTGAACTCGGTATCGCGCTACCGGGCCATTACAATGTGGCCAATTGTCTTGTCGCCGTTGCGATTATAGAACTACTCGGGGTTCCGGCGGCGACCGCCGCACCGGGGATCGCGACCGCCGGGGTGCCGGGACGCATGGAGTCGGTGGTTGCCGGCCAGCCGTTCCTGGCCGTCGTCGACTATGCCCACAAGCCCGGGGCGCTACGCGCGGTCCTGGAGAGCCTGCGCAGCCATCGCGAGGGCCGGCTGGCGGTGGTGTTCGGTGCGGGCGGCAACCGCGACCGTGGCAAGCGCGCCGATATGGGGCAGGTCGCCGCGGAGCTGGCCGATCTGGTGGTAGTTACCGACGACAACCCGCGAGACGAGGATCCGGCGGCGATCCGCGCCGAGATCATCTCCGGGATAGCCGGTTCGGATGTCGAGGTGGTCGAGATGGGCGACCGACGGGCCGCCATTGACTTCGCCACCGGATGGGCACGACCGGGGGACACCGTCCTGATCGCGGGCAAGGGGCACGAGAGCGGTCAGCGCGTCGGTGCGGTTTCCGTCCCGTTCGACGACAGGGTGGAGTTGCGTGCCGCGCTGGAAGGCTTGGAGAGCTCGAAAAGACGCGGGAGCCTGAATGATTGAGATGACTGTCGCCGAGATCGCCGAGGTCGTCGGTGGGCGTCTCGACGGAATCAGTGTCGATGAGGCCCGGAACACGAGGGTTACCGGCACCGTTGAATTCGATTCGCGTCACGTGGGGCCAGGCGGACTGTTCCTGGCCCTGCCGGGTGCCCGGGTCGATGGTCACGATCATGCCGAAGGTGCCGTCGCGGCCGGTGCCGTCGCCGTGCTGGCGGCCAGGCCGGTGGGTGTACCGGCCATCGTGGTGTCGCCTACCGGCGTCGCGCGCACGGAAGTGTCTGCATTGGAACATGATTCGGACGGATCGGGTGCCGCAGTGCTGGCCGCGACCGCCGCGCTGGCGGCCGAGGTGGCCCGCCGGCTCACGCGGCGAGGGCTGCGCATCGTCGGCGTGACCGGCTCGTCGGGAAAGACGTCGACAAAGGACCTCATCGCCGCGGTGCTCAACCCGCTCGGTGAGGTGGTGGCGCCTCCCGGATCCTTCAACAACGAGCTTGGTCACCCCTGGACCGTCCTGCGGGCCAGTGAATCGACCAAGTTCCTGGTGTTGGAGCTGTCGGCCCGCCGTCCCGGAAACATCGCGGACCTCGCGGCTATCGCACCGCCTTCGATCGGTGTCGTGCTCAACGTCGGCACAGCACACCTGGGCGAGTTCGGCTCGCGACAGGCCATTGCCGATACCAAGGGTGAACTGCCGCAGTCGCTTTCGATTGACGGTGTCGCAGTGCTGAATGCCGACGATTCGGCGGTGGCCGCGATGGCCGCCAAGACGCAGGCGCGGGTGGTGCGCACCAGCGTGCACAACACCGCTGATATCTGGGCGACCGATGTGAGCGTCGACGATCTTGCGCGTGCCCGCTTCACCCTGCGCGCCGGTGACGCGGTCGTACCGGTTCAGCTGGCTGTGCACGGTGAGCATCAGGTGAGCAACGCGCTGGCCGCTGCCGCGGTCGCGCTGGAATGCGGTGCCAGCCTTGCGCAGGTTGCCGGTGCACTCGCCGAGGCGGGGCCGGTATCGCGGCGCCGGATGGAGGTCAGTACCCGAGGTGACGGTGTCACCGTCATCAACGACGCGTACAACGCCAACCCGGATTCGATGATGGCCGGGCTGAAAGCCCTGGTCTCCATGGCTCGCCACGGGCGAGAATCCCGCCGCAGCTGGGCGGTGCTGGGGGAGATGGCTGAGCTGGGGCCCGACGCGATATCCGAGCATGACCGCATCGGACGGGCTGCGGTGCGCTTAGATGTCAGTCGATTGGTAGTCGTCGGAACCGGGAGGTCGCAGCGGGCAATGCATGCGGGTGCAGTGATGGAGGGGTCGTGGGGGTCCGAGGCGGTGCTGGTGGACGATCCTGCGGCAGCCGCCACGCTGCTGGCCGACGAGCTGGCCGCGGGCGATGTGGTGCTGGTCAAGGCATCGCGGTCGGCCGGGCTGTGGGTCGTGGCCGATGAGCTGCTGAAGGCGGGTGACGCATGAGGCAGATCATCATCGCTGCCGGGATCGCGATCCTCGTCTCGATCATGCTCACCCCGGTACTCATCCGGGTGTTCTCGCGCCAGGGCTTCGGCCAGGAGATCCGGGACGACGGCCCGCAGCATCATCAGAAGAAGCGCGGTACGCCGTCGATGGGCGGCGTCGCGATCCTGGCCGGTATGTGGGCCGGGTACTTCGGGTCACACCTGGTCGGCATCGCGTTCGGATCCGATGGCCCCTCGGCGTCCGGGCTGCTGGTGCTCGCGCTGGCGACCATGCTTGGCGGCGTCGGATTCATCGACGACTTCATCAAGATTCGCAAGGCACGCAACCTCGGTCTGAACAAGACCTCCAAGACGGTCGGCCAGATCTTGTCGGCGCTCGTCTTCGGTGTGCTGGTGTTGCAGTTCCGCAACACCGACGGGTTGACACCCGGTAGTCCGCAGCTCTCCTACGTGCGCGAGATCGCCACCGTCGCCATGCCCGCCGCAGTCTTCGTGCTCTTCTGCGTGATCCTGGTGATGTCGTGGTCCAACGCCGTCAATTTCACCGACGGCCTGGATGGGCTGGCCGGCGGATGTATGGCCATGGTGACCGGCGCGTACGTCATCGTGACCTTCTGGCAGTACCGCAACGCATGCTCCACACACCCCGGCGTCGCCTGTTACAACGTGCGCGACCCGCTGGACCTGGCGGTGATCGCCGCGGCAACCGCGGGCGCGTGTATCGGGTTCCTGTGGTGGAACGCCGCACCCGCCAAGATCTTCATGGGGGACACCGGATCGCTGGCCCTGGGCGGCATCATCGCGGGCCTGTCGGTGACCACCCGGACCGAGCTGCTCGCGGTGGTGCTGGGCGCGCTGTTCGTGGCCGAGATCGTGTCGGTGGTCCTGCAGATCGCCGCATTCCGCACCACCGGTCGCAGAGTGTTCCGCATGGCGCCGTTCCATCATCATTTCGAGCTGCTGGGCTGGGCGGAAACGACCGTCATCATCCGGTTCTGGCTCTTGACGGCCATTGCCTGCGGGCTGGGATTGGCCCTGTTCTACGGCGAGTGGCTCGCCACGATCGGTGACTAGCCGGCCATGACCGCTTCTCATGTGACGGAACTGGCCAGCGGGACAAGAGTTCTGGTCTGCGGTGCGCGTGTTACCGGCGATGCCGTGGTGGCCGCACTGGCCGGATTGGACCTCCTCATCACCGTCTGTGACGACAACAAGGAAGCGCTGCAAAGTCATCGCGAAGCGGGACGTAGGGCGTTCACCACCGCCGAGGCGCAACGCCGCATGACCGATCAGGACCTGGTGATCGTCAGCCCCGGCTTCGGTCCGTCCTCACCTGTCGTGCTGGCAGCTGTTCAGGCCGGGTTGCCCGTCTGGGGCGACGTCGAATTGGCGTGGCGCCTGGATGCTTCCGGTCGGTATGGACCGCCCAAACAGTGGCTGGTGGTCACGGGAACCAACGGAAAGACTACGACCACGGCAATGGTCCACGACATGCTGACCGCAGCGGGGCGCACCAGTGCGCTGTGCGGGAACATCGGAGATCCGGTCTTGAATGTCTTGGATCGCGATGTGGACTATCTCGCCGTCGAGCTGTCGAGCTTTCAATTGCATTGGGCGCCGTCGGTGCGCCCGGCGGCCGGTGTGGTGCTCAATGTGGCCGAGGATCACCTCGACTGGCACGGAGGAATGGACGCGTACACCCGGGACAAGGCGCGAGCGCTCACTGGTGAGGTCGCGGTCGTCGGCTTGGACGACGCGGTGGCCGCCCGGCTGCTCTCCGGCTCGCCCGCGCCGATCAAGGTGGGATTTCGCACCGGTGAGCCCGCACCCGGAGAGCTCGGCGTGCACGACGGCCGGCTGGTGGACCGGGCATTCGGGGCCGATGTGTCGTTGATCGAGGTGTCGAGGCTCCCGGTGGCGGGTCCGATCGGTGTACTCAACGCGCTGGCGGCCGCCGCGCTGGCCCGCGCGGTGGGTGTGCCCGCCGAGGCCGTTGCCCGCGCGTTGGGAGCCTTTCAGGTGGGGCGGCACCGGGCCGAGCTGGTCGCGCGACGTCACGGTGTTTCGTACGTGGACGACTCGAAGGCCACCAATCCGCACGCGGCCGCGGCGTCCATCGCGGCGTATCGACGCGTCATCTGGATCGCCGGGGGGTTGCTCAAGGGGGCCGCGGTCGATGATCTGGTACGCGATTGTGCCGACCGGCTAGGCGCAGTTGTGCTGATCGGCACGGATCGAGGACTGATTGCTGAGGCTTTGGCGCGACACGCGTCGGATGTACCCGTAGTTGCAGTTGTGACGCGCGAGGATGCTGGGGTGCAAGAGGCAAATGTGGTCTATGTGACTGATGAGGCGGATGGGGGTGGCGCTGACCTGGGTACCCGAGTCATGTCCGCGGCCGTCCGGCACGCCAGCACAGTGGCCCAGCCTGGCGACACCGTGCTGCTGGCTCCGGCCGGCGCATCCTTCGACCAATTCAGCGGGTACTCCGAGCGTGGCGACAGATTCGCCGCGGCGGTGCACGCACTTACCGGTTAGGTGACAGCGACGTGTCGACCCTGACCGCCCCCTTCGCCAGAATTTTCCGCTCCAAGAACGCGACCACGTCGGCCAAGAAGTCCTCTGACGCGAAGTCCGACGGGTTGGTGGCCCGGACTCGGCTGGGTGCCTGGCTGAACCGGCCCATGACCTCGTTTCACCTGATCGTCGCGACGGCCGCGTTGCTCACCACGCTCGGGCTCATCATGGTGCTGTCCGCATCCGGTGTGGAGTCCTACGACCTGGACGGATCGGCGTGGGCCGTCTTCGGCAAGCAGTTGCTCTGGGTGTGCGTGGGCCTGGTCGGTTTCTATATCGCATTGCGCACCCCGATCCGGGTGATGCGCAAATACTCTTTTCCGGCCTTCGTGTTCACCATCGTCTTGATCACTCTGGTGCTGATACCCGGTATCGGCACGTACTCCAACGGTTCTCGCGGCTGGTTCGTCTACGGCGGCATGTCGATGCAGCCCTCTGAGCTCACCAAGATCGCCTTTGCGATCTGGGGCGCGCATCTGTTGGCATCGCGTCGCATGGAGAAGGCATCGCTGCGCGAGATGCTTGTTCCCTTGGTGCCTGCCGCGCTGATCGCGCTCGTGCTCATCGTCATCCAGCCCGACCTGGGGCAGACGGTCTCCATGAGCATCATCTTGTTGGCGTTGCTCTGGTATGCCGGGTTGCCGCTCAAGGTGTTTCTCAGTTCGGTAATAGCCGCCGTGCTGGCGGCCGCCATCCTCGCTGTCTCTGCCGGATATCGCTCCGATCGGGTGAAGGCCTGGCTGGATCCGTCGGCAGACCCGCAGGCGACGGGTTATCAGTCGCGTCAGGCGCGATTCGCGCTGGCCCAGGGCGGTTTCTTCGGCCAGGGTCTGGGGCAGGGGTCGGCCAAGTGGCACTATCTGCCCAACGCCCACAACGACTTCATCTTCGCGATCATCGGCGAGGAGCTCGGCTTCGTCGGGTGCCTCGGGGTTCTCGCTCTGTTCGGGGTCTTCGCGTACACCGCCATGCGCATCGCCAAGCGCAGTGCTGATCCGTTCCTGCGAATGCTGACGGCCACCGCCGGCATGTGGGTCATCGGCCAGTCCTTCATCAACATCGGCTACGTGATCGGCCTGCTGCCGGTGACCGGTATTCAGCTTCCGCTTATTTCCTCGGGTGGAACAGCGACGGCCACAGCCCTTTTCATGATCGGCCTCATTGCCAACGCGGCGCGCCATGAACCCGAGGCCGTCGCTGCCCTGCGCGCGGGTTCGGGTGACCGGATGAACAGGGTGCTGCGGCTTCCGTCGCCGGAGCCGTACGTGGCCCCGCGGATCGATACTGCACGTGATCGGCTCCGTGCCAAGTCGGCCGTGCGCAGCACCGAGACGGCCAAGCCGCGGCCCGATCGCCCACGGCAGGCAGAGCCCAAACAAGGCGCCAAGCGCACGCCACGTGCACGCTCCGAGAGCGAGGCAGGGCATCATAGGCAGGTACAGCAGGTGCGCAGGCCCTCGGGCACGCGTGCGAGCGGCCGGACCCGTGAGCAATCCCGGGCCGGGAGCTCACGCGCCCGAACCCATCGATAGCTGCCGACATGTGATTGCTGCCAGACCGAAAGGATGCTCCCGGAGTGAGTGATGAACTTCGGCCGTTTTCGGTGGTGCTGGCCGGTGGCGGTACCGCGGGTCATGTCGAACCCGCCATGGCGGTCGCCGATGCGCTGCGCGAGATCGACCCGTCGGTGCGGATCACCGCACTGGGCACCGAGCGCGGCCTGGAGACGCGGTTGGTGCCCGACCGTGGTTACGACCTGGAACTGATCGTCCCGGTGCCACTGCCGCGGCGACTCACGGGCGACCTGCTGCGATTGCCGCTCCGGGTGCGCCGTGCGGTGCGGCAGACGCGGGCGGTATTCGACAATGTCGGGGCCGACGTCGTGATCGGCTTCGGTGGTTATGTGGCCCTTCCCGCCTATCTGGCGGCTCGTCGCGGGCCGTTGCGCCGTTCCCGCGTTCCAGTGGTCATCCACGAGGCGAACGCCCGTGCCGGCCTTGCCAATCGGGTTGGGGCGCGCCGCGCACAGCGGGTGTTGTCCGCGGTCCCGGATTCGGGACTGCGCCGCGCGGAAGTGGTCGGCGTGCCCGTTCGTGGGTCGATCACGGCGCTGGATCGTGCCGCATTGCGGCAGGAGGCGCGCGCCTACTACGGGTTTGACGACAACGCACTGGTGCTGTTGGTGTTCGGCGGTTCCCAAGGTGCGGTGTCCCTGAATAATGCCGTCTCGGCGGCCGCCAATGACCTTGCCGCTGCCGGGGTTTCGGTGCTGCACGCGCATGGGCCGAAGAACACGATCGAGCTGCCCGAACCGAGACCGGAAGACGCCCCGGGTATCCGCAGGTATGTGGCCCTGCCGTACCTGGACCGGATGGACCTGGCGTACGCGGCGGCCGATATCGCTGTGTGCCGGTCCGGTGCGATGACTGTCGCGGAAGTTTCGGCGGTCGGGCTGCCCGCGATCTACGTACCCTTGCCCATCGGTAACGGCGAACAGCGTCTCAACGCGTTGCCGGTTGTCGACGCCGGCGGCGGGGTCATCGTCGCGGATCGCGACCTCACTCCGGAGACATTGGCGCACACGGTGATCGAGATACTCTCCGATTCCGAAAAACTTGCCGCGATGACGTCGGCCGCCGCTCTGTCCGGGCATCCGGACGCCGCGCGACAGGTGGCTCAGGTGGCATTGGATGTCGCTCGAGAGCGGCGTTCTCAGAGAGGGGGCGCCTCGCGATGAACGTCGGCCCACTCCCGGAGCACTTGCGCCGCGTGCACATGGTCGGTATCGGCGGCGCCGGAATGTCCGGTATCGCCCGGATTCTGCTGGACAGGGGAGCGCAGGTATCGGGCTCCGACGCCAAGGAGTCCCGCGGCGTGCTCGCACTGCGTGCCCGCGGCGCGCTCGTCAACGTCGGCCACGACGCTGATGCCCTGGACCTGCTGCCGGGCGGACCGACCGTGGTCGTCACCACCCATGCCGCCATTCCTAAGACCAATCCCGAACTGGTGGAAGCGAATCGGCGCGGCATACCGATACTGCTGCGCCCCGTCGTGCTCGCGGACCTGATGGCCGGATACCGCACCCTCATGGTGACTGGAACGCACGGCAAGACCAGCACCACCTCGATGCTCATCGTGGCGCTGCAGCATTGCGAGTACGACCCCTCGTTCGCGGTCGGCGGCGAACTCAACGAAGCTGGTACCAACGCGCACCACGGCAGCGGGGACGTATTCGTGGCAGAGGCGGACGAAAGCGACGGGTCCCTGCTGCAGTATCGGCCCGATCTGATCATCGTCACCAACATCGAGGCCGACCACCTCGATCACTTCGGCAGTGTCGAGGCCTACACCGCGGTGTTCGACGCGTTCACCGAAACCCTTGGCCCCGACGGGGTCCTGGTGGTGTGCCTCGACGATCCGGGTGCGGCGGCACTGGCGCGCCGGGCCCATGAGCGCGGCATGCGGGTGCGTGGCTACGGCAGCATCGATCAGACCGAGGCAGGGGATGTCCCGGTGGCCGGGCGCTTGCTGGACTGGCAGTTCCGTGACACCGGAGCCATCGCCCAGATTCAGTTGACGGGCGAGAACACCCCACGCACCATGCGGTTGTCGGTGCCCGGACGGCATATGGCCCTGAACGCGCTGGCCGCCGTGGTGGCGGCCGCCGAGATCGGGGCCTCCATCGAGGGTGTGCTCGACGGGTTGGCCGGATTTGAAGGTGTGCGCCGTCGATTCGAACTGGTCGGCCAGGTCGAGAGTGTCCGGGTTTTTGATGACTACGCGCACCATCCGACCGAGGTGCGCACGGTGCTGCAGGCGGTTTCCGGGATCGTCGCGCAGCAGGGGCACGGACGTTCCGTTGTTGTCTTTCAGCCGCACTTGTACTCGCGCACAGCCGCTTTCGCCACGGAGTTCGCCGAGGCGCTGAGCATCGCCGATCTGGTGTTCGTGCTTGATGTCTACGGGGCGCGGGAAGCTCCCCTCCCGGGTGTCAGCGGTGCGCTGATCGCCGGGCAGATCACCGGGGTGCCGGTGCATTACCTGCGCGACCTGTCGACGGTGGCTGATCAGGTCGCCGCCGCCACGGCGCCTGGGGATCTGGTGGTCACGATGGGCGCTGGCGATGTCACGTTGCAGGGCAAGGAGATCGTGCGCGCATTGCGCGTGCGGGCCAATGATTGGCCGCCGCCGAGGAATGGTCAATGAGCGAGTCGGACAGGACTTCCGAGGACCCGGCGGAGTCGACCCCGGAACCCGATGAGATCGAGGACTCCGCCGCAGAGGACGTCGACGAGGACGATGTTGCCGAGGGGGCCGGCGAGGACGACGCCGACGAAGGGCCGCGGATGCGGGCCAGGCGCGAGCGGATGGAGCGCCGGGATGCGCAGCGGCGTGCGATCGCCTTGGAGCAGGCGAGGCGCGAGGCGAAGGCTGCGGCCAAGGGTAAGCACGTCGACCAGGGCAAGGCCGCGGGCCGAGGGAAGGTTCAGGGTCTGCACACCCTGCTCCTCGCGGTACTGCTGACGTTGATCGCGGTGGGGCTCGGCGCAATTCTGTACTTCACGCCGCTGATGTCGGTGCGCCAGACGGTGGTTACCGGTACCGGAGTGGTCACCCAACAGGATGTCCTTGGTGCACTGAACATCGCGCAGGGAACCCGGCTGCTGCAGATCGACACCGCCGCGGCCGCGGACCGGGTGGCCAGTATTCGCCGGGTGGCCAGCGCGCGGGTGCAATGCGAATATCCGTCCACGCTGCGTGTCACGATCGTCGAGCGGGTGCCGGTTGCCGCATGGGCGGGCGGCGACGGCACGCACCTCATTGACCGCGATGGGGTGGACTTCGCCAACGAACCGCCGCCGCCGGGCATCCCAGTGCTCGACGTGGTGGCTCCGGGTCCTCAGGACCCGACGACCAAGGCGGCGCTGCAGGTGCTCACCTCGCTGGCGCCCGATCTGGCGCGGCAGGTGGCCAAGGTCGCGGCGCCGTCGGTGTCGTCGATCACATTGACCCTCGACGACGGTCGAACCATCGTGTGGGGGACCACCGACCGCACCGCCGAGAAGGCGGAGAAGCTGGGGGCGCTGCTCACGCAGCCCGGCCGCATGTATGACGTGTCCAGCCCGGATCTGACCACGGTCAAGTAAGCGACCGCTCTGCCCGCGGTTTCTGGAAATAGCCACGGGAAAATCCCGGCATCCTTCGGCGCGCCTCCCGTGCCCGGTATCTCGCGCCCCCTACCGTTCTGTTTCAGCGGGACAACCTGACATAACTCTAAGCCTGAGGTAGAGGTTGAGAGTTTGCAGAGAGGCTCTAGCTACCCAGACCACGGCAGCAACCAGGGAGGAAGGCGACCATGACGCCTCCACACAACTACCTCGCGGTGATCAAGGTCGTCGGCATCGGTGGCGGCGGCGTCAACGCCGTCAACCGGATGATCGAGCACGGCCTCAAGGGGGTCGAGTTCATCGCGATCAACACCGACGCGCAAGCGCTGTTGATGAGCGACGCCGACGTCAAACTTGACGTCGGCCGCGACTCCACGCGCGGCCTGGGCGCGGGTGCGGACCCCGACGTGGGGCGCAAGGCTGCCGAAGACGCCAAGGACGAGATCGAGGAACTCCTCAAGGGTGCCGACATGGTCTTCGTCACGGCCGGTGAGGGTGGTGGCACCGGTACCGGTGGGGCGCCCGTGGTGGCTAGCATCGCGCGCAAGCTCGGTGCGCTGACCATCGGTGTGGTCACCCGGCCGTTTTCGTTCGAGGGTAAGCGCCGCAGTGGCCAGGCCGAGAACGGAATTGGCTCGCTGCGCGAGAGCTGCGACACCCTCATCGTCATCCCTAACGATCGCCTACTGCAGATGGGCGACGCCGCGGTATCGCTCATGGACGCATTCCGCAGTGCCGACGAAGTGTTGCTCAACGGTGTTCAGGGCATCACCGACCTCATCACCACGCCGGGTCTGATCAACGTCGACTTCGCCGACGTCAAGAGCGTCATGTCCGGCGCCGGTAGCGCCCTGATGGGCATCGGCTCGTCGCGTGGCGACGGCAGGGCACTCAAAGCCGCTGAGACCGCGATCAATTCGCCGCTGCTCGAGGCCTCGATGGAAGGCGCGCAGGGCGTGCTGATGTCGATTGCCGGCGGCAGCGACCTGGGTCTGTTCGAGATCAACGAGGCGGCCTCGCTGGTGCAGGAGTCGGCGCACCCCGAAGCCAACATCATCTTCGGTACCGTCATTGACGATTCCCTGGGCGACGAGGTGCGGGTCACCGTCATCGCCGCCGGATTCGACGCGGGCGGCCCCAGCCGCAAGCCGATCAGCGGCACGGCAGCTCCGGGAACTGTCGCCCCCGGTAAGGCCGGTCAGGTCAACGGCTCGAACGGGACCAGTATCTTCGACACCATCGACGCGCAGAGCCTGCCCAGGGACACCAACGGTGCCACGGTGACGCTCGGCGGCGACGAGGACGATGTCGACGTGCCGCCCTTCATGCGGCGATGAGCCGAACTACCCTCTGAGGTATGGGTTTTCGAGTTCGGCGCGTCACCACCACCCGCCGCGGCGGGGTATCACGCGCGCCGTTTGACAGCTTTAACCTCGGTGATCACGTCGGTGATGATCCAGACGCGGTGGCCGCCAACCGATCACGGCTCGCTGGTGCCCTCGGGCTGCCGGACGATCATCTGATCTGGATGCAGCAGGTACACGGCGATTACGTGCACAGGGTCGAAGGTCCCGAAGGGGCGGTGATTCCCGAGACCGACGCCCTGGTGACCAGCCAGCCCGGGATCGCGCTGGCGGTGCTGACCGCCGACTGCGTCCCGGTGCTGTTCGCCGATGCGGCGACAGGAGTTGTCGCGGGTGCCCACGCGGGACGGGTTGGAGCGAAACTCGGCATCGTGCCGCGCACGATCGACGCCATGGTGGCCGCCGGAGCGCAGGTGGAACGCATCTCGGCGTTCCTCGGGCCGGCGGTGAGCGGTCGTCACTACGAGGTCCCCGCTGACATGGCGGCCGATGTGGAGGAGGCCCTGCCCGGTAGTCGCACTACGACTTTGGCCGGAACTCCGGGATTGGACCTGCGTGCCGGAATTGCCCGCCAGCTCTCCGGATTGGGCGTGACGGCTATTGATATCGATCCGCGGTGCACCGTGGAGGATTCCGATCTTTTCAGCTATCGCCGGGAGCCGCGCACCGGCCGACTGGCGTCGGTGATCTGGCTGAGCTGATGTCTCGTGCCGATGAGCTGAGCACCGCACTGGAGGCGGTGCGGGAACGGGTCCGCGCCGCCGCCGGGGCCGTCGATCGCGATCCCGACGACATCCAATTGCTGCCCGTCACCAAGTTCTTCCCGGCGTCCGATGTCGAGGAGCTGTACCGGTTGGGCTGCCGCGCGTTCGGGGAATCGAGAGATCAGGAGGCCGCCGCCAAGGTGGAGCTGGTCGGCCACGCCGATATCCACTGGCACATGGTGGGCAATCTGCAGCGCAACAAGGCGAAGTCGGTTGCTCACTGGGCGTCTTCGGTGCATTCGGTGGACAACTCGCGGCTGGTGTCCGCGTTGGATACCGGTCGCGGGGCGGGGGAGAAGCGCGAGCCGTTGCATGTCTATCTCCAGATCAGCCTGGACGGTGACACCACCCGGGGTGGGGTGGATATCGCGAACCCCGCGGGGATCGACGAGCTATGCGCGCGGGTGGTCGCCAGCGAGCATCTGGAGCTCGCCGGGTTGATGGCTCTACCTCCTCGCGAGGCCGATCCCGACCAGGCCTTTCATCGGCTCCAGCAAGAACACGAACGCGTCCGGCGACGCTATCCACACGCGAATCGCTTATCGGCTGGAATGTCCAACGACCTGGAGACCGCCATTAAATATGGGTCCACTTGTGTGCGTGTCGGAACGGCGCTGATGGGACAACGACCGCTAACGTCACGGTAGATCGTCACTCCAGTCACATTTGCAACACAGCTGTAGAGACCGAGCGAACAACTGAACTCCATATAGCCCACGCACGGAAGGTCACGCGATGAGCACGCTGCACAAGGTCAAGGCCTACTTCGGCATGGCTCCCATGGACGACTACGACGACGAGTATTACGACGATGTCGACGCTCCCGCGCCCCGCCGCGCGTCCGCTGAGGACCGTCGGTACCCGCGTCGTGGCGACCGGTTCGCCGACGATGCCGAGTACGGCTACGACGAGCCCGGCTACCGACCGGCCGGCTACGCCGAGGAAGACCGCTTTGCCACCCGCCATCCGGCACCACGCGAGTTCGATCGTCCGGCCCCGCGTTTGGGCTCGCTGCGAGGTAGCGCCCCCACCCGCGGCGCGCTGGCCATGGATCCGCGCCGCGCCGCCATCTTCGAAGAGGGAAGCCCGTTGTCGAAGATCACCACGCTGCGCCCCAAGGATTACAGCGAGGCCCGCACGATTGGTGAGCGTTTCCGCGACGGCACCCCGGTGATCATGGACCTGGTGTCGATGGACAACGCCGATGCCAAGCGCGTCGTGGACTTCGCGGCCGGGCTCGCGTTCGCGCTGCGCGGCTCATTCGACAAGGTCGCGACGAAGGTCTTCCTGCTGTCTCCGTCCGATATCGACGTGAGCGCCGAGGAGCGCCGCCGGATCGCCGAGAGCGGTTTCTACTCCTACCAGTAAAGAGCTTTAGCCGAGTGCGAGCCTGGCGCGGAATTGGAGACCAATTTCCGCACCAGGCTCGCACTCGTCGTTAGTGGCAGGACTTCGCGGGGCGCGGATCGTGTGGATCGTCGGGATCCGGGTCGCCGAACCAGCGCGAGGGCTGGTGTGAGCCGTACTCGTCGTGCCAGTCTCACCATTCATATGCGGGGGACTGCGGGTAGCCCTCCGGCGAGTCCTCCCATGTCTCCTGGCGGCCCAGCGCCGTCATGTCGAGGAAGGTCCAGGTGTTGTTGAACGCCTCGTCGCCCCGGTTCTTGATGAAATAGGTGCGGTACACCCGATTCCCGTCACGGATGAATGCGTTGGTGCCATGCCAGTCGTCGACATCGAAGTCGCGGTCGAAGGAACTGTCCGCGGCGATGGTGTACCAGGGGTGATGCCAGCCCATCCGTGCCTTGATGCGGTCCAGGTCCGCCTGCGATCCGCGCGAGGCGTAGATGAGTGTGGTGTCGCGCGCATTCAGATGGGCCAGATTGCCGATGTGGTCGGCCATCAGTGAGCAGCCGGTGCACCCATGTTCGGGCCAGTCGCCCGTGCCGGGGTCGATGAACGCGCGGTAGACGATGAGCTGGCGGCGACCCTGAAACAGGTCGAGGAGGGTCACCGGGCCTTCTGGTCCCTCGAACCGGTAGGACGCGTCCACTTCAGTCCACGGCATACGCCGGCGTTTGGCGGCCAGGGCGTCGCGGGCCCGGGTGAACGCCTTTTCCTCGATGAGCATCTGCTGGTGCGCGATTGCCCAATCCTGTGCCGACACGATCGGGGGAGTTCTCATGATGTTGCCCTCTCTATGGTCTCGGCGAGCTGTTTGATCCGCGCCAACCGTCGATCCCACGCCGCTCCCACCGCGGTGAGCTGCTCGGCGACGCGGGCGACTTGTTCGGCGTTGGCGCGATACTGCTTCTCTCGCCCGTTGGTGGTGGCGTGGACCAGGCCGGCCTTGTCGAGGACCGCGAGGTGTTTGGTCACGGCCTGGCGGGTGACCGGAAGGCGATCGCTCAACGTCGTGGCCGTCGCCATGCCGTCGGTGAGGATGAGGTCGAAGACCCGCCGCCGGGTCGGATCGCCGACCGCCGCCCACAGATCGTCGTCGATGACGGCTGTCGTCATGGCTGGCCCGCCAGCTCCGCGCAGGGTGCGAGGCGGGGCAGGTGCCGCGCCCAGCCCTCCTCGTGTGCCTCGTACTGCTCGATGACGTCGGCTTCGGTTCGGCCCTGGTCCCGAAAGCCGACCTCGGTCATGCGCACCCGGGTGCCCATTCCCGCCGGTGTGAGGTCAAATGTCACCAGTAGCGAATTTCCGGCGTTCGCCACGTGCCCCTCGGGATAACACCAACGGAACGAGAACCGCCGCGGCGGATCGACGTCGACGAGCGTGAGGCCGAAGATCTGGACCTCGCCGGGTTCCTCGCCGCTGAAGGTGATCTCGCCTCGCGCCCCCGGGGTCGGGGCGAACTCTGCGTCGTCCGGCCACCACTGCTTCATATGTTCCGGGCGGCTGATGACGGAGAAGACCACCTCCGGCGCCGCGTCGATGTGAAGTGCTCGCTCGATGCGTTCGTATGACATGTCTCTCCCAACTCGCAACAATCGGTTGCGTTTTACGGTAATGCCACAAGGGGTGATATGCAACCATAAGTTGCAGGTTATGGACCCTGCGGCGCGGTCCAGGGGTTTCGTTGTGTGGTGGGCGGCCCGACGGGGCCTGCCGGTAGGCTGAGGAAGCTGTTTTAAGAAGCCCGCGCGTGTTTGTTCACGCTTGCCCGATGAGGGGTCCCTTGGCACTGTTCTTTGAGATCATTGGCTACGCGCTTCTGCTCTTCTGTTTGCTGCTGTTCGCGCGCATAGTGATCGAGACCATTCAGTCCATTAGCCGCGATTGGCACCCGCGAGGCGCCACAGTGGTGATTCTGGAGCTCATCTTTACCGTCACCGACCCTCCTGTGCGGTTATTGCGCCGCCTCATTCCACCGCTCTCGCTTGGCGCGGTGCGATTCGATCTGTCCATTACTTTGCTGCTTTTGGTCGGATTCTTTGGCATGCGGGTGGCGTTCCTGATGGCCGCTGGCTAAGCCTCCAGCGACGCTGAATTTCGGTATTCAACTCACATCGATCTGGATACGAATGCGCGTCATATCCAAAGCCTCAGAGTATTTTTATGCACGTCAGAGGGATGCTTAACGCGCTCTGCTGCGACCGGCGGGTCGGATGTGACAGGATGGACGCCAGTTACAGTGACACGGCACGTTCGTTTTACACTGCAATACGATTCCAGACGTCGAGACTTGATAGGGGCAGGCAATGCCGCTTACACCAGCTGATGTACATAACGTCGCGTTCAGTAAGCCACCCATCGGTAAGCGCGGATACAACGAGGACGAGGTTGACGCCTTCCTCGACCTGGTGGAGAACGAGCTGGCCCGCCTGATCGAGGAGAACTCGGACCTGCGTCAGCGGGTTCAGGAGTTGGACCAGGAGTTGGTCGAGGCCCGCAAGGGTGGCGGCGCGGCTCCCGTCTACGAGGCTCCCAAGCCCGAGAAGAAGCCCGAGCCCGCTAAGCCCGAGCCCGCACCGGCACCCGTCGTGGCAGCCGCCCCGGCCGCGGCGTCGACCGAGGACCATCACGTCCGCGCGGCCAAGATTCTGGGCCTGGCACAGGACACTGCAGACCGCCTGACCGGGAACGCCAAGTCCGAGTCGGAAAAGTTGTTGTCCGATGCTCGCGCAAATGCGGACCAGATCGTCAGCGAGGCTCGCGCCACCGCCGACAAGACGGTCACCGACGCACGGGCCAAAGCCGAGGCGTTACTCTCGGATGCCCAGACCCGTTCCGAGACCCAGCTGCGCCAGGCGCAGGAGAAGGCCGATGCCCTGCAATCCGATGCCGAGCGCAAGCACTCGGAGATCATGGGCACCATCAACCAGCAGCGCACGGTGCTGGAAGGGCGTCTGGAGCAGTTGCGTACATTCGAGCGCGAGTACCGCACCCGGCTCAAGACCTACCTGGAGTCTCAGCTCGAGGAGCTTGGCCAGCGCGGTTCCGCAGCGCCCGTCGATGCGGGTGCTTCGAATGAAAACGCATCCAAGGAAGCCGGTTTCGGCCAGTTCAACCGTGGGAACAACTACTGATTTAGATCGGTCTATGCTCGCGGCACGTATGAGGAGTGATTCGCGATGCTGATCGTCGCATTGGTGTTGGCCGCTGTCGGTCTGGCGGCTCTGGTGACAGCAGTGGTCACCAGCAATGAAGTTCTTGCCTTCGTGTGTATCGCTGCGGCCGCCATCGGCGTGGTGCTCATGATCGTCGATGCGATTCGGGACCGGCATGCCGGCGCGCTGGAATCCGATGAGGAGTCAGACGCGGACACCGAGGGCGATGACGAGTCCGAGGCGCAGGGTCCCGACGAGTCCTTCGCCGCCTCAGCCGATCATGCCGATGGTGGCTCGGTAACCGATGTGGCGGAAGCTGATTCGACCAAGACATCGGTGATCCCGGCGGTACACGAGGGCTCGGCCCCCGCCGCTGTCAGCCTCAAGGAAGCCGCCACCGCGGCCCACATCCATCCGTCTGCCGAAGAGACCTACGAGCAGTTCGATGTTGACGACGAGGACGAGGACGAGCCACACCGCTCGTGACGGGACCCTTGCCAGATGTCGCGTAGCGCAGTCGTGAGCGTGGCTGTCGTTGCGACGCTTAGCCTGTCGGGATGTCACGCCACGGACCCGGCCGGAAGCGGCCACCCCGATGCGGTGGCCGGCATTGTCCTGGTGACGGCCCAGGCGACTGTCCCCCCGCCGCCGACGCCCAGCACGCTCGGCGAGGAGCCTGACGGGGGTGCGTTGTCTGCTCCGGTCAGCCCATTCGACACCACTTCTCTAGCGGTGATCAGGCTGGACCCTCCGCTGCTCCGCGCGGTCCAGGACGCCGCCAATAGCGCGGCGGTCGACGGTGTGGCACTCGTGATCACGTCCGGCTGGCGTTCGAGGGCATTTCAGCAGCAGCTGCTCGATGATGCGGTACAGACATACGGCAGCCTTGCGGTGGCCCGGCAGTGGGTGGCCACTCCGGATGAATCGCATCATGTGTCGGGCAAGGCCGTCGACATAGGTCCTGACTCGGCCTACGGCTGGATGCTGGCGCACAGCACCCAATTCGGTCTGTGTCAGGTCTTCGCCAACGAGAAGTGGCACTACGAGCTCACCGCGGATGCTGAAGGTCAATGTCCACCGTTGCGTATCAACGCGGCAGGCTAACCAGACTTCTACCTCGGACCGGCTGCGGCCTTGACGAGCTGACCCGAGATGGATTCCAGTGCCTGGGTGAGGTTTTGGAAGGGGATTTCGGGGTCGCGTTCGTGGTAGATCGCCGCGATGATGATCGGCAAAGTGACCGTCGCTTCAGGATATTTCGTGACATCAATGCGGGCTGTCGCGTCTTCGACGGGGGTGCCCTGGTCGTAGAGACGGCTCGCTTGCTCGTGTAAGTCCGACCAGAACGCGATGCCGCGATCGATGGCGGCGTTGATCTCGGCGCCGACCAGCACTGGACCATGGCCGGGCACAACGGTTTTGGCGCCAAAGGTGCGGATACGCTGCAACGCGGCGATCAAATTGGGGATCGAACCCGACCAGACGACCTTCACGATCGCGTGGGTCAGCAAGTCAACGGAGAAAAGCACCTTGTGTTCGGGGAGGAAGGCGATCGCGTCTCCGACGGTGTGGGCCGGACCGAGCTCATGCAACTCGACGTCGAGCTTGCCCACTCGCAGCGCCCTCTCGCCCGAGAACGTGGTGTCCGCGGGCCGGACGCGTACTTCATCGAAGTGGAAGGGCTTGGCGAGTGGGGCCAACACGTGCATGGGTGATGACGGGTCGGCGCTGCCGCCCAGGAGCTCGGCGGTCAGATCGGCGTGCTCCTACACCATGAGCGCACTCGCGGCGTCCGTGGCGATGATCTCGACATCGTTGGCGAATACCTGATTACCGAAGAAGTGGTCGCCGTCGGTGTGCGTGTTGAAGACATATCGCACCGGGGCGGTGGCCGTGTGCTGACCGAACGCATCACGCATCTCCTTTGCGTGCCGCACATCGTAAAGGGTGTCCACGACCAGTGATTCGCCATCGCTGACCACCAGACCCGCGTTGGCCAGCCCGAAGCCCTCGTCGCCGGAGAGGGAAACGTGTGCGCCACCGCCGAGTTGGACGAGTCCCTTGTGGAACGCAGAATCCTGTGTCATGTCAGTTCTGCCCCTCTTCTGAACGCAATGTGTTCGTAGCGGTGGTGAGGATGTCCTGCGTCGCGCCCTCGCCATCGGCGGTGATGCCCAGGGTCTTGAGGAAGAGTGCTGTCATCACGTAATACCCAGTGAGCAGTACGATTTCGGCGATTTCGTTGTCTGGGTAGAACTTCTGGACAGCGTCGGTAACCGTGGGCGGGCCCGTGATCCCGGCAAGGAGTTCGTCGACGAAACCGATGAGCGCGGCGAGGCGCTCATCGCCGAAGGAGTCCGCTCCGGACACCACCGCGTCGATCACCTCGGCCGGCACTCCGACGCGCTGTGCCTCCGGAGCATGGTGGTGTATCTCGTACTTCGCGCGCGTGACCGCACCGACCCGCAGGATGACCAATTCTCTGGTCTCGGGGGACAACCCGCCGTCCCTAAAGGAGAGACCCAGCGTGAGATAGGGCTTGGCGCTGTTCCTCGTCATCACCAGGCCCCGGGTCAGATTGGCGGGGAACAGCTCGAATGCTTCCCGTTGCGCGGGGCTCAAATCGGCCGCCGTCGGCAGAACGACCTTTCCTTGGGCGTCCTGGTGGCAAGAGCACTGCCATAAGAAACGGGTCGTATCTTGTACGTATCGATCGTATCACCACGTAAGATACGAAGCGTGTCTACTGGAGGCGTGAAGGAAAGCGCGGAAGCGGCGCAGGCCGACGGCGGCACACGGCGCCGCGACGAAACGCTGATGTCGGCAATCCGCGACGCAACGTACGCGGAGCTGAAGGAGCACGGATACTCCGGGGTCACTTTTGAGGGTGTGGCCCGTCGTGCCAAGACCAGCAAGCCGGTGCTGTACCGCCGTTACCGATCACGCGCGCACATGGTTGCCGACGCGCTGCCGACGCTGCGATACCCGCCTGCCCGGCTCGCGTCGGCCAGCTCCCTGCGTGAAGACGTATTGGCACTGTTGGGGGCCTTGCTCCGGGAGCTGCAGCGCATCGGGATTGGGAACTATCGCTGCCTATTGGCGGAGGCCGACGACGAGTTGGCCGAAGAAATGACCACGGCAATCGCCGGATGGGTCGACCAAACGGTGCTGCAGGCATTGGCGGAGGCTCGCGAGCGCGGTGAGATCGGCGCGGAAGACATCCCATTGCCTGTTGCGACAAGCATTCTCGCGCTCATGCGCCATGAGTTGTTTTTCGCCCGCAAGCAGTTTGACGACGACAAGCTCGCGGAGCTGTTCGATACCGTTTATCTGCCGTTGATCAATCTCACGTCGCGCGGCGGCTAGAAAGCAGCTTCGCTCGTCTCAGTCGTGTATGTCCGAGGGGGGACTTGTGTCCAAACTGCGTCCAAGCGATCGGGGAGTTCTCATATACCTTGGGACCATGTCTGCACTACTGACGCTGGTCGTGCTTCTCATCCTCGGTGGGGCGATGTACGCGATATACAAGGGGCGCAACGCGTGGGGTGCCGCTCTAGGAGGGCTCGCCACGGGTGATCCTGATTCGTTGAATGCCCGGCTACAGGCGGAGCGTGCAGTTCCGCGTCCCCCGTGGCCTATTGATGAGGATGGCAATCCCGTCAATGAGGACAACCGCCAGTAGCTACAGCTTCCGGTCCGTTGATGCGGTTGGGCAGGTTTTCAGCAGTTCGTCTTTGGCCTTCTTGAACTTCTCGGCGATCTGCTGGTACGCGGCGATCGCTTCGCGTTCTTCGGGTCCTGACGTAGCGGGATTGGCGTACATATCGGCCTGCTTGCGGTACGACTCCCGGTCGGCGTCCACGACCGCCTGGGCTTTGTCCTGGATCGACGGATCCTGAATCTGGTATACGTATTGCTGTTCGCGGTCAACCGATGCCTGGTACTTGTTCAGACGTTCCTGGTCGGCGCCGGAGGCCAGCAGGGCATCCAGTTCTTTTACCGACGTGGCTTTGAAATCGACTAACTCATGGGCGATTTGACAATCCGGTTTGGCCGGCGCGGTGTCGCGGGCCTGATTCCACCAGATACCTCCACCGATGACCAGCAGGGCGACGACGACTATCGCTGGTATCCAGATGCGTTTACCGCCCACTTCGCATCTCCGGGATACCGTGCTGTGGGATGGGAACATTGGTGAACTTGCCATGTTCCAGTTTGATATCGACGGGCGCGGCATTGACTAGCTTGATCTGGTTACCGCTGGTGTCGGGCAGAAACAGCGGGCCGTCTGGGTGGGCAGCGGAGTAGCCCATTATCTGGCCGTATGAGACCGGTTCCCAATTCCGGTACACCGGCATGCTTCCCAGCCCTCCCATGTCGTTTCCACCCGTAATCATGGACGTACGTTTCATGTCGTAGGTGTAGTTCTGCCACTCGGCTTGGTACCACTTACCGTCCACCTGAACCATTTTGGTCTGCCCGGTGAACTCGGTGCCGGACACTCGGAATTGGAACTGATCGCGCATCTGTGCGTAGGGCTCTTCCGCGCCTTCGGCCCAGTTCTTGCCAACCACCAGCGGAGCTGATTTCACGCCCTCGGTGTATTTCGACTGGGGTATTTCTTGTGTGTAGTTCCCTGGAGGTGGAGGAGGTGCATCAGGGGAGGCCATCGGCTTCGTCTTGTCTATCTGCCAATAGCCCGTTCCGTCTAGCCTGCCCGCGGGCGGTGGATCAAATACTTTCCGTGTGGCAGTGCCGTTGTCGTGTGCCAGAGAGGCCACGGAGTCTTCCGAGCCACCGGTACCGGCAACGAGCGCGCGTGCGAATTCCAGATCGGTGGCATTACCGGCTGCAACGATTCGCTCGACTTCTTGCTTGATCTCGTTGTACTTCTTGAATGCCCGATCGATGGCGTCCTTGCCCATCTGACTCATGTCGGCGGGCTTGACCTCATTGGTGTGCAGATCGACATGAACAGCCGGGTAAGCGTCGGCCTTCTCCAGCATCGCCCGAATGTCCTGGGCGTTTTTCGTGGCGCTCTGTGAAGCGCTCTCAGCTCGCGCGGCGAATTCCTTGTCGCTCACCGTGGAATGCTCGAAAGTGGACACCGTGCGTCTGTTGGCGTCGTCGGCCGCTTCTCCGCTCGCGCCTTCCCACTCGGACAGTTTGCGTATCGAATCGGCCTCTTCGGCGGCGTTCGCTGTGCCAGTGGCACGGGTGCGGGCGGCATGTGCGACTTCTTGGTACAGCTGCGGAGCGTTGAGCATCTGCTCCAGCGTGATCACTGGTTGCCCACGATCCTGCCGGTGGCCTTGGCGTCGAGATTGTCAGCCTCTACGAACTCGTTGGCTATCCAACGATAGTTATCCGCGTGCACAGTTAGACGCCTATGGTGAGAGGCCGTTTCCTCCTCCCACTGCTCCAATCGCGCTGCGAGGGCTGAACGGGAAGCGCTCTCCCCGAAGCCTGCCAGCAGATCAGAGACAGCGCCATGGGCCTGATCGTGCTGCTCTTTCAAGGTTTGGGCAATCTGGCTCAGCTTGGCTGCTGACTGGTGCATCTGTTCCGGTGGTATCCGCAGAACACCTGACATATCGGCCTCCCGTCCGATTAGTGACGACCGCCACTTGGTTTGCCAGGAAGCCTAGCACCGCAAGCTTTTACATACCGGGCGCGTAGGGGATAGGCATTAAGCGCCTAAACCTGCCGTCTAGCTGCGACGATTCAATTCACTGCTTTGTGTCCGAGGGGGGAGCTGGCCACTTGCGACACGGGTCGAGACTTTCCAACTGAGTTGTCGACGCGACTTTGTGATTGTGGTGCGGTTGTCTCACCGCGCTTTGCGGCGCCCCGTCAAAAATAGATGCGCTGCCTCGCGTCGAGCGTTAGCACGAGCGCCAAGATACGGCGCGACGCCGGCGAGCACCCCTAGCGTCGCTCCTAGTGCCGCGGGTAATCCGCCAGAGAAGGAACCAATTACGAGGCCGCCCAGCCCAAGACCTCCGGGCGCCGCCATCTGCCACCAGCGGTCCGATATCGACGATCTCTCCAAGCGGTGGGAGGTTGCGTCCAGCTGATGAGCCAACGCCGTTAATGCATCAGCTTGTTCGCCAGGGGTGCGCGCTGTCACCAGCGACGCTCCTACAAGTCGCCGAAGGTCGTCAACGGCTTCCTCGTTTTGAATTACTTTGACGAGGTCGGGGGCCGAGAGGCTTGGGAGCTGGGGCACGTCGGCCCACATGGCGGCCTGAGCGGCTATGTTGCCGGCACTGCGCCCTCGTCGGCTGAGGAGCCGTGCCTCGAACATTGACGCAGATACATAGTCGGAGCCGTAGACGTCGGCTGTGACGAGCCGCTTGGCTGTGCGTTGCACGTAGAAGCTGATTGCGGAGTCTGATACCTGTCTGATCCAAGGGTTGTAGTCGTGTCCGGGGTCATAGGGTTGGAGCATGCGGGTTGTGAATCGCCCGTCATCCGCGCTCAGGGAGTCAGGGTCTATGCGGCTGTAGAGCCAAAATTTGTCGGCGCGTTTGGACAGATCGTCTTTGGCTCGCACGAATAGAGCTTCCCTTGCAGTCGGGCCTTCGAGGATCAGTTGTTCCCGAACCCAGGAGACGAGAGCGGCATCTGCTAAATCGTCGTTGGTGATCTTGATAGATGCGGCACCGC
Source organism: Mycobacterium sp. D16R24 (assembly GCF_002013385.1). Taxonomy (NCBI): domain Bacteria; kingdom Bacillati; phylum Actinomycetota; class Actinomycetes; order Mycobacteriales; family Mycobacteriaceae; genus Mycobacterium; species Mycobacterium sp. D16R24. The sequence continues at coordinate 91,864 of NZ_MAEV01000016.1, read as the reverse complement.
TTAGGGCCATCGCTGGTCCGATCGGCACGGGGATTACTAGCCCTGCACTGAGGAGTTTGCTAAGCTGCAGCTCGTTTTCTGCTGCTCTTCGCAGGTATCTGTTTTGTGGACCCCCCAAAAGCGCCTTGAAGACCCGGTCGGGCATAACCACGTGGTCTGCCAGTAGCAGGGTGCGGCCTAAGAACTTTGCAGGATCGAGCTCTTGATTCCAGAGCATCGACGGTTTCGGAGTTGTCTGAGCGAGAGCGCTTACCGTCCGGATCGATTGCGCTGCCAGAAGAAGAATTCCGTGCTTGATCTCGTCGCTTGGTTCCGAATCATCGATACTGAGTGATGCCAGTCGGCTCAGGACTTCGACCCGAAGTCGTCCCAGATCGGATGGGGACAACACTTGCCCAGCAGATGTGGCAACTTCAATGAGGTGCGCGTCCCAGTTGGTGTATTCGACCGCTCTGGCGGCCAGTTCAGTCTCGGCGATCCTGAAGGGTGCCCCACCTTCGGGGATGGTGATCGCATCGGTGGCCATGTTCGCGGTGGGGCTCAAGAAAACGCTGCCCTCTCGGTCCGGTGGCAGCGGTGCGCCTGGCTGCGAGCTGGGGTGGTGATCGCCATGGCAGCGCTTGTATTTCGCGCCGGATCCACACCAGCACACTTCATTGCGACCCAGCGGGGCCAATAGATCCACGATCGTCACCCTCTCTTATTGATCACTTGGCCGACGGCTCGACTCGATTTCTGCCTCATTAGCGAAATTCTGGGGGTTGTTCCATAGCCTGCGCATCGATTCGAGCTCGTCGTCGTCAAGCGGTCTCTCGCCGAAGTGTGCGAATAAGGTTGTGTCCCAGGGGCGAACCTTGTCATATCGCGGAGTCAGCATCACTGTCACCGTCGTCGCGTCGCTTCGTCGGTCGGGGTCTAGGTGCGTGATCCATTCGTGGTGGCGCAGCATGCCCCACTGTTTGAACGCGTACCTATGCCGGTCGGTGAAGTGGTTGCACACTGCGTATGCCAGATGGAGATCGGTCTCGCCGATTAGATAGCGTCGGAAATCCCAACGGGTGGTGCCGATGTCCACTCGGGGTGCTTTGCTCATGTTGGTTAACAGCAGTCGCCCAACAACGGCGCGCTCGGCTACGTAGAGCTTGTCGAGCAGGTGCAGTACGAATAAGCGGTCTGCCTCGTCGCCGTCCCGTCGGCTTTCCGCAATGTCTTCGAGGATCTGGCGATACATTCGCGCCCCGTATTCGTCTGCTGCGCTTGCCGGTTCAAGTGGCAGTGTCGGTCGTGAGGTGCGAAGCTCGGGGTTGTTGAGGGCGGCCGGGATGCCAGATTGTTCAAAGTCCGGTGGTGTCCGTTCGTCGGCGAGTGCTAACCCGTAGTAATGAGTGGCGTGCTTGCCAGGCGCTACGAGATGCCCGGCGATGCGATGCAGGTAGTCCACGACGGCGGTTGTCGAACGCAGCTGATCGAACAGAAAATCCCATTCTCTCCTCAGGATGGCAACGTATGGGATCGACACCTTTTCTGAATAGGCGGACACGCTGTCTGGGGGCGTGTCGTGGTCGATGATCACCACGCCGACCCACTGAAGCGCATTACCGTCGACGGTGATTGACCGTCCGCGCGCGTTTGTGTGAGCAACGGGTCGGCGCTGAACCGTCCTGACGGATCCGCTTGCCTGCCGTGCTCCTTCCTTGGCCTTTTTGGCGACCCATGCACGCTCCCGATCGTCAGTTGTGGTCGCGTTGGTCCTGGCCTTCACTTGAACGGCCAGCCCGCGATCACCGCAGATGACGGTGCCGTCGCCGACTTCTCTTGTGGCACTGCCACGTTGGACCGTTTCAGGGTCAAAGACGAAATCAGGAAGACCCCATTGGGCCGCTGAGTTACGACTCGCATCCTCGGCCGCCGCACCACGATTTGCGGCCGGATCGAGACCGCCGGCCATTGGGACGATTCGTCCATAGACACCGTCGGGTCGCTGAATCAGCATGATGAGGTCATCCCCTGAACGATAGGTTGCGAGACCAATGTCAGATCCAGCAAGGCCTGCCTCGACGTCAGGGTTATCGTTGGTGTCTACTCGCGCCCACAGGGGATCGTCTTCGGCTGGGATAAGCCGAAAGTGACCATCGTTGAGCGGAGCCCGGAGTCCCAATGAACGCTCGAAGGCCACGATGAGCTCCTCAATCGCCCGTAGGAGTTGGCGGCATTGGACGCTCATGTTGTCGTCGGGACTGTCCGGCCAGGGCTCTGTATTGAGGATGGGATCAATGGCGATATTGGGGGTGAACTGCGGCGAGGTACCCGGAGGCACATGGAACGTGGCGACCAGATGCCAACCGACGAGCATCCCATCGGGGTAGGTCTGCAACTGAGTGACTACCGCTGGTGGATCTACTTCCAAGGCAGGGAGCGCGGACTGCACACAGAAGGCCACTAGGGGGCTGGCTTCCCGTTGTATGGGCGTCGCGAGGCCGAACAGGCGCATCACGACTGCGCCGAATTGTTGATGAGTTGGCTTTATGGCATCAGCCCAGTAGTAGGGCTGGAACTGTTCGATCAATTGGATCTGATCAGGTCGCAGCCCTGACAATGCCCCGGACTCGACGAACGCAAGAAATTCAGATTCTGCACCGAAAAGCGGGAGGTGCTCGACCTGGGGTGAGCCCAATGGGCCCGAGACAATCTTCTCAGTGGCACGCAGTGCTTCGCGTGCGCTCGCCATCAGCGCATCGATGAACGCGCGGGCATGCAGCTCCAAGTCATCGAGCTGGTGACCCTCGTATTCATCAATTAGGACGTCGACACGTCCATTTCCATCGTCATCGACGTGAACGTTGGTTCTGAACAGATCTGGAGTGACCAGATCGTTCCACGTGATCGCCATGCGTTCTGCTGCACGTGTCGCGTCGTCGAATGCTGACCATGCTGACTCGAATTGGGTACTGCGGGCCTCTGGCGCCGCGTCTTCGACATCCATATGTGGTCTCCTACCGCATGCCCCCGACAAGCGCGCACTCGTCTGCGTAACCCGTGTGCAGACTCCCCGGTGAAATTGTCGTGTTAGTTGGGGAACAGCTGTGTTGCGGCGGAAGCTAAGCAGTGGGTATTTCGAGAGCCGGGCTAGGAAAACAGTGCCTACAAGTAGAGAACCCGTTTCAACTTTTGGTGGGTGTCAAACATGAGTCCGTAGGAGCGCTCGGCCGCGATCTGCGTGGCCTTGACTTGCATGTATGCGAATAGTTGCGTCTCAATTTCGTTCATGTTCACGCCGATTGGACTGATCGAGAAGAAAAAGGCCGGACGCCCCCACTGGCTGTCAAATGAGAAGGCCCCGTGGTGTTCGTCGCCGTCGTCCCCGGTCCGGCGGCCAAGTTCACCGACGATATCTAGGACCTGTTGTTGCACCTCACCCGACAAGGACAAGAGGTCGGCGCCGCATCGCAGCCAGCCAGGTTGGCGCAATGAGGCAATCTCGTCAACGAGCTCCAGCATCGCTGGGACAGCGTTGAACGACGGCTTCTTGGGTAATTCGGTCCCTTCATGTTCGTGCCGATCCATCCAAGCATTGAGCTCGAGGCAGTGGTCGTCGACCATGTTGACGGCACCTTCGTCATCAACGTCGACCCAGAGATCTCCTTGGAGGAAAAACATGTACAGGTCGAGCTCGTCAAGTGCCCAGAAGTGAGTGGTGACCGGGCTGTCCGTTCGAACTCTGAGGTAGTGCAAGAACTCTGCTGGTCGATCACAAACGGCGGCGATGGTAGTGAGGTCGTGCAGCGAGGTGATCCACGGTGGTTTGTTCTCGCTCACAATTCCGGCCTGCTGAAGTCGACCGATCGCGGTACCCAGTGGGCCGACATCGTCTAGGAGCGCCGCCACGCAACGAACCTCCCGGATTTGCGACAAATCCAGCCAGCTCTTGTCTGCGAGCCAGATGCCCCGGTTGGTTTCGACGAGACGTTCGATCCGTTTTAGCCTGTTCACAGGCGTCGCCGATGGTCGCGGCGAGATCGCGCGAAAGCCGTGTGACGTCTCCTCGTCGCGACTGTTCGGCCATCGACTTGCCTTTCGTCTCCACGACGAACACAACGTCATCGATGATGAAAAGGCCATCGCCTTCGACTTGCTTGCCGACCGCGGCGGGGTCCGCACACCCGGATCCAAGCTGGCCGATTTCTTCTTCGTTTTCGGGTGCAAAGTACTTGAATGCAGCGTGCGACGGCGGGGCGTCAAGGATCGCCGCAAGCCCGTCAAGCGCGATCTGCTCGCTCATTGCAACGCGAATTTTCTGGTCGTACGAGGTGAAGTCCTTGCCGTTCGAAGTGAGCGCCTTCTCGAAGATCCTCCGCAACGAGTCGCTTCCCACCTCATTTGACGTCGATACAAAGTGGCCGGCGCCGTCGGAAACGAGCGGCGTGCTCAGGAACGGATTCGTCCCGACCAGCATGTCGTAGACACGGTCAGTCGCAGATATCGCTGAGTCGAAGAACTGAGAGAACGAGGTCAACACAGCAAGCGCCGTCTCATCGCCGACACCTGCCAAGGGCGCAACATCGTTCGCGGAAATCGTGGCCCGATCTCCTGGCAGGAACATCAGAGCAACCATCTGCGACATCACTTCCTCCGCTTCGGCCGCTGGTATCTGGTCTGGCGGAACGCCCTGGTTGCGCAACATGATCTCCGCGGTTCCATCCCGGAGCTCAGTCATCCGCTGCGATGACACCTCCCTGATGGCTTCACGAACTGCGACGACCTGCGGGTAGGTGTATCCCAAGTGTTTCTGCATGAGGCTCGCCGCTCGCTCGTTGTCGAGGAGCTGAGCTTCGTGCGCATCCCGAACGCTGCTGTACTGCAAGTTGCGGATGCCCATGACCGTGCCTTGATACTCGGCGGCAAGCATGGATAGAGGATCGCCGTTCAAGGCCGCCTCGGTGAGTTGGCGCGCCTGCGCGAGCCGCATCAAGCGCAATGCGCGCTGATGCAACTCGTTAACTGCCACGTGGGGTCTAGTCCCTTCGCGCGGCAGTGCGCTCGGCTTCCGAGATCCCCGAGAAAGCAGCACGGCGGCCACGATCTCGATGGCAAGTGCGCTGCCACCGGGTGCAGGTTGGGGAACCACACCAAGTTCACGCAGCCGCATCAGCTCAATGACGTCGTACGCGTCGGCGTCTTGCACCAGAGCCGCCATCGCATCAACTTCACGCTGGATCTGTTCGCGCAAAATGGTCCGCACAGCGGCAACTGACTCACAACCGGCGAAAAGGCTTATATCGCCGACCATATCGGCGAGATCGCCTTCTAGACCGTCTTCGAAACTGGCTGGACCGCCGTCTTGCCTGAGGCCAAGTGGATCAACCCGCCGTTGACGATGAGCGCCTTTGCGCCGCTTGTTCTTGCATCGCTTCCGCGCTTGACTCCAATCCCTATGCCCCCGACCGACTGGCGGTACCGTGTAGACGACCAGGTGGCTGAACGCCGTGCGTGAGTCAACTTACTACCGGTATCCGAGACCTCGGGGCGAGACGATCACGAGGGCGCACAAACGAGTATGCGGTTGATCTGGATTCCGCAGAGAGCTGTTTCCACGTTCAGAGATTCACCACGCATTGCCCGGTTTCCGCAGTGCTTCGGCAGATTGTTCGACGGTTCGGATTGCGTGTTCCAGTGGGTCGCGACGCACTACACGGCGTTTCGGAGCGCTTGCTGGCGTTCTTCGTCAGTAAGAATTCCGCCCATAGGTGTGACCTCGCGCATTTCGATCGAATGGCGGTCGACGCCGGTCAGAACGCGGCGCAGCGCGGGAACGTCCTTGTGCTGACGAGGCGTTGCCAGTGTCGGGGTTGGCAAGGCGCGGTTGGCACGTACGTCCGCGCATAGGCGGGTGATGTTAGCGAAAATCATTGGCTGCCAAGCAATTAGGTAGGTTGACTCGAGGTGTCGCCATTGCTGCGAGTGTCCCGATACACCGGGGTCAACGTTCATGGACGAGCGAGAATTAAGATCCCTGAATGTTAAGTCTTTGCGCCGCGCGCAGCCGTTGGCAAAGCACAAAAATCAGCTATAAATTGAGTTCAGAGCTGATTTTTGGAGAACGTCTAGTTCACTGCTTTGTGTCCGAGGGGGGACTTGAACCCCCACGCCCGTTAATAGGGCACTAGCACCTCAAGCTAGCGCGTCTGCCATTCCGCCACTCGGACGAGTGCGGGCACTATGGCCCGTGGTTGCCGTCATAGGCTAGCGGAAACCCTGCACAAGGCCCAAACCGGTTGCCCGCGCCCGGTGTGCAGCCTCCGACGATGGTAGGAAAGGTAGTTGTGACTTCTGAGAATCCGGCGCCCGAGGATGAGGTCGTCGAACTGGTCAGCACGCTGATCCGTTTCGACACCTCAAACACCGGAGAGCTGGAGACCACCAAGGGCGAGGCTGAATGCGCCCGCTGGATCCAGCAGCAGCTGGAAGAGGTCGGATACACCTGTGAGTACGTCGAGGCGGGCGCACCCGGCCGCGGAAACCTCTTCGCGCGCCTGGCCGGGGCCGACAGGGGGCGTGGCGCCCTGCTCGTACACGGCCATCTCGACGTCGTTCCCGCCGAGGCCGCCGACTGGAGCGTGCACCCCTTCTCCGGAGCGGTGACCGACGGCTACGTGTGGGGCCGCGGCGCGGTCGACATGAAGGACATGGTCGGGATGATGGTCGCGATCGCCCGGTGGTTCAAACAATCCGGGACGGTCCCCCCGCGCGATCTGGTCTGGGCATTTGTCTCGGACGAGGAGAACGGTGGCAAGTGGGGCTCTCAGTGGCTCGTAGACAACCGTCCCGACCTGTTCGAGGGTGTCATCGAGGCCATCGGCGAGGTAGGCGGTTTCTCGCTCACCGTGCCGCGCAAGGAAGGCGGAGAGCGGCGTCTGTACCTGCTGGAGACGGCGGAGAAGGGCATCGCATGGATGAAGTTGACCGCCAAGGCGCGGGCCGGCCACGGCTCCATGGTGCATGAGGACAACGCCGTCACGGCAGTCGCCGAAGCCGTGGCCAAACTGGGCCGGCATCGGTTCCCCTTGGTGCTGACCGAAGCGGTGACTCAGTTCCTTGCCGCGGTCGCCGAGGAGACCGGCTACGACTTCGACCCGGACTCACCGGATCTGGAGGGCACCGTCGCCAAGTTGGGATCGATCGGCAAGATCGTCGGTGCGACCCTGCGCGATACCGCGAACCCCACGATGCTCAAGGCCGGGTACAAGGCCAATGTCATACCGGCCACCGCCGAGGCCGTGATCGACTGCCGGGTGCTGCCCGGGCGGCTGGAGGCCTTCGAGCGTGAGGTCGACGAGATCATCGGCCCCGATGTCGAACGCGAATGGGTGCAGTTGCTCCCCGCCTACGAGACAACGTTCGACGGGGACCTTGTCGATGCGATGAACGCCGCGGTGCTGGAATTCGATCCCGAGGCCCGCACCGTGCCGTACATGCTTTCCGGCGGTACCGATGCAAAGGCGTTCGCCCGGTTGGGTATTCGGTGCTTCGGTTTCGCGCCCCTGAAGCTGCCGCCCGAGCTCGACTTCGCCGCACTGTTCCATGGCGTGGACGAGCGCGTGCCCGTCGACGCATTGACGTTCGGTACCAAGGTTCTTCAGCACTTCCTGCTCAACCACTGATCACACCCGACTGAAAGGACGCCCACATGGCCTCTCCCTACGACTCCCTGCCGCAGCTGCCGACCTTCACCCTGACATCTGCCAGTGTCACCGACGGACAGCCGCTCGGCATCGAGCAGGTGAGCGGAATCCTGGGTGCTGGGGGACAGGACGTTTCGCCCGAGCTGAGCTGGTCCGGATTCCCCGAGGAAACGCAGAGCTTCGCCGTCACGGTGTACGACCCCGACGCTCCTACCGGGTCGGGCTTCTGGCACTGGGCGGTGGCGAACCTGCCCGCCACCACGACGCAGCTGCCCGCGGGCGTGGGCAACGGAAGCGGATTGCCGGGGGATGCGATCACATTGGCCAATGACGCGAGCCTCAAGCGGTACATCGGGGCGGCTCCGCCGGCCGGTCACGGTCCGCACCGGTATTACATCGCGGTGCACGCCGTGAGCGTGCCGAAGCTGGAGCTGTCGGAGAGTGCCACCCCTGCGTACCTGGGCTTCAACCTGTTCGGGCATGCGATCGCCCGCGCCGTCATCCACGGCACCTACGAACAGCACTAGCCGCCTTGCGGGGCGGGCTAGGAGGCCGAGCCGATTGCCTCCTGCAGGCTGGTGAACCCGCCGTCACGCAGATGTTGGGCGATACCGTCGTGAATCCGCTTGGCGTAGAAGCCGCCCCGGTAGATGAAACCGGTATAGCCCTGCAGTAGTGAGGCCCCGGCGGTGATCCGTGCCCAGGCGTCATCGGCATCCTCGATGCCGCCGACGCTGATGAGTACCAGGCGGTCTCCCACTCGTCGATATAGCCGTCGCAGCACCTCGAGTGATCGGGCGGCCACCGGTGGACCGGAGATGCCCCCGGCGCCCAGGTCTTCGACATCGGGCGTCTTCAAACCGGCGCGGCTGATGGTGGTGTTGGTGGCGACGATCCCGGCGAGGCCCAGTTCGGCTGCCAGATCTGCGATCTCGTCAATATCGGCATCGGAGAGATCCGGGGCGATCTTCACCAGCACCGGTGCGGTGGTCTCTTCGAGAACTGCGGAGAGGATCTTGCGCAACTCGCCGATGGCTTGAAGGTCGCGTAGCCCAGGGGTGTTGGGGGAGCTCACATTCACCACCAGGAAGTCGGCGGCCGGCCCCACCAAGCGTGCGCTCACCCGGTAGTCGGAGGACGCGAACGCGGCCTCGACGATCTTCGACTTGCCGATGTTGGCGCCGATGGGCACCGTGGACTTTCGTGTCGCCAACCGGGGCGCAAGGGCTGCCGCACCGTGGTTGTTGAAGCCCATCCGGTTGAGCAGGCCGCGGTCGGCCGAGAGCCGGAACAGTCGGGGCTTCGGGTTGCCGGGCTGCGCGATGGCGGTCACCGTGCCCACCTCCGCGTAGCCGAACCCCAGCGGGCCCCACACCTTGAGGCCCTCGCCGTCCTTGTCGAATCCGGCGGCCAAACCCAGCGGGGCGGGGAAGCGCACCCCGAACACCTCGCTGGCCAGGAGGGGGTCGGTCGGGGCGCACAGCCGATTCATCAGCCAGCGCGTCGGCGCGAAGGCGGCCGCGGCGCGCAGGGAAGCGAAGACCAGGGTGTGTGCCCGTTCGGGTGGCACCACAAAAAACAGCCGCAACAGGATGGCGTACAGCATCAGATCACCGGGACGGTAAACGGCCCGCCAACCAGGTTTCCGCGGACTTTCTTGCGGCGCAACAGGACTCGACGGCTTCCGTCGGTATAGACCCGGACCCGGGTCAGCTCCCAGCCGCCGAACTCGGCCTGAATCGAGAGCCGGATCGATGCGGTGATCCTAGTGATTTCCGGAGGAAGCCGCAGTGGGTAGTAGTCGTACTCGTCATCGGGTTCGCTTTCCCAGCCCGACGGAAAGCTACTGCGTGCGGCGCGGCTCACCCGATGCTCCTGATGTCGATTGCCTGTATTCCGTCGCCCGCGCCGGATGCCACGAACAGGGTGGATCCGTCGCTGACCAGTGAATTAGGTTGCCGCACAGTCGCGAATCGGGCCCTTTCCTCGGGGATGCCGGTAGACAAATCGTAGCCAATAACCGTGTTGGACGCCGTCTGCGACACCCAGGTGAGCTTGGTCGAGTACGCCAGTCCGTACGGGGCGGCGGGCACCGGGTAGCGCTGGCGCAGGATGAGCGAGTCGGCCAATCCGAACACCAGCAGGGCGCCGCCGCGGGTGTCGGCTACCAGCAGGCGTCCCTTATCGTCGGCGAGCATCGTGGTCGCCCCCTCGCCGGCTCGAAGGGCATGCGCGGTGCCATCGCCGGCCTCGGTCAGGGTGGTCACCGAACTCTGCGCGCGATCCAGAACGGCGACGGTGTTGCCTTGGTACGCAATGGAATCGATATGAGCGAAACCGTTTGCGTGGGCGGTTATCTGGTTCTGGGCGTCGAGGGTGAAGACGGTGCCGTCGGTGTTTCCCAGCACGACACGGCCGTCTGGGCGACGGGCGATGGCCGAAAACTCGGTGTTTTCGTGGCCCGAGATATCGACCTTGTTCGCGCGCCCCGAGGCGATGTCGACCGTGAAGTAGCCGCCCGTAGTGGACAGGTACACCCTGCCGTGGCCGTCGCCGATGGCGGCGGTCGCCGGCGAGGAGAGCGTCACGGTGTGACGTGGCGTGTCGAGATTGTCGCGCGTGAACAACGTCACTGTTCGGCCGTCGTTGGTCAGAACTGACACTGTGTTGCTCGAGGTGTCGAACAACACTGCGCTGGACCGGCCGGCGAACCGGTGCACCGTTCCCGCTGGTGCCGTCGTGACCGGGGGTGACTGTGCTGCGGAAGCCGGCGTGATGACGGCAGGGGCGGCGGGACTGCCGTCATCGCTGCCCGTTGAGCAGCCCGATACGGCGCCCGAGACCACCGCGATGACGGCTGCTAGTGCGGTGATAGTGCCTCTAATACCGCGCACATCGCGGCCCGGTAAAGGATTCATCGCGTCCATCATCGCAATCGACCTGGGATTGCCGAGCAGGAGATGACTTTCTCGGCGCGTTCGGTGCTAGCAGTCGGTAGCTGGGGGCTATCGTGAGAGCCATGACGCTTGCCGACAGTCCGGTCTTCACCGTCGAGGTCCTCGTGACGGGCGTGCACGCGAATGGATTTGGTGAGGTAGGCGATGGTCGTAGCTTCGCTTTCCGCATCGAGGATTCGTTGCTGCGTGTCGAGATCTACCGGGCCTTCCTCACCGAGCTGGTTCCCGATGGCAGCGATGTGGTGGCCGTGGGAACCCGGCCCATCACTGACATCGATGTCACCGATGAACGCAGCATCGTCGCCGCGGTGCGTGATCTGGTCGCCGACGCGCAGCCGGTGAGCATCAGTCGCCTCGCCCGGCTGCTGGCCGGCTAGGGCGATCCGCCGCCGCGTCCAGTACGGTCGCTGTCGTGGATTCGGCAGTAGCGGCAATGTCCTGGTTGCAAGTGATCGTGCTGGCGGTGGTCCAGGGACTTACCGAATTCCTGCCGATTTCCTCCTCGGGCCATCTGGCCATCGTGTCGCGGGTGTTTTTCGATGAGGATGCGGGCGCGTCCTTTACCGCGGTCTCCCAGTTGGGCACCGAGGCGGCGGTTCTGCTCTATTTCGCCAAAGACATCTGGCGCATCCTTCGTGCGTGGTTCGGGGGACTGTTCGTGAAGGCGCACAGAACTTTTGACTACTGGATGGGCTGGTACGTCATTGTCGGCACCATGCCCATCGGGTTGTTGGGCCTGGCATTCAAGGATCAAATCCGTTCGGGTGCAAGAAATTTGTGGCTCATCTCGGCCTCGCTCATCGTCTTCGCGCTGGTCATCGCCGCCGCTGAGTACTACGGACGGCAGGTGCGTCACACCGAACAGCTCACTATGAAGGACGCTGTGATCGTCGGCAGCGCACAGGCTTTGGCCCTGATCCCCGGTGTGTCCCGGTCTGGCGCCACCATCAGCGCCGGGCTGTTCCTCGGACTGGACCGGCCCGCGTCCGCCCGATTCGGATTTCTTCTGGCAATACCGGCGGTGCTGGCCTCCGGGCTGTTCTCCCTGCCCGATGCGTTCCACCCGGTGACTGAGGGTATGAGTGCGACGGGTCCGCAGCTGCTGGTGGCCACCCTGATCGCCTTCGTCATCGGTTACGCGGCAGTCGCCTGGCTGCTTCGCTTCATCAGCAACCACAGCATGTACTGGTTCGTCGGATACCGCGTGGTTCTGGGGCTGACGGTGATGGGTCTGCTGGCTGCCGGGGTGGTGAGCGCGTCATGACGGTCATCCTGTTACGTCACGGGCGGTCCACCTCGAATGTCGCGCACACCCTCGCCGGCCGCAGCCCAGGTGTCGAGCTCGATGAGAAGGGACAAGTCCAGGCGCGCGGGATCGTTGATCGTCTGGGTGCGGTGACGGTTCGGGCGATCGTCACGTCCCCGCTGCTGCGGTGCGAGCAGACCGTGGCGCCGTTGGCGGCGGAGTTGAACCTGACGCCTGTCGTAGAGGACCGGCTCGCCGAGGTCGACTACGGGCAGTGGACCGGCCGCGCGATTGCCGAGTTGCTCACCGAACCCTTGTGGAAGGTCGTTCAGCAGCAGCCCAGTGCCGCACAGTTCCCGGGTGGTGAGGGGCTTGCGCAGGTCCAGGCGCGGGCGGTCGCGGCGATCCGTGAGCACGACCGGCGGCTATCCGAGGAGCATGGCGGTGACTGCGTCTGGGTGGCATGCACTCACGGAGATGTCATCAAGTCGGTACTTGCCGACGCGCTCGGCACGCACCTGGATGCGTTCCAGCGCATCGTCGCCGATCCGGCCTCGATGAGCGTGGTGCGCTACACCGAGCTGCGTCCCTTTGTCATGCACATGAATCACACCGGCCCCGACTTATCCAGCGCGCTGAGCGCCCGGCCGCCCGAGAAGCCCGCCGGGGCGGCTTCCGATGCCCCTGTGGGCGGCACGACCGATTAGAACCCTTCGCGCGAGGGGGTTCATCGACCGGTAGTTTTGGAGACACCATGCCCCGATCGATTCACGTATTCCGCAGCCCGGACCGTTTCGTCGCCGGAACGGTCGGGGAGCCGGGGAACCGTACGTTCTACCTGCAAGCCGTCCACGAGAGCCGGATCGTCAGCGTGATGCTGGAGAAGCAACAGGTGTCTGTGCTGGCCGAGCGCATCGGCACCTTGCTGTCGGAGGTCCACCGCCGGTTCGGAACCGAGATCCCGCCCGAGCCCGATGTGGTCGAGGATCTCAGCCCGCTGGTGATGCCCGTCGACGCCGAGTTCCGGGTCGGAACCATGGGGCTGGGCTGGGACGCCGAGGCCAACTCGGTGGTTGTCGAACTCCTCGCGGTGAGCGAGCAGGAGTTCGACGCCTCGGTGGTGCTCGATGACTCCGAGGACGGCCCGGATGCCGTTCGCGTGTTCCTGTCTCTGGAGGCGGCACGACAGTTCGCAACACGCTCCACCCGGGTCGTTTCCGCGGGCCGTCCTCCGTGCCCGCTGTGCGAGGAGCCGCTCGATCCGGCCGGACACATCTGCGTCCGCACCAACGGCTATCGCCGCGGGACGGTGCCCGGGGCGGCAGATGATGACGCCGAGTCCTGACGGCTCGGGTCCCGGTGGCAGCCCCGAGGATCACGCCGCCATCCGTGACGGTGAGCTCACCGTCATCGGGCGCATCCGATCCGCGAGCAATGCCACGTTTCTCTGCGAGGTCGAAAGTGGCCCGCATTGTGTCTACAAACCAGTGCGAGGCGAGCGGCCGCTCTGGGATTTCCCGGACGGCACCTTGGCCGGGCGTGAGGTGGCAACGTACCTGATTTCGGCGGAGCTGGGCTGGAATGTGGTGCCGTATACGGTATTTCGAGACGGTCCGGCGGGTGTTGGCATGGTGCAGCGATGGATCCACGAGCCGGAGCTCGCCGAGGGCGCCCTCGACCTGGTCGATATCTGTCTGCCGCAGGCCGTGCCGCAGGACTACCTGCCGATCTTGCGCGCCCTCGACGCCGACGGCGCGGAAATCGTGCTGGTTCACGCCGATGACGCCCTGCTGCGCCGGATGGCGGTGTTCGACACCCTGGTGAACAACGCCGACCGCAAGGGCGGCCACATCCTGCGGGGCGCCGACGGCGTTTACGGCGTCGATCACGGGATCTGCCTGCACGCCGAGGACAAGCTGCGAACCGTGCTGTGGGGATGGGCGGGCAAGCCCGTGGAGCCAGAGTTGCTTGCTGATGTGGAGCGCCTCGGGGAGGCATTGCGGGGAGATCTGGGCGCCGCACTGTCGGTCCACATCACGGCGGAGGAAGTGGCGGCTTTACGCCAACGTGCTGCGACGACGCTGGATGAGCCGGTGATGCCGATGCCTGATCGCAACAGACCCATACCGTGGCCCGCCTTTTGATGGGCGATCGTCTAGCCTGGTCGGCACAGCGTTATGTTCCGGGAAGGGACGGGCAAGGGGGGGTGCTGACGTGACGGGACCACATGACCCGTATCAGCAAGGACCAGCGGGGCACTGGGGCGCATCCGAGGGGCCGACTCAGGAGCACTGGCAGGCGCCGCCGCCGACGGCTCCGTACGGTTATGCGCCATCGGACTACCCGGACGATTCAATCGGCCGCCTGTATGACGGAATTCCACAGGGTTACGCGGTCCCCCCGATGTATCCGGGGCTCCCGGGGCAGGATCCCTTCGGGTCGCAGAAGCAGTCCAAGCCGTGGATTCTGATCGCTTCGATCACCGCGGCGGTCGTCGTAGTGCTCGCGGTGGTGTTGGTGGTGATCCTCAACCGGGACACAGATCCGCGCCAATCGGTCAGCTCGCCGACCACCACGGTGTCCTACGCGAACCCCGAATTGCCCACAGTCAGTGGCGCACCGACGTATCTGACGCCTACCGCACAGCCGCCTAGTGCGCCAATGCCACTGCCCCAGATGCCTGTTCCGCCTCCGGTGCCGACGGGTCCGCCCAAGGCCCCGGGGCAGGTGGCCGCAGTCGGCGACTGCATCGCGTTGGCCGCTCCCTCGGACTACAAGGCGGTGGCGTGTACGGACCCCAAGGCGGCGTGGCGCGTGATCGAAGTCGTTCCGGGCGGTAAATGCCGGCAGACGTACACCGGATTCACGGCCGGTGATTTCTCGTATTGCATTGCCCCGCAACTGCGTGTCGGTTCGTGCTATCAGACGGCAGTGGTCATGGGCAGCACCGTGTTCGTGGCCGCGGATTCCTGCCAGGCGCCGAAGGCGTTCGTCGTGTTGTTCGTGATTCCGGGGACGAAGGAGGCCACGCAATGCAAGGGCAAGCCCGGGGTGGTTCATTCCTTCGCGTTCCCCGACCCGCCGATGGCTATCTGCACGAGCGAGTTCGCTCCGTGATTGTGAAAACTGGGATTGGTCAACTTACGGAAAAAAGCTTCCGACCAGTGGCTATCGCGCAATAAGATCGTCTCCTCATCGGAGGGGACATCATGATCACAAACTTCCGCCGGTTTTGGGCTGCCGGAATTCTCGCCGCGTCGGTCGCTGGGGCAGTCGGCCTTGCCGGACCCGCACATGCCGATGGCGAGGGAGAGTTCTTGCAGCTCATCAACGACAACATTCCCGGGGCGAACCCCTATAACGCGGGCAATGCCGCGATGTACGTGCACGCCGGGAACATGGCCTGTGGGGTGCTGCGTAACGGCGGAACGAAGGACGAGGCCATTGCGGCCGCCACATTGCTCCCGTGGTCTCCGAAGTGGGCGTCGAAGGCGGTGGTCGAGTACGCCCCCCAGACCATGTGTCCTGACGTCAAACACTGACGCCTAGCGGGGCGGCCCCTTTTCGACCCGCCTGCGTAGTGCTCCGAGGGGATCGTCGTGCTCGGTGTGCCAATCCGAGTCCAGGTACCAGGTGTAGCCGGCCTCGTGCAGGGTGGCGATCTTCTCACGTGTGGCGGCGAGGTCGCCGAAGTCGGTAGTTGCCTCGTACACCACGTCGTAGCTGCCGGCGTAGCCCAATTCGCTTCGTAGTGAATGAATTTCACGTGCGGCCTCAAGCCATCGCAGTAGCGGTGGATTGACGTCGAACTGTCCGTCGGCTGCGGTGATGTTGGGCAGCAGCCCCTCGCAGCGGGCGGCGCGGGACAGGGACTTACGCGAGCCACTCAGACCAACGCACCAGGTGGTGATGCGCGGCTTCTGTGCCGGTGGGTCGGGCGCCATATGCGTCGTGGGCGTCACTTGTAATGCGTGCCCTCGTAGCTGAAGGGCTGGCCTTCCCATAGCCCGAACAGGACGTCGAGTCCCTCGTCAAGTAGTTCGGCGCGAGCCTTGCGGCCCTGGTCGCGTTCGAAGGCCAGCCAATTGTCATGCAGTGCACCCATTCCCACCGACAAGTTGACCCGGCCGCCGGAGAGTCGATCCAGCGTCGCAGTGGTGGATGCCAGATCCCACGGCTTGCGGCGCGACAGCGGCGTGAGCATGGTTCCGAGCTTGATTCGGGTGGTGCGCATGGCCGCCGCTGTCAACGCCACCCACGCGTCGACGCCCCACACCGGTTCCCAGCCGAAGACGGCATCCCAGCCCGCCTCCTCGGCCAGCGCGGCCAGCTCCGCGACGTCGGCGGCGTCTCCCGTTGTCAGGACGATTCCGTACTGGATGGCGGCGGTCATGGGGGCGAGTATGCCGACGGGGTGTGACAAATCCTGATCGGGTAATACTGACCGGATGACTCTTTCCGATGCCGCTCTTGCCGCAGAACTCGCCGACGAAGCCGGACAGCTGTTGTTGCAGGTGCGTGCCGAGCTCGGGTTCGACGACCCCAAGGCGCTCGGCGCGGCCGGTGACAAGCGTGCGAACACGCTGCTGCTGGCGCGACTGGCTGCCGAACGGCCCGCGGATGCGGTGCTCTCGGAGGAGGCTGTCGACGACAAGGTCCGCCTCGGCGCGCAGCGGGTGTGGATCATCGACCCGCTCGATGGCACCCGCGAGTTCGGGATCCAGGGCCGCGACGACTGGGCGGTGCATGTCGCGCTATGGCAGGCGGACCCGGAGGGACAACACAGCGGGGGGTCGATCACCGATGCCGCCGTCGCGCTGCCCGGATTGGGCACCGTGTTTCGCACCGACGAGACCCGGGTGACTCCTTCGGCGCGCGCTGAATCGGATCCGATCCGGGTTGTCGTGAGTGCCAGCAGGCCTCCGAAGCTGCTGACCGAAATGGCAGGACGGCACAACATCGAACTGATCCCGATGGGTTCGGCCGGGGCCAAGGCCATGGCGGTGGTGCGTGGCGAGGCCGACGCGTATCTGCACGGCGGCGGCCAGTGGGAGTGGGATTCCGCCGCACCTGCGGGAGTGGTGCTCGCGGCCGGGCTGCACGCCTCGCGCCTCGATGGATCCCCGCTGCTGTACAACCAACCGCACCCGTACCTGCCGGACCTGATCATGTGCCGCTCCGATCTGGCGCGGCTGCTCCTGGATGCGGTGGCCGAGCTCGCCTGAGCACCTCATACAGTGGTGCCATGCAGTCGTGGGCGTCGGCGCCGGTTCCTGAACTCGACGGTCGTGGTCCGCAGCTGCGGCTGTACGACACCGCCGATCGTCAGGTGCGGCCGGTCACGCCGTCGTCCGGTCCGGGATCCAGCGCGACGATGTACGTGTGTGGCATCACTCCCTATGACGCCACCCATCTGGGCCACGCCGCAACGTATCTCACGTTCGACCTGATCTATCGGCAGTGGCTCGACGCGGGTCTGGACGTGCATTACGTGCAGAACGTCACCGATATCGACGACCCGCTCTTCGAACGTGCCGACCGGGACGGCATCGATTGGCGTGAGCTGGGGGACCGGGAAACCGATCTGTTTCGGGGCGATATGACGGCGCTGCGGGTGCTACCGCCGCGGGAGTACGTGCGCGCCACCGAGTCGATCGCTTGCATCATCGAACTCGTCGAGAAGATGCTGGCCTCCGGCGCCGCCTATGTGGTGGATGACCCCGAGTATCCGGACGTGTACTTCCGCGTCGACGCCACCGAGCAGTTCGGCTATGAGTCGGGGTACGACATCGAGACCATGTCGCGGCTGTTCGCCGAACGCGGAGGCGATCCGGACCGTCCCGGCAAGGCCAATGAGCTCGACGCCCTGCTGTGGCGTGCCGCACGCCCGGGGGAGCCCAGCTGGGAGGCATCGTTTGGCCCGGGCCGGCCGGGTTGGCATGTGGAGTGTTCGGCGATCGTTCTGCGCGAGCTCGGTGCCGGTATCGACATTCAGGGTGGTGGCAGCGACCTGATCTTCCCGCACCACGAATACAGTGCCGCGCACGCCGAAGCCGTTACAGCGCAACGCCGTTTCGCGCGGCACTATGTGCACGCCGGGATGATCGGGTGGGACGGGCACAAGATGTCCAAGAGCCGCGGGAACCTGGTGAAGGTTTCGGGGTTGACGGCCGAGGGTGTGGATCCCGCGGCGATCAGGCTCGGGCTGTTGGCCGGTCACTACCGTGCCGATCGGTCCTGGAGTGACGCCGTGCTTTCCGATGCGCAGGGCCGTTTGGCCCGCTGGCGCCACGCGGTGGCACTGCCCACCGCGCCGGGTGCCCGCGACGTGGTGTCCCGGGTACGGCGCTATCTCGCCGACGATCTGGATACGCCAAAAGCTCTTGCGGCCCTAGATAACTGGGTGACCGACGCGTTGGCGTACGGCGGGCATGACACCGAGGCCGGAACCCATGTGCGTCATGCGGTGGATGCCCTGCTGGGAGTGCAGCTGTAGCGTCGGTCCATGGGTTCAACGCCGAACAACATCGCTGGTAAGACCGTCCTGATCACCGGCGGTGCCGGTGGAATTGGGGTGGAAGTCTCCCGCAGGCTGCATGCCAAGGGCGCCAACCTCGTGCTCACCGATCTAGACGAGACCAAGCTTGCCGCGGTTGCCGATGAGCTGGGTGGTGATCGGGTGCTGGTCGTGGTCGCCGATGTCTGCGACCTCGCGGCCATGGAGAAGGCCGTCGCACAAGCCGCGGAGCGGTTCGGCGGGATTGACGTGGTGCTTGCGAATGCCGGACTGCTGGCCTTCGGCTCGGTGCTGCAGATCGACCCCGCCACCTTCAAGAAGTTGATCGATGTCAACGTGCTCGGGGTATTTCATACGGTGCGCGCGGCTCTGCCCTCGGTCATCGAACGACAGGGATACGTGCTCATCGTGTCCTCTCTGGCCGCATATGCCGCCGCACCGGGGGTCACGGCGTACAACGCCTCGAAAGCGGCCGTTGAGCACTTCGCCAACGCGCTGCGCCTGGAGGTGGCGCATCGGGGCGTCGATGTCGGTTCGGCGCATATGTCGTGGATCGACACCTCGATGGTGAACGACCAGAAGGCTAACCTGTCGGCGTTCTCGGAGATGTTGAGCCGCCTACCACCGCCGTTGGGCACCGTGACCTCGGTAGAAGCCTGCGGCAAGGCCTTTGTGAAGGGCATCGAGCGCCGCCGTCGACGGATTAACTGCCCCGGCTGGGTGGGGGTGACGCACTGGCTGAAGCCTGTGCTGTCGACGCCGGTTGGCGAGCTCCCGGTGCGGGGCATGATTCCCGAGATCCTGCCGCGTATCGACGCCGAGGTGGCGGCCTTACAGCGCGCTGCCCATGACCGGGCAGAGCAGGTCTAGCGGCTACACCTCATACCCACTACGGGTATGGGGTGTATGTGTATCGTGGGGTGATGGCCCCGGCGGTGAACGCACTGCACGACGCGGAGGTCTCGCCCCGGGGCCGGTCATGCTGCGGGCCCTGCTGAGCATCGCGGTTGTGCTGATGCCGTTGTTGACGTGCCATGCGGCGCCGGATGCGGCTCCCGGAGTTGTTGGCACCTCGGCCGCATCAGTGGGTGTCGCCCAGGTGCCACAGGTGCTCGTCAATCTGGTGAGCGCTGAAGAACCTGATCTCGGTTCCTTGGGCATGGGTCAGCGTGTCTGAGCCGACAGCACCTCGATGACGTGATCCACGGAGGCACCGCCGAGCAGATCCTGCACCGGCAGCTCGAAGTCGAGTTCAGCCTGCACGCGCCGCCGAAATTCCAGTGCCTGCAATGAATCCAGGCCCATCGCCACCATGGGCATGGCGGTGTCGATGGAGTCGGCGTGGTCGGCGCCGATGACCTCGGCGAGTAACTGCACCAGATGCCCGGAGCGGTTCTCGGGCGCCACCGCCGCGGGCCGAATGCTCTCCGTGGGTGTTGCCGGCCTGCTGTTGTCCACAAGCTCGGAGAGCAGCGGTCCGTACCCGAACACACCCAGTACCTCGCGTGCCTGCGCGAGGTCGAACGCTCCGACCAGGGTGTTGCCGGTGTGTCGTCCCATCCCGATGGCAAGAGCATCGGCGGGCCGCATCGGATGGACCCCCGCGGCGGCAAGTTTCGCGATACCCGTGTCATCGAGATCGAGGTGCACGGTCCACTGGCCCCATTGCACGGATACGCAATCCAGTCCGGCGGAGCGCTGACGGGCCGCGAGCACGTCCAGCATCCGGTTACCCGCCGCATACATCAGCTGGCCTTTGCCGCCGATCGTCGCCGCCAGCGATGAGCACAACATGACGCGACAGGAATCGGTGCGGGGCAGGGTGTCGAGGACATTCGTGATGCCCCCGACCTTGGCCCGTAACGCCTGGTGGAACCTCTCGGAGGTGACCTCGGCGAGCGGAATATCCGAATAGTTCACTGCGGCATGAATGATGAGGTCCGCGGGTGATTCGCGCAGCTGATCGGCGAGCCCGGCGACGGCGGACGCATTGGTCACATCGCAGGAAAGCGCACGAACTACGGCACCGGTGGTGCGCCGGATGGCGTCGAGCCGTCCGGCCACTGCGGCGGTCTCGCCGGAACGGCTGATCAGCGTGATGTGCCGGGTGCCCAGCCGGGCGTAGTGCTCGCAGAATTCCTGACCGAGTTTTCCGGTGCCCCCGGTGATCACGACGTGATCGGGTACCGCAGTGGCGGTTTCGCTGCCGCTGTCCTGACTGGCATCCAGGATGCGCTTGGCGTACATGCCGTCTGCCCGGAGTGCCAACTCCGATTCTCCGGCCGATTGCAGCGCGGCCAGGACGATGCTGGCACTGTCCGGCTGGGCGATATCGGACGTGAGGTCCAGATGCCGGAAGGCAATTCCCGGATGCTCGGCACCCATGCAGCGGAATCCGGCGGCGATCGCGGCGTGCGCCGGATCTGATGACGTATCTGCGCTGGCGACCTCTTCGCCGCCGACCGTGACAATCCAGCATCCGGTCACCGAGCTCGACAACTCTGGCCACCATGTGCGGTCGCCGAAGAACTGTGCCACCGCGTCGATGGCCCCCGGATCGTCCAGCTGTCCCGCGGCGGGAAGCACGATCACCACGGTGTCAGTGTCGCTGGTACCGGATACCTCTGCGTCGCCAATGATGTGGGCCGATGAACCGAAGTCCGACGCACCCTCGCGGAGTGCCTCGACGAGCGCCCTGGCCTCGCCGGTGGCGTCGATGAATCCATAGGACCTTGGCGGCATCATCGAGCGCCGGGTCACCTTGGTCCAGGCCTCGCGCAGTAGCCGTGGATGTGCAGGAGAGTCGACATGGTCCGCTGTACGATCGGCTTCCTGCGTGGCGGAGGGCCACGCCGCTGCGGAAACCCCGTTGTTCGGCGAGCGATAGGACAGCCAGAGCGGCACGTTGTTGTTCTGAACATTCGGGAAGTCACGCAGTGGGAGTGAAATCGGCTCGGGCGCTTTGGTGCGGAGCGCGTCCCAGTTGTAATTGAGATCGTGGACGGCGAGGTTCGCGAGGTTGTTGGTGAACTCGGCCAGATCCGTTGCGGTCCGGGTGGAGGTGCCTACCACGCAGGCGGTGCGCTCCGAGCCTAGAGCTGCGAGGTTTTCGCGGATCGCCAGCTGCAAGGTGGGGTGTTCGGCCAACTCCACGAAGGTGTCGATTTGAGCCGACACCGCGGTCGCGATGGCACGATCGAACCGGACGATATTGCGCAGGTTCCAGAACCAGTACTGATCGACCGGTACCTCAGGGGTAATCGGTGCACCGAGGGTCGCTCCGATGCAATCGATTTCGGAGGCCGCGAACTCGGTGGCGCCGAGGCGTTCGATCAGTGCCGTGCGAATTTCGGCGCCGATCGAGGCGATCATGCTGGTATGAGCCGGATATCGCACCGGGATGACGCGTGCGAAGACCCCGTCTTTGGTGAGCCGGTCGACAATCTCGTGAACGGTTGTGTGTCTGCCGGAGATTCCCACCATTGAGGGGGAGTTGATCACCGAGAGTTCAGCCCAACCCGATTGCCGGGCAAGGAGTTCCTCGCAGGTGTCGCGATCGGCAGCGATCACCGCCATCGTGTAGTCGTCTGCCGGAAACTCATCCGCGATCCGGGCCCGGGTGCCCACCACGGTGACCGCGTCGGCAAGAGGCATGACGCCCGCGATATACGCCGCGGCGATCTCGCCCTGGCTATGCCCGATAGTGGCGTTCGGGGTGACGCCCACGGAACGCCACAGCGCGGCCAGGCCCGCCATTTGGGTGAACAGGGCAGGCTGGACAACGCTCGCGCTGTCATCGGCGGGAAGGTGTTCATCGAGAAGATAATTCAGCGGCGAACGGCCGAACTGCGTGCCGAACAGTTCTGCGCAGCGGTCGACCTCGGCGCCAAAATCAGGAAACCGGTCATAGAAGAGTCTTCCCATTCCCGGGCGCTGTCCACCCTGCCCGGGGAACACGAATCCCCAGCGGCGTGAGGTCGCGGGCTCGGCATTGCGGACCACGTGGGCGTGGTCCGCTCCAGTAACGACGGCTCTTAGCGCGGCTACCAGTTGGTCGTGGTCTTCGACGGAGATCAGCGCGCGGTACCGGCGCGCGGCGCGGGTCCGGAATATCATGCCCGCAATCCGAGTCGGGGCGATTCGCGGGTGGTCAAGCACATACGCGAGGAGTGTGACGGCCTCCCGGCACAGTACCTCCGGGGTATCCGCGGAGAGTAGGACAGGGACGGTTCCGTTGGGTAAGCGGTGGCTAGACATTGTCGCCGTCCTCTCCGACTGCATCGCTGGCGGGCATCGCGATGATGGCGTGCGCGTTGGAGCCCCCGGCTCCGAAGGAGGAGACGGCGCCGTACCGGATGCCGTTCTTCGGCTCCCAGGGGTGCAGCTTCGTGGCCAGACGGATCCCGGTCATCGACCAGTCGACTTTGGTCGTGGGGTTGTCCGCGAACAGGGTCGGCGGGATGTGTCCATGCTGACCGGCTAACAGCAGTTTGATCAGACCCACCATTCCCGCTGCCGATTGCGCATGTCCGGCATTGGATTTCGCAGAGCCCAGCAGTGCGTGTGAGCCCCCGGCTCCATAGGTGCTCTGCAGCGCCAGGATCTCCAGGGGATCGCCGGCGCGGGTGCCGGTGCCATGTCCTTCGAGCATGCCGATATCGGCCGGATCGACACCGGAGGCGGCGATGGTCGCGGCGACCAGCTTCGCCTGCGCGCGCCCGCGTGGCACCAGGATGGGCTTACCCCCGCCATTGTGGTTGGTGCGGATGGCCATGATGCGCCCGTACACCCGGTGACCCAGGGCGCGAGCGCGCGATTCACGCTCCAGTACAACCATTCCCACGCCTTCGCCCCAAAGTGTGCCGTTGGCCTCATCGGAGTACGAGCGGCAGTGCCCGTCGGGGTCGAGTGCGTGCATCCGGGAGAATTCGTAGAACCCGCCAGGTGAGCCCATGATGCAGACGCCGCCGGCGACGGCCCACTGGCATTCGTCGGCGCGAACCGCCGTGGCGGCGACATGCAGCGCCGCCAATGACGACGCGCACGCTGAGTCGACGCACATGGACGGCCCGATGAGTCCCAATTGGTGCGAGATGCGACCGGCGGCGCCCAGTTGTCCGCGGCCGACCACACGCATTCCGCTGTGGGCGTTGACTTCGCCGACCGGCGGCCCGTACTCGTTGGGGGAGATACCGATGAAACAACCGGCCTCGGAACCGTCGAGTGCTCCTGGGTTCAGACCAGTGTTCTCTAAGGCCTTCCATGCCACACGCATGGCTACCCGCTGCTGCGGATCCATGGCGACTGCTTCGCGCTGCGTGATGCCATAAAAGGTGGGGTCGAAAGCACTTGCGTCGGTGAGGAATCCACCGGCGTCGGACACGCGTCCCCACCCGTCGAGATTGGACAGCGACAACAGCTCGTCGACGGGCCAATCACGATCACGGGGGAAAGGGCACACGAGTTCGCGACCGTCCGCCAATGCGCTCCAGAATGCTGCCGGGGTATCGATTGCCCCGGGCATTTCGATCGCCATCCCGGAGATGACAACGGGATCGGCGTCGGTGGCGCTCATCGTTGCGGCAGGTCCGCGCGGGCTGCGTTCGCGGCCAGCAGCTCTGCCAGAGCCTCGGTCTGGGAGTTGAGGAAGAAATGTCCGCCATCGAACAACGTCACGTCGAGTTCGTTGGTGTGCTTACCCCAGCCGTACAGATCACGCATGGTGATCATGGGGTCCTGGTCTCCGCCGATTGAGTGGATGCGTGCCGCAACCTTGACGTCCTCGGCGCATTTGTACGCGTTGAAGGCCCGGTAGTCGCCCTTCATGACCGGCAGCGCCATTCGCATGACGTCGAGATTGCCCATGACCGCGGAGTTCGTCCCGTCGAGGGCGCCCATATGTGCCAGCACCGCGTCATCGTCGGTCGGCAGGGCGGGCTTGTCGGCGATATTGGCCGGCGCCACCGCCGAGGAGACGGTCAGTTGACGCACGTCCAGTCCGGCGGCTTCTGCGAGTCGGACGAACTCAAACGAGACCACGGCGCCCATGCTGTGGCCAAATGTATGGATGGGAAGGCCGCGATTGTTCTCCGATGACTGGAACTCGTGGAATGCTCCCGAAGCGATATCGGGAAGCGTCAGCAGGGCTGGCTCACCTGCGCGATCTTGGCGTCCGGGGTACTGAAATATCAGAACATTGAAATTTGCTGAAGCAGCTTTAGAGAGTGTGCGATATGCCGAAGCGCCAGCACCTGCATGAGGAAAGAACAGCAGTAATGGAGCATCGGGTGACTCCGGCTTATGGAACTGCCTGATCCATCCGAGTTTGCGATCCACGTCGAGCTTCCTTCCGACTTGCAGATAGTTAGATTAGCCTAACGTAACCCACCATTGGGCATGTAGCTCTCGCTCGGAGCATGGTGATTCACGGCACCCATGGGGCGTCACCCGCCGCTGCCGACAGACATTAAGGTAAGGCTAGGCATAGTTCCTAGATTGAGGTGGTTCATTTCATGCGCGCGGAGTCGTTCGGATTCCAGGCTTTCGTCCTGAGTGGTGGTGCTCGGTGAGCGGAGATCAGTTGTCCGCATTGGACCGCCGACGGGAGCTGCTGCGCAAACGGCTTGCCGAAAGTGGCGTGGAGGCGAAAGTCGCCGCCGGCGTGGCCCCCCGGGTCCAGGCGGGCGAGCGACGCGAACTCGCGCCAGGCCAGCGACGCATGTGGTTTCTGCAGACCAAAGATGAGGCTGACACCACGCTGAATGTCGGTGTCGCGCATCGGATGCGAGGTTCTCTCGACGAGATTCGGCTGCGTGATGCCTTCGCGGCGATTATCCGGCGGCACGACATTCTGCGCACTACCTATGGCGTCGACGCCGCCGGAGAGCCGTATCAGGTCTTCGCCGAGGACATCGAACTTCCTTGGACCACTGTAGATTTAGCAAATATTGAGGAGGGCGTGCGCGGGCGGGAGATTCAGGCGCTGGCAGGCCGCGAGCTCGGACGCCCGTTCGACCTGACTGCCGACCTGCCGTTGCGGGTCACGCTGCTCCGTTTGGGTGAGCAGGATTTCGTTCTGCTGTTGGCGGTGCACCACATCAGCTTCGACGACAACTCCTGGGACGTGTTCTTCGCCGAGCTGAGCGAGTACTACAACGCCCGCCCGGTTGAGGGTGACGCGCCTCAGTTCATGGTCGTGGGGGCAGCCGCCCCCAGGTCGTCGGACGCCGGCATCGACTATTGGCGCCAGTCCCTGACGCCACTTCCCGAGCCCCTGGACCTTCCCGGCTCGTCATCGTCAAACGTGACTTCACGAGCTGCGCGGCGGCGAGCGATTCCGCTTTCCGCCGAGACTGCAGCGCGGATGGAGGAATTCGCCCGAGCGCACTCGGCAACGCCGTTCATGGTGCTGCTGGCGGCCTTCGGCACGCTTATTCATCGCTACACCGCGGCCACGGATTTCCTCATCGCTATCCCGGTAGTGGAGCGCAAGGCCAATGCGGAAAAGGCAATTGGCTATTTCGGTAACACGGTGCTGTTACGCGCTGGCGTAGACCCGAAGGCAGGTTTCGCCGCATACGTGGCCACAATGCGCGAGGCGTGCCTGGGGGCCTTCGGACACCAGGACGTCGGAATCGACGAGGTGGTGCGCGAGGTCAATCCGAGCCGCGGCAGCGGCCGCGACGGACTAGATGAGCTGGTGCGGCTCGGCTTCAGTATGCGCAAGGACCCCAACGGATATCGGCTGGCAGGCGTGGAAACCACCCGCCTCGATCTCGATGCTGGTGCCGCGCAAGTGCCACTGGCTCTGGCGATTGCGACGGACAATACGGGCACCGTGGTTGAGATCGAATACCAGACCGATGCGCTACCTCAGTGGCTGGTGGATCAGCTCCTCGCGCACTATGGTCGGCTGCTTGATGATGGCCTGGCTCGCCCGGAGGAGCCCCTCTCACGGTTGGATCTCTTGGGCGCCGAGGAGCGCTCGGCGATCCTGGCGCAGTCTCACGGAGCGCTGTCCGATGTTCCGCGTGCGACGCTCGTGGATGTTCTTCAGACGGCGGCTCAGGCAACTCCGGATGCGTTGGCGGTGGTGTCCGATGAGGTGGAACTTACCTATGACGCGCTGCACCGTCGCGCGAACCGCCTCGCGCGGTGGCTCATCGCGCATGGGGTGGGCACCGAGGATGTGATCGCCCTCCAGATGTCGACATCGGTCGAGTTCATCGTGGCGATGTTCGCGGTCCTCAAATCGGGTGCGGCGTATATGCCCATTGACCCTGGCCTGCCCGAGGAGCGCATCGAGTATCTGAGTACCGATGCGAGGCCCCGGATGGTGTTGGGAGCAAGGGAGTTCCAAGCAGCCGAGGAGAACGCCGCCGCCCTTTCCGATGCCGCGATTATCGACGCGGATCGGTTGCGGCCGCTGCTACCCGAGAACGTGGCCTACGTGATTTACACCTCCGGGTCCACCGGACGGCCCAAGGGTGTTGCCGTGGCGCATGTGGCGATCGCTGAGCATGTGGTCGCCTTTACGGCCGACTGGAGCATGACCGCCCAGGATCGGATGCTGCAGTCCACCTCGGTGAGCTTCGATGCCTCGTTGGCCGATATTCTGTGCCCTCTGTCCCTGGGGGCGCAGGTCGTTGTTCCGAAGCCAAATCCTTTCTCCGATATTGGGTATGTGATCGATCTGGTGCGGCGTCGGGGCGTGACGGTGCTGCATATGGTGCCGTCCCTGCTCAATTCGGTGATGTTGATGCCCGAGGCCCGTGAGCTGCGCGGGCTACGGCACATCCCCGTCGGTGGTGAAGCGCTTCCCGGCGAGGTAGCGGACAAGTTTGCCCTCATGTTCGACCTCGAACTAAGGAATCACTACGGACCCACTGAGGCCGTGGTGTGTTCGACGTATATGCCTGTTGAAGGCCCCCAGGGCAATTCGGTCGTGCCGATAGGCCTGCCGAATCGAAACGTGTACGCCTACGTGTTGGACGAGTCGCTCGAGCTGGTGCCTGCCGGCGTCGTCGCTGAGTTGTATCTCGGCGGTACGCAGCTGGCCCGCGGTTATCGTGGTCGGCCCGTGCTCACCGCCGAGAGGTTCGTGGCCGACCCGTTCAGTCCCGGAGGTCGGCTGTACCGCACCGGTGACTTGGTGCGCCGCAATATTTTCGGCCAACTCGAGTTTGTCGACCGCGCCGACGAGCAGGTCAAGGTCCGCGGATTCCGCATCGAGCTCGGTGAGGTAGAGGGGGTTATCGGCGCCGATCCGCGAGTCGGTCGTTGTGTGGTCGCCGTGGTGGAGGATCCGCAGGTGGGTCCCATGCTGGCCGCCTATGTCGTGCCGGCCGCCGATGGACCCAACGCGGAGATCGACTTGGACGAATTGCGCGCTCGCGCTCAGGAACTGCTGCCGGGGTACATGGTGCCCAGCGCATTCGTGGTCATTCCCGAGATTCCGCTGACCACCAGCGGCAAGCTGGACAAGCGAGCGCTGCCCACTCCGGACGCAATGGCGGCGAGGGCATTTCTGGCCCCGACGACGCCTACCGAACGCCGAATGTGCGCGATCTTCGCCAACTTGTTCGGGCGTGACGCGGTCAGTGTCGATGATTCGTTCTTCGAGCTGGGTGGTCACTCGCTACTGGCCGCGCGCCTCGTCGCGCAGATCCGCGCTCAGTTCGGCATCGACTTGACGGTGCGCACGGTCTTCGACAGTCCCACTCCGGCGGGACTTGCCGAGCAGCTTGTCACGTATTTCCACGAGGAGTTCGAGATCGAGCTCGATGAGCTGGACCTCGATGATTCCGATGAGATGGAGGTCGCTCCTCAGGACGGTCGTCCGGATCTCGTCGAAACCGCGCGTCCGGAGCGTCTGCCACTCTCCTCGTCGCAGCTGTCCATGTGGTTCGAGTGCCAGATGGAGGGTGTTACCGATATCGGCAACATGTGGCTGGCGTTGCGCTTCGATGGCCCCTTGCAGATAACCGCGTTGATCGCGGCCCTTAACGACCTGGTTGCCCGTCACGAGACGTTACGTACCAATTTCGCGATCCATGAGGGCGGGCCCTACCAGATCGTGCATCCGTCGCGGGAGCTGTCGGTATCGATCCTCCGGACCGATCCGGAGAACCTTGCGGACACCCTGGCCGAGCTGCGACACCACATATTCGGGCTGGAATCGGAGTCGCTGTTCCGTCCCTCCATTGTCGAACTGGGTGCCGAGGAGCACGTGCTGGCCCTGGCAGTCCACCATCTGGTGGTGGACCACGTCTCGTTCACCGTGATCGTCGATGATCTGGTGGCCGCGTACCGCGCCCGCATCGCGGGGCAGGCGCCACAGTGGGATCCGCAACCGGTGCAATACGCGGACTATGTCTTGTGGCAGCGCAATGCATTCGGCGCCGGCAGCGAGTTCGGACAGGCGGAGGTCGCATACTGGCGTGAGCTGTTGGCCGGCGTGCCCGTCGAGATAGCGGTGGCACACGATCGTGCTCGGCCGCAGATTCTCGGAAAGCGTGGTGAGGTCGAGAGATTCACTGTGCTGCCGGAGCGCAGACAGGCACTGACTCGGATGGCCGAGCAGCATGGTGTCACCGAATTCATGGTCTACCAGGCGGCACTGGCCTCCGTTCTGCATCGGCTCGGCGGTGGCACGGACATCGTCATCGGTAGCCCGGTCGCCGCCCGAGTGCACCCGAATGTCGCGAATCTTGTTGGGTTGTTTGCCAACATGGTGGCGCTACGGAACGACTTGTCCGCGGACCCGACCCTGCGCGAGGTGCTGAAACGTAGCCGTGACGCCACGCTCAACGCACATGCACACCAGGAACTGCCCATCGAGAAACTGGTGGAGGCCATCAATCCGCCGCGTTCGCTCTCCTGGAATCCTCTGTTTCAGACCATGGTCAATTTCCGTG
Source organism: Mycobacterium sp. D16R24 (assembly GCF_002013385.1). Taxonomy (NCBI): domain Bacteria; kingdom Bacillati; phylum Actinomycetota; class Actinomycetes; order Mycobacteriales; family Mycobacteriaceae; genus Mycobacterium; species Mycobacterium sp. D16R24. The sequence goes on along the minus strand of NZ_MAEV01000016.1, from coordinate 62,549 downwards.
GTGCGGATTGGGGTACGGAGGCACGCGATCTGACAGGCTCCGGCGGGACTTCGTTGGTGCCACTGCCTATGGACGTGGACGTCTCCTATTTAGATCTGAACTTCGCGCTAAACGTCACCCCATCGGGCGGGCTCGATGTGTCGGTGGTGGCCAACGCCGATCTGTATGACCCCGAGACCACCCGGTTGATCGCACGTGCGCTGGATGCGGCGTTCGACGCGTTCGCGATTGATCAGGACCTACGGGTTTCCGAGATCGTGCTGCTACCGGCGGATGCCATGGAGCGGCTGTTGGCTCCGCCGGCCGCCGCACACGAACGTGTCGCGGCGCCAGTGAATGAGGGGTCCGAGGGGACCACGCTCGCACTCATCGCCATCCTGGAGGAACTATTGGAGATCAGCGATATCGATCCCGAGGACAACTTCTTTGCTCTTGGCGGCGACAGCGTCATCTCCATCCAATGGTCGACCCGAGCCGCCGAACGAGGGCTGGCGATGACCCCGCAAATGGTGTTCGAATGCGCGACGATCTCCCAGCTGGCGGGCGCTGTCGATTCCTCTGACTCTGTTGCGGCAGAGTGCAATTCGGATACTGAAAGGTCGGTAGAGCCCAGCGCTCCGATGAGTGCTTCTGGCCTGAGTGCCGAGGCGCTCGCTGAGCTCACCGCAACGTGGCAGGCGCAGTCGTGACGGATACCGAACAGCAACCTCAGATCGAGGACGTGTTGGCGCTGAGTCCCTTGCAGGAGGGCTTCTTTGCGCTATCTCAGCTCGCCGACGAGAGCGTCGATCTGTACAGCATGCAGTTCGTCGCCGATATCGAAGGCGGTCTCGACGTCGATCTGCTGCACCGCAGTGCTCAGGCGCTCCTGACTCGGCACCCCAATCTGCGTGCTGCCTTCTGGGACCGCGGGCTGCCCAAACCCGTACAGATCGTGCCTACTCACGCGGACATTCCGTGGGAAGAACGTGAGGCACAGCCAACGGAATTCGACGAGATCGCGCTGAGCGAGCGGCGTCGGCCGTTCGATCTGGGCAGGGGTCCCGCGATCCGCATCGTGCTGCTCGCCGTCCCCGGCCAATCGCGGCACCGGATGATCGTCACCACCCACCACATCCTCATGGATGGCTGGGCGATCGCCATCTTCTTCAGTGAACTCCTCGCCGCCTATCAGGCAGACGGCGCTGTCGACGGCTTGCCGACGGTGCGGCCCTACCGCGATTACATCGCGTGGCTCAACGCGCAGGACGACGCCGCCGCGACCGGGCGATGGACGCGCTACCTGAGCACCGTCTCCGGGCCGCTCATGCTTGCCGACGGCGTTGTCGCCGCACACGACAGCGTGCCCCAGAAATCGCAATTCCTTTTGACCCCAGAGGAAACCGCGCGGCTTCGCCAGTGGGCGGCCGTGAACGGGCTTACCCTCAATACCGTGACGGCGTTCGCGTGGGCGCTCGTGCTCGGCAGGCTGACCGATCGCACGGATGTGGTGTTCGGCACCATCGTGTCCGGGCGGCCCAAGCAACTACCCGATGTCGAGCGGATGGTCGGGCTCTTTATCAACTCGGTGCCGATGGTGCATCACGTCGACTACTCGGCGTCGGTAGTTGATCAGTGTGCACAATTGCAGCGCGAGGCCGCAGCGATGCGCGATATTGGGTATCTGAGCCTGTCCGCGCTGCAGCGCGCCGAGGGCAGTGCCGCGTTGTTCGACACCCTGTTCGTCTTCGAGAACGCCCCGATAGGCGATGCGGCTCAGGCCGTCGAGATGGCAGACGGCACTCGCTTCCGTCCGGTGGAGATGGAAAGTCTGGCCCACTATCCGCTCACCGTGGTGTCGCACATGCATGGAGATTCGCTGCTCGTGCTCATTGAAGCAATTCCGGAAGCGTTACCGCATGTTTCGGGCGCCAGCATTGGCGAGCGTCTCGTCTCGGTGTTACGTCAGCTGCCGGAGATCGGTGACCAGACACCGGATGCGCTCGATGTGCTGACTGCTCGTGAGCGCGCGGAAATCATCGTGACGCCGTCCGCGGCCGATCCGTCGGTTGCTTCGGTGTGGGAGCTGTTCGCGGCGCAGGCGGCCGAGAACCCCGACGAAATCGCGCTTACTGTGCATTCGGTGGGGGCCGACAAGCGCTACACCTACGCACAGTTGCATGCCGACGCGTGCCGGTTAGCCGCCGAGCTGGCCGACTACGAAATCGGTCCGGAAAATGCTGTGGCACTGGTCCTCCCGCGATCTACCGATGCTATCGTCGCTATTCTTGCGGTGCTTGCCGCGGGCGCGGCATATGTTCCGGTGGACATCGGATTACCGGCGGCGCGCATCGAATCGATTCTGCGTCAGTCTGATCCGAAACTCATCGTCACGGTCGGCGAACATCGGGATATCAGCGACGGGCGATATCCCGTTCTGGTGCTCGACGAGCAGGTGAGCATCGAGCGGATCTCCGCGCGCCCCATCGCTCCGCCTGTGGTCGATCGGCACCGAGAGCAGAGTGCCTACCTCATCTTCACTTCCGGCTCGACCGGTGAGCCCAAGGGGGTCATCGGCACGCACGGGGCGCTGATGAGTTACTTTGCCGACCACCGTGATCGGGTGTATCGACCGGCTACCGCGCGGCTCGGACGCACGCTGCGGATCGCCCACGCCTGGTCGTTGAGCTTCGACGCCTCATGGCAACCGATGATCGGTCTGCTGGACGGGCACACCGTGCACCTGTTCGATGCCGAGGCCATGCGGGACGCGCACCGGCTGGTGCGGGGCATGGCCGCGCACGGTATCGACATGATCGACACCACGCCGTCGATGCTGGCCCAGTTGTCCGCCGCGGGCTTGCTCGACCGGGAGCTTCCCGTGCTGGCCCTTGGTGGCGAGGCAATCGAGACGGCTTTGTGGAACCGGCTGCGTTCGCTGAGTGGTACCGCGGTCTACAACTGCTACGGCCCCACCGAGACGACAGTCGAAGCTGTTGTGGCATCGGTGAAAGACTATTCGGAGCCCACCATCGGCACGCCCAATCAGGGAATGGCCGGGTACGTTCTGGATTCGCGGTTGCGGCCGGTGCCGGATGGTGCCGTGGGTGAGCTGTATCTCGCTGGTGCCCAACTGGCTCGCGGATACGCGGGTAAGCCCGCGGTGACGGCGGGTGCCTTTGTCGCCGATCCGCAGCGACCGGGTCAGCGCATGTACCGGACGGGCGACTTGGTGCGCCGCCTACCGCACCGAGGTTTCGCGTATCTGGGCCGTGCCGACTCTCAGGTGAAGATCCGCGGTTACCGAGTCGAGGTTGGCGAGATTGAATCTGTACTGCGCCTCCAACCGGGTGTCCAGACAGCCGCGGTGACCGTGGTGCGCCGCGCGGGCGGCGCGAGCCTCGTGGGTTTTGTTGTTTCCCACCAGGAAATGGCCGACTTCGACTCTGCCCGGACTCTGATGAGACTTGCCGATCGGCTGCCGTCTTACATGATGCCGTCGCGTCTGGTTGTGCTTGAGCGGCTGCCCGTAACGGTGAACGGCAAGCTGGACGGCGATGTGCTGGAGGGGCTTGCACTGGACGCCCTGTCCGGCGGCGCCGCAGAGGGTGAGGCGACACAACCCGCCACCACCACCGAATGTGCACTGTGCGAATGCTGTGCCGAACTGTTCGACGGAACCGCTCCGGGTATCGACGAAGACTTCTTTTCCCTTGGCGTGGACAGCATTGTCGCGATTTCGCTGGTGAACAAGGCGCGCAAGCGCGACCTGGTGATTACCCCGCGCATGGTGTTGGCCGCGCCGACGATCCGGCAGCTCGCGGCTCTCATAGACGAGCGAGCCGGTCGCATCGAGGGCCTGGATTCAATTGCGGGAGAGGCGGACTACGGCGAGGTTCCGCCACTGCCGGTGGTGTCGTGGATGTACGAAAGCGAAATCTACCGTCGGCTCTCGTTGTCGGTGCTTGTCCGGTTGCCCGAGGGCATCGATGGTCCACGGATTGAGCAGATGCTCCAGCTGCTTCTCGATGGATTCGCCATGTTGCGGTCGACGCTGGTGGATACCCCTGAGGGGCCTCGGGTGGTCACCCGTGAACCTGGGGTGGTGCGCGCCGAAAGTGTGCTCAGCCACGTGGAACTGCCCGCAGGAGAAGCCACCCACGCCGCGATTACCACTGCGGCACGAAGGGCCTTTGACGCCCTGGACCCGTCGTCAGGTGCCATGATGCGGGCAACCTGGCTCACAGACGCCGAGGCGGGCGACGCCCTGCTGCTGACCGTCCATCATCTGGCAATGGACGTGGTGTCCTGGCATATTGTGCTGGGCTACCTCGCGGATGCGTGGCACGCGGTGGAATCCGACGGAGTGCCCAAGGCGCCGATGGAGTTCACCTCGTATCGCCGGTGGAGCCAGCTGATGCAGCAGCGGGCCTCCAGCGAGGACGTGTCACGTCAGCGGGACTATTGGGCCACACAGGTCTCTGGTGCCGATCCGGAGCTGGGCTCGCGGCACGCCGACCCGGTCCGCGACACCTGGGGAACCTTGCAAACGACCGCAGTACCGACACCTGTCGACATGACGGCGCGGCTGCTGGCCTCGCTGAACAAGCCCGAAGGTGTCTACGGGTTCCTGCTGGCGGCGCTGGCGGTCACGGTGGCCAGCTGGCGTACGCAGCGCGGACAGGACCCCGCCGCGGGAACCTTGGTATCGCTGGAGGGGCACGGCAGGGCCGACGCGGAGCTCGACACCGACACCAGCGGCACCGTCGGCTGGTTCACCACGGTCTATCCGGTACGCGTGGCCGCCGGTGAGACGGCGATAAACATTGATCAGATGGAGAACGACAGCCAGGCTGCCGGTCGGCTCTTGGCCACGGTGGCCGAGCATCTCAGTGGAATTCCGCATCAGGGACTGGATTACGGTTTGCTTCGCTATGCGGAGCACAGCGCGGAGCTGGCTTCGGCGCGTGACCCGCAGATCCAGTTCAACTATGTGGGCCGGATGGATATCAGTGGTATCGACGATCAGCCATGGTCGCTGATCACGGATTCGCGAAGTCTCGCCGTGCCTCCGGATTCCGAACCGGATCTGCCGTTGCGATTCGCCATCAACATCGGTTCGGCGGTGATGACGACTGCCGAAGGACCGCAGTTGATCACCAACTGGCAATGGAGCTCAAATCTTTTAACCTCGGCGGATGCAGACCGGCTGGCGCGGCTGTGGCAACGGAGCGTTGCCGCGCTGGCTCGGGCACTCGACGGATAGCGACAGGAAGACAGCACGGATGGAATCAATCAGCAAGGACGAGATCAAGGCGACCGTCGCCGACCTCATCGGGCTTGAAGCCCAGGAGATCTCGGACGCCGACGACCTCATCACGCTTGGGCTGGACTCGATCCGCATGATGACCCTGGCAGGTGGATGGCGCAAGCGGGGGAGCCGCATCACCTTTGCGCAGCTCGCCGCCGAGCCATCGGTCGAGTCCTGGTTCGCGCTACTGGATGCGGAAACGGAACCGGTCTTGCCTGTCGGTGGCGACATCGCGGCCGCCGGCGCCCCGGCGGACACGGACGACGCGGCGGAGGATGCGCCCTACCCGCTGGCCACCATGCAGCACGCCTACTGGATCGGTCGTTCAGAAGATCAGGAGCTCGGTGGTGTCGCCGCGCACCTGTACGTCGAGTTCGACGGTGGAGCAATCGATCCCGAGCGGCTGCGGCTGGCGGTGGAACGGCTCGTGGCGGCACATCCGATGCTGCGCACCAGGTTCCTGCCTGACGGCACCCAGCAGACCTTGTCAGCTCCGGAGCGTGATGTGTTTAGCGTGGTGGACCTGCGGGGACGTGCGGACAACGAAATCGAGGGGGTACTGACTGAGCTCCGTGAACGCAAGACACATCAGCGCCTGGCGATCGAGGACGGCCAGGTGCTCGATGTCACGCTGACCATACGCGACGAGCAGCGCAGCCGCCTGCATCTGGATGTCGACATGCTGGCCGGGGACGCGATGAGCTACCGAGTGCTGGTGTCCGATCTGGCCGCGCTGTATCACGGTGCCGCGCAACCAGAGTTGGGATACACCTACCGGCGGTACCGCACCGAGCAGCGCGGTGATGAGGCGGCGCGCGAGCGTGATCGGGAATGGTGGAGCGAGCGGCTGGACGACCTGCCGGGTGCACCCGCGCTGCCGACCGTACCGGTGAGTGAACGCTCCGAACCACACCGCACCGTCCGATACGACTACTGGCTGGAACCGCAGGCCAAGCAGCAGTTGCTGGCGGCCGCGCATCAGCGTGGCATCACCCCCGCGATGGCGATGGCAGCGGTCTTCGCGGAGACGATCGGAGGGTGGTCCGCGCAAAGCCGGTTTCTGCTGAATGTCCCTCTGTTCCATCGTGAATCGGTGCATCCCGATATCGATCGGGTGATCGGTGACTTCACTTCCTCGATCATGCTCGACGTCGATCTCACCGATCAGATGTCGGTAGCAGACCGGGCCCGGGCCTTGCAACGCAGCATGTACGAGAGCGGGGCGCATTCGGCGTATCCCGGGCTGAATGTGCTCCGCGATCTCGGTAGGCACCGGGGCGAGCCGGTATTGGCGCCGGTTGTCTACACCAGCGCGCTGAATCTGGGGGAGCTGTTCGCCTCGTCGGTTATGGATACTTTTGGAGAACCGGTCTGGATCATTTCCCAAGGACCGCAGGTGCTGCTGGACGCGCAGGTCACTGAGGTGCGCGGCGGCCTGCTGCTCAACTGGGATGTGCGCGAATCGGCATTCCCGGAGGGCATGGTCGACACCATGTTCGCGCGCTACACCGATGCGGTGGCTGCACTGTGTGCCGGAGACGACGGCTGGAATGCCGATGCGGCCGTTCGGCTTCCGGCCTCGCAAGCCGATGTCAGGCGAACCGTCAATGCGACAGACGGCCCGGTGAGCGGCCGATGCCTGCATGAAGGCTTCTTCGATTTCGCGAAGACGCACCCCGGCGCATCCGCGGTGGTGTGGGGCTTCGGTGACGAGGACGGGGTATGGACGTATGGCGACTTGGCCGCGCAGGCCCTGGCGGTAGCCGGTGCGCTGCAGGCCCGGGGCGTTCAGCCCGGCGATGCGGTGGCGGTGCAGCTGCCCAAGGGGCGTGATCAGATTCTCGCCGTGCTCGGTGTGCTCGCGGCTGGGGCGACTTACATCCCCATCGGATTTGACCAGCCCGCCCGTCGCCGGGCCAGCATCCTCGAAACCGGTGGAGTTGCGATGGCGATAACTGTCTCGGGCGCTGACATTCCGGTGCCGTCGATATCCATCGATACCGCTCGGCATCATGGCGAACCGTTGGCTGCGCCAGTCATTCCACCGACCGACGCGATCGCGTATGTCATCTTCACGTCTGGCTCGACCGGCACTCCTAAGGGTGTGGACGTGCTGCACCGCGGGGCGATGAACACCATCGATGCTGTCAATGAATGGTTCGATGTCGGGCCGACCGACAGGGTGCTGGCCCTGTCGGCGTTGGAGTTCGACGCATCCGTGTATGACATCTTCGGAATGTTCTCGGTCGGCGGATCGCTGGTGGCAGTCGATGTCGAGCAGCGCGCCGAGGCCACCACATGGGTGAATCTAATACGGCGCCATAATGTTTCGATCCTCAACTGTGTGCCGAGCATGCTGGACATGATCCTGGAGATCGGCGGTAACGGCCTGGGTGACTCGCTGCGGGCGGTCACCCTGGGCGGTGACTGGGTGGGCGCCGACCTGGCGACCCGCCTGGCCGCGCAGGTCCCGGGCTGCAGGTTCTCCGGCTTGGGCGGAGCCACCGAGACATCCATTCACAACACCATCTGTGAGGTGGTGGGCGCTCCGCCCGCGCACTGGGCGACGGTTCCTTTCGGTGTGCCGCTGCGTAACGTCCGATGCCGGGTGGTGTCACCCGCGGGTCGCGACTGCCCGGACTGGGTACCCGGTGAGTTCTGGGTGGGTGGTGCCAATGTCGCGGCCGGATATCGCTATGACCCCGAACGCACCGCGGAACGGTTCGTCGAGTACGACGGACTGCGCTGGTATCGGACGGGAGACATGGCCAGGTACTGGCCCGACGGAACCATCGAGTTCCTCGGCCGCGCAGACCATCAGGTGCAGATCCGCGGTTATCGCGTGGAGCTGGGCGAGGTGGAAAGCGCGCTGCGGATGGTGCCCGGTGTGCGGCATGCCGTCGCTGCCATTGTCGGCGGTGATGCGCCGATCCTCGTTGCCGCGGTGTCGGGCGTCCCGGATCAGTCGGCAGATTATGCTGCGCTGCTCGGCGATGTGGTGCCCGGTTACATGGTCCCGGCTCGCGTCGAGCTCCTGGATCAGATGCCGTTGACCCCCAACGGGAAAATTGATCGGGGGGCGGTGACCGCTCTGCTCGAAGAGGTGGCCACCGCCGGCACCGACTCGGCTCCCCGGGATGATCTCGACACAGCCCTCGCCGATCTGATGGCAGGTGTGCTGGGCGTGGAATCCATTGGGGTGTACGACGACTTCTTTGCCCAGGGCGGTGACTCGGTGCTCGCCACGACGGTCATCGCGCGAGTGCGCGACTGGCTGTCGGTCGAGCACGCGCTGGTCGGCGACCTCTTTGCCACCCGTACCGTCGCCGGGCTTGCCGACCGGCTCAAGCAGCGCGAGATCGAACTCGGTACGCCGGATCGCCTGGCTGTGGTCGCGGGGCACTACCTGGAGATCGCGGCGATGACCGATGAGGAGATCCTGGCCGGCACCACCTGACCGGTCAGGAGGTCGCGGGCGTACCCAGCACCATGCTGCCCACGCTGCACTCCTGCAGCTCCGGAACGGCCGCGGCTGCGGTGAACGCCGCGGTATCGCCGAATCCCTGGGCGCATGCGCCCAGACCCATGGCGGTGGCAGCCAGGTAGATGGTCTGCATGAGTACACCGACGTGCTTGAGGATGGCCGAGTAGGCGACCTGTTCGTAGGTCCACATCACCCGCCCGGCGCGCGCGGCCATCACCAGCAGCACCTGTGGTTCGGCGCCCCCCTCCAGTGTCGCGGAGGTCGATTTCAGCAGCTGCTTGACCGCGCTGGAGTCGGCGTCGGCGACCGGCCGCAGTACGTGCTCGAAGGAGTCGTAGTGGTACATGCCCGGAGCGAGTCCGGCGACGTTGCGCACCACCGGATACAGCTCCAGCTCGTACACGCTGCCACCCGAGGGGTACGGACGGGACAGGAGTTCTTCGCCTTCGCTTTCCGAGCGGACGCCACGGGTACGAGCCGTGCGATACAGGAGCTCGGAAAGCTGTTCGATGGTGATGGGGTTGGCGTCATCGAAGGCGCGGACCGAGACCCGGTCCTCGATCACCGTGGTGAGGGTCGGATCCCCGGCGCGTAGGGCCGCCAGATCCGGGGCCGGTAGCGCGACCGGGCTTCCCGGATAGTCGGGTTTGCGCGCTGCCGGCTGTGGGAACTTGCCCTTCGCCCATTTCGTGGGACCGAAGTGGTCCCAGGTGATGGTGCGTTCGCCCAGGGTGCTGCGTCGGTGGAACCACAGGTCCGATGCGCTCCAGCTGATTGAGGTGAACTCGTGATTTTCCTCGTCGCCGTTGGAGACGACGAATCCGCCCCAGCGCAGATCGGCCTGGAACCGCGCGATGAGATCCTCGCCCAGGTCGGCGACGGCGCGTTCGGGGCCATCAAGCAGGGGGAGCAGGCGCAGATCGTGGATGCGGATATCGCACCAGCTCAGCGGATTCTCCAGCACGTATCCACGTGAATCGCGATGCAGTACGGAGAATTTGGACAGATGGACGCCCGACGGTGCGGCACCGTCGGGTTGGGGGCCGGGGACGCCGAAGCACTCGACGGCATAGAGGTCGTGCCTGTCGTCACGAACCGTCAGCGACAACCATCCGCCTTCGAGTAACCGCGCGATGAGTGCCTCGATGGCGTCGCTATCGGCATCGGTTATCAGTTCCGCGAGCGTCGAGGGGCCGCTGTTGAGAGTCTTCAGTACGCGCCGCTGGTGCTGTGAGAGCCCGGTGAGTTTCTCGTTGCGCGGTGGGTTCAGGAGTATCCCGCCCGCGGCTGTGACGAGGCACGTTGCGCCGTCGCGAAGGGCGAACCGGGTTCCGGCGGGGTAGGTGAGAGCGGACAACGGAAGCCTTCCGGACGGTATGCCGACGCCGAATGCGTATGCGTTTCACGGACGATCATAAGGAACCCCGGTAAGGTATCCCTAACTTGGGCCCTCTTTGCTGGGTGGTGGATTGCTGCCAGCCGTGTAGATGCACGAGCTACCTGTTCCGCAGGTCAATGTGCGACCTGACTGACGAGCATGCGTGGCCACCCGGCCGATGGTGCTGGATGAGGCCGAAAGTGCTCAGTACGCTGAGCATCCGGCGAATGTCCGGACGATGAGGAGTGCTCGATGAATTTCGGCGATTTCCAGCTCCAGTTCTATGCGGCGGGTGCGCTTGGCAAGGTGTCGACCCTTCCCTTCACCTTTGCCGAACTGGAGAGTCGTGCGGAGCAGACGCTGGGCGAGGGAATCTTCGGCTACGTGCGTGGTGGCGCCGGTGATGAGCACACCCAGGATGCGAATGCCGCCGCACTGCGCCACTACGGGCTCGTGCCCCGGATGTTGCGAGACCGTACGACTCGGGACATGTCGACGTCATTTCTGGGGCGCGAGCTCACCAGTCCGGTGTTCATCTGCCCAGTTGGCGTGCTGGGTGCCGTCCGTGACCGTGGTGATCTGCTGACGGCCGCCGCCGCCCGTGAACTCGATGTGCCCGCCATGTACTCGACGCTCTCTTCGGCCACTCTCGAGGAGGTCGCCGCGGAGCGCGGCGATTCCTACGGGATTTTCCAGCTGTACCCGTCATCAGATGCCGAGCTGACCGACAGCTTTATCCGGCGTGCCGAGGCGGCGGGGTACGACGCGCTCGCGGTGACCCTGGACACCGGCACATTGGGATGGCGCCCGCGTGATCTCACACACGGTTACCTGCCGATGCTGCACGGACATTGCCTGGCGAACTACACCTCAGATCCCCGCTTCCTGGAAATCGCGGGGGTGCGTTCCGCTGGAGAACTAGCCCCGATGCACGCCGGTCTGGTGTGGGCGTCGCTGTTCAGCCATCCGGGTCTCACCTGGGCAGACATCGACCGCTATCGCGAGCTGACCAAACTCCCGATCATTCTCAAGGGCATCTGCGATGTCGACGACGTTCGGCAGGCGGTGGATCGTGGCATCGATGCCATTGCCTATTCCAATCACGGTGGGCGGCAAGCGAATGGCGGAATTCCCGCCATCGATGGTCTAGCCTCGGCAGTCCAGGCGGCCGGCTCGGTTCCGGTGACTTTCGACTCGGGGGTCCGTGACGGTATCGACGTATTGCGCGCCGTCGCCCTGGGCGCCAGCCTGGTGGGGATCGCCCGGCCGTACGTGTACGGGCTGGCACTGGACGGAACCAACGGCGTCAAACACGTCATCCAGTCACTGCTGGCCGAAGCCGACCTGACCATGGCCGTGAACTGCTATCTTTCGCTCGACGAGTTGGCGGTGCAGCGGCTTTCCTGATGCGCGGCAACGGGCTTAGCCCCCGAATCGGGGCCCGCGCCGTCGTAGGTAGCGCTCGAATTCGGCGGCCAAGGCGTCGCCGTCGATCTTGCTGAGAATCTCGGTGGTGTCCACCTCGGCGTCGCCGCGCTCCTCAAGCGACTGCACGTACTCGGCGATCTCCTCGTCCTCGGTGGTCATCTCGGAGACCGCCTGCTCCCACTCCTCGGCCTGCTCCGGCAGATCTCCGAGCGGTACCTCGACGTCGAGCACATCCTCGACGCGCTGCAGCAGGGCGACTGTCGCCTTCGGATTGGGGGGTTGGGATACGTAGTGCGGTACCGCCGCCCAGAATGCGACGGCGGGTATCCCGGCGTTCACGCAGGCGTCCTGGAATACCCCGGCGATACCGGTAGGACCCTCGTATCGGGTCTCCTCCAGGCCGAAGAACTTGGCCGCATCGGGGGAGTAGGCGGTGCCGCTCACGGGCACCGGCCGAGTGTGCGGCGTGTCGGCCAGCAGGGCGCCCAGGATCACCACGGTCGACACGTTGAGGCGGTCCGCGATGGCCAGCAAGCGGTTGCAGAAGGTGCGCCAGCGCATGTTCGGCTCGGCGCCGTGCATCAGCACCACATCGCGCTGCGAGCCGGGCGGTGAGCAATAGGAGATGTGCATACCGGGCCACTCCAGCTCGCGGGTGACGCCCTCGACCAGCCGCACGATGGGACGATTGACCTGGTAGTCGTAGTAGTCCTCATCGTCGATGGTCATCAACGGGGTGGCCTGCCAGGTGGTGTCCAGGTGCTCCAACGCCGCGCTGGCCGCATCGCCGGCGTCATTCCAGCCCTCGAATGCGGCAACGACCACCGGGTCGCGCAGCGCGGGCAGGCCGTTCTGGGCGGTATCCGGCGGGGTCACGGTGCCAGCGTAAGCCCTGCGTGACGGGGACGAGCCGCGGCTGGCGGAGAAGGGATTAGATAGCCGGATCACATTGTTGATACGACGGCCCCCAGAGAAACCCGCACGACATATTGGGCGTTCGCACGACTGTTGAGCGACGACGTAGACTCCATCTGGTCGAGAGGCGTTGCAACGGTTCCGGATCACAGCCCGTGACCGCCACGCTCGGCAGAGTTAAGGACGCCTTCCGCTACGGAAGGAGTGCCCTGTGAACGCCGCGAAGTCGGACGTCTCTGCGCCGGACACCTTTGTGCCGAACGTCCGCCCCGACTGCACCGATGAACTGACCGCAGCGCTGCTCCGGCGGATCATGGTTATCGACGGTGCTATGGGCACCGCCATTCAGCGCGACCGCCCGGACGAAGAGGGTTATCGCGGTGAGCGGTTCATGGAATGGCCGACCGCGCTGCAGGGCAACAACGACCTGCTCAACCTGACGCAGCCGCACATCATCGAGGGAATCCACCGGGAGTACCTGGAGGCGGGCGCCGACATCCTTGAGACGAACACATTCAACGCGAACGCGGTCTCGCTCTCGGACTACGACATGGCCGACCTCAGCTACGAGCTGAACTACGCCGGAGCTGCCCTGGCGCGCGCTGCCTGCGATGAGTTCAGCACCCCGGACAAGCCCCGATACGTCGCCGGAGCCCTCGGACCGACGACGCGGACCGCGTCGATCTCGCCGGACGTCAACGACCCCGGCGCCCGCAACGTCTCCTACGACCAGCTGGTCGCCGCCTACCTCGAAGCCCTCAACGGATTGGTCGACGGTGGCTCGGACCTGATCATCATCGAGACGATCTTCGATTCGCTGAATGCCAAGGCGGCGGTGTTCGCCGTCGAGACGCTGTTCGAGGAACGCGCACGCCGCTGGCCGGTGATCATCTCGGGCACCATCACCGATGCCTCCGGCCGGACGCTGTCCGGTCAAGTCACCGAGGCGTTCTGGAACGCGATCAGGCACGCGAAGCCGATCGCGGTCGGCCTCAACTGCGCGCTGGGTGCGCCGGAGATGAGGCCCTATATCGCCGAGGTGGCGCGCATCGCGGACACCTTCGTGTCCTGCTACCCGAACGCCGGCCTGCCCAATGCCTTCGGCGAGTACGACGAGTCCCCGGAAGCACAGGCCGGCTACATCGCCGAATTCGCCGAGGCCGGCCTCGTTAACTTGGTCGGTGGCTGCTGCGGCACGGCGCCGCCGCACATCGCCGAGATCGCCAAGGTCGTCGAGGGTTTGACACCGAGGGAAGTGCCGCACGTTTCCGTGGCCACCCGGCTCTCGGGCCTGGAACCGCTCAACATCACCGACGACTCGCTGTTCGTGAACATCGGCGAGCGCACCAACATCACCGGCTCCGCTCGGTTCCGCAACCTGATCAAGGCCGAGGACTACGACACCGCGCTGTCGGTCGCGCTGCAGCAGGTCGAGGTCGGTGCGCAGGTCATCGACATCAATATGGACGAAGGCATGATCGACGGCGTCGCCGCGATGGACCGGTTCACCAAGCTGATCGCGGCTGAGCCGGATATCAGCCGCGTCCCGGTGATGATCGACTCCTCGAAATGGGAGGTCATCGAGGCGGGCCTGAAGAACGTGCAGGGCAAGCCGATCGTCAACTCCATCTCCATGAAGGAGGGCGAGGAGAAGTTCATCCGTGAGGCACGGCTGTGCCGCAAGTACGGCGCCGCCGTCGTGGTGATGGCCTTCGACGAGCAGGGGCAGGCCGACAACCTGGAGCGCCGCAAGGAGATCTGCGGGCGCGCCTACCGGATCCTGACCGAAGAGGTCGGCTTTCCGGCCGAGGACATCATCTTCGACCCGAACTGCTTCGCGCTGGCCACCGGCATCGAGGAGCACGCGACGTACGGGATCGACTTCATCGAGGCGTGCGCCTGGATCAAGGAGAACCTGCCCGGGGTGCACATCTCCGGCGGTATCTCGAACGTGTCGTTCTCGTTCCGCGGTAACAACCCCGTCCGCGAAGCGATCCACGCGGTGTTCCTGTTCCACGCCATCAAGGCCGGCCTGGACATGGGCATCGTCAACGCCGGCGCGTTGGTGCCTTACGACTCGATCGACTCCGACCTGCGCGACCGGATCGAGGACGTCGTCCTGAACCGTCGCCCGGACGCGGCCGAACGGCTCCTGGAGATCGCCGAACGGTTCAACAAGTCGGAAGAAGGACCCGGCGACGCGACCGTTGCGGAGTGGCGATCTCTTCCTGTGCGCGAACGGATTACGCACGCCCTGGTCAAGGGTATCGACGCCGATGTCGACGCCGATACCGAGGAACTGCGGGCCGAGATCGCCGCAGCAGGTGGTCGCCCGATCGAGGTGATCGAGGGCCCGCTGATGGACGGTATGAATGTCGTCGGCGACCTCTTCGGCGCGGGCAAGATGTTCCTGCCCCAGGTGGTGAAGTCGGCCCGGGTGATGAAGAAGGCCGTGGCCTATCTGCTGCCCTATATCGAGGCGGAAAAGGAGCAGTCCGGTGCCGCGGCGAGTAAAGACACCAATGGCACCATCATCATGGCGACGGTGAAGGGTGACGTCCACGACATCGGCAAGAACATCGTCGGGGTTGTCCTGCAGTGCAACAACTACGAGGTGATCGACCTCGGTGTGATGGTGCCCGCCCAGAAGATCCTGGACGCGGCCAAGGAGCACAACGCCGACATCATCGGGCTGTCCGGCCTGATCACGCCGTCCCTGGACGAGATGGTCAACTTCGCCGTCGAGATGGAGCGTCAGGAGCTGAAGATCCCGTTGCTGATAGGCGGCGCGACCACGTCGCGGGCGCACACCGCCGTCAAGGTGTCGCCGCGTCGCAGCGGTCCGGTGGTCTGGGTCAAGGACGCCTCCCGCTCGGTGCCGGTCGCCGCGGCGCTGCTCGACGACAAGCAGCGGCGAGCCCTGCTGGAGGCCACCGAGAAGGACTACGCGGCCCTGCGGGAACGGCACGCCCAGAAGAGTGAGCGGCCGATGCTGACGCTGGAGAAGGCCCGCGCGAACCGGACGCCGATCGAGTGGGCCGGCTACACCCCACCGGTGCCCGCTCAGGGCCTCGGCGTGCGCGAGTTCCTCGACTACGACCTCGCCGAGCTGCGCGAGTACATCGACTGGCAGCCGTTCTTCAACGCCTGGGAGATGAAGGGCCGCTTCCCCGACATCCTGAACAACCCGGTCTCGGGCGAGACGGCCCGCAAGCTGTACGACGACGCCCAGGAGATGCTCGACACCCTGATCAAGGAGAAGTGGCTGACCGCCAACGGGGTGATCGGCTTCTTCCCGGCGAATGCGGTGGGTGACGATATCGAGGTCTACACCGATGAGACCCGTACCGAGGTGAGGACGAAGCTGTTCAACCTGCGCCAGCAGGGCGAGCATCGGGACGGTATCCCGAACCGGTCACTGGGCGACTTCATCGCCCCCAAAGAAACTGGGGCCAAAGACTTTATCGGCGCCTTCGCCGTCACCACCGGGCTAGGCAGCGCAGAGAAGATCGTCGCGTTCAAGGCGGCCAACGACGACTACAACGCGATCTTGCTCGAATCGCTCGCAGACCGGCTGGCGGAGGCGTTTGCCGAACGGATGCACCAACGGGTTCGCAAGGAGTTCTGGGGATTCCAGCCCGACGAGCAGCTGGACAACGAAGCGCTCATCGGTGAGAAGTACAGGGGAATCCGTCCTGCCCCCGGCTACCCGGCCTGCCCGGAGCACACCGAGAAGGCGACGCTCTGGGAGTTGATGGACGTCAAGGAGCGGACCGGCATCGAACTGACCGAGTCGATGGCGATGTGGCCCGGCGCTGCCGTCAGTGGCTGGTACTTCTCGCACCCGCAGTCGCAGTACTTCGTGGTCGGGCGCATCGCCCAGGACCAGGTCGCCGATTACGCCAAGCGCAAGGGCTGGACCCTGAAGGAAGCCGAGCGCTGGCTCGGCCCGAACCTCGGCTACAACCCGGAGGACTGAGCACCAGCGTCATGGGCAGCAGGCGACCTCTGGCAGAATTGGTCGCATGCGTGCGGTGCTGTGGGACATGGACGGCACGCTCATCGACTCGGAGAAGCTCTGGGATATCTCGATGGCCGAAACGTGCCGCAGGCTGGGCGGCGAGATGACTCCCGAGCTGCGCGCCGCGCTGCTCGGCGGATCCGCCGAGGCCACCATGCAGATGATGTTCGCAGCGTTCGGGCTGGAGCCGGACCCCGAGCTGATGGCCCGTGAGAACGACTGGCTACACGAGTACACCGGCGAGCTCTTTGAAACCGATCTCACCTGGTGCGACGGCGCCCAGGACATGCTCGCGCAGCTTGCCGCCGAGCGGGTGCCCATGGCGCTGGTGACCAACACCATCCGATCACTCACCAACCAGGCGCTCAAGACCATTGGCACACAATGGTTTTTCGGAACCGTATGCGGTGACGAGGTGGTGCGCACCAAACCGGCCCCGGACCCGTACCTGCGGGCCGCGGCGCTGCTGGGCGTGGACCCGGCCGATTGCCTGGCCATCGAGGACTCGGTGACCGGTGCCGCTGCGGCCGAGGCAGCGGGTTGTGCGGTGCTGGTGGTGCCCAACCACGTCGAGGTGCCCGGCACTGATCGGCGCAGGCTTGCCACCACGTTGTCGGGGATGTCCCCGGAGGACTTGCGACGTGCCCACGCTGACGTCCTGACGGCGACTACCTGCAAACCCATATGACTCGCCGGGGCCGGTCGTGACAGAATCGCCACCCGTGAAGACCTTCGAGGAGCTGTTCGCCGAGCTCAGTGACCGTGCCAGAACCCGGCCCGAGGGAAGTGGGACCGTCGCCGCCCTCGACGCGGGTGTACACACCCTGGGCAAGAAGCTGCTCGAAGAGGCGGGCGAGGTGTGGCTGGCTGCCGAGCACGAGAGCGACGAGTCACTCGCCGAGGAGGTCAGCCAGCTGCTCTACTGGGCGCAAGTACTCCTGATTGCCCGCGGTCTCACCCTCGATGACGTCTACCGGAAGCTCTGACATGACCAGTGTGAACGGAGCCTTGCGCGTCGCTGTCCCCAATAAGGGGGCGCTCAGTGAGGCCGCGTCCGAGATTCTCTCCGAGGCCGGCTACCGGCGGCGCGGAGACGCCAAGGACCTCACGGTGCTCGATCCGCAGAACGACGTCGAGTTCTTCTTCTTGAGGCCCAAGGACATAGCGATCTACGTCGGCTCCGGCGAGCTGGATCTTGGTATCACCGGCCGCGACCTGATGATGGACTCCGATGCGCCGGTGACTGAGCGACTCGCGCTGGGATTCGGTGGATCGACGTTCCGCTACGCCGCGCCCGCCGGGCGAGACTGGACGATTTACGACATCGCGGGGAAGCGGATCGCCACTGCCTACCCCAACCTGGTTCGAAAGGATCTGGCCACCAAGGGAATCGAGGCCGATGTCATTCGGTTGGACGGTGCTGTCGAGATATCCATCCAGCTTGGCGTCGCCGATGTGATCGCCGATATCGTCGGCACCGGCCGCACCCTGCGCCAGCACGGACTGGTGGCCTTCGGTGAGTCGCTGTGCGATTCAGAGGCCGTGCTGATCGAGCGGGAGAACGCCGATCCGGCAACGGAAACGGCTCGCGCACAGCTGACGGCGCGCATCCAGGGTGTGGTGTTCGGTCAGCTGTATTTGATGCTTGACTATGACTGCCCGCGTGCGGTTCTGGACGAGGCACTCAAGGTGACGCCAGGTCTGGAATCTCCGACGCTGGCTCCGCTGGCCGACGAGAAGTGGGTGGCGGTGCGTGCCCTGGCCCCACGCAAGGGCGTCAATACCACCATGGATGCGCTGGCCGCGATCGGCGCGAAGGCCATCTTGGCCTCCGAAGTCAGGTTCTTCCGGGCCTAGTTTCCCGGGGTTTCCCGGATTCCTTCGCGAGTGGCCGCGGCTCGGCCTAGCATGGCCGTATGGCGCTGCACGTCCTCGTCTATAGCGATGACATCACGGTCCGGCGCAAGGTAATTGAGGGAATTGGCGCACGGCCGGATTCCGCATTGCCGCCGCTGGAGTTTGTCGAGGTGGCCACCGGGCCCATGGTCATCGAACGCCTCGCCGCGGGCGGTATCGACCTGGCGATCCTCGACGGTGAAGCGGCGCCCTTCGGCGGGATGGGCGTGGCCAAGCAGGTCAAGGACGAGGTCGACGCGCCGCCTCCGATTGTGGTCCTGACCGGACGTCCGGAGGACAGCTGGCTGGCGAACTGGTCCCGCGCAGAGGGCGTGGTACCGCGGCCGATCGACCCGATGCGACTGATCGCGACGGTGATCGAGCTGCTCGGTTCGGCCGCCGCGACACACCGCTGACATCAGCCGGCCCAGGCCCTTCGGCTCACGTACTTAATTGCGCAAAACACCGTCAAACGGTGGCATGGATCAGGCGCCAACCGATAGTGTGTTTGTTAGGTCACATCTGTACTGGTCGGCAGCCCTCGACCACAGACAGCAATGACGCGGCAGCGTTGCCGATCCAGCACAGGGACCCGATCGATCGATTCGGGAGGCTGTTCTGCCATGGATGCATATGTACCGATCTTGGTACTCGGCGCCATTGCGGTGGCCTTTGCCGTTTTCTCCATTGGGATTTCGTCATTCGTCGGTCCGCGCCGGTACAACCGCGCGAAGCTTGAGGCGTATGAATGCGGTATCGAGCCCGCCCAGCACTCGATGGGCCGTGATCATCACGGTGCCGCCGTCGGCGGACACCGGGTGCCCGTGAAGTACTACCTCACCGCGATGTTGTTCATCATCTTCGATATCGAGATCGTCTTCTTGTATCCGTGGGCCGTCCACTTCGAGGCCCTCGGAGTGTTCGGACTGCTCGCAATGGCCCTGTTCATCGTCAACGTGTCGGTGGCGTACGCCTACGAATGGAGGCGCGGTGGCCTGAGCTGGGATTAGCCCCTGTGCGATCGGCGGGGCGGCGCGGAAGTCCTTGCAACATCACGAATAAGCACACCTGTCGGGAGAGCCATGGGTCTTGAGGAACAACTGCCTAGCGGATTTCTGCTGAGCACCGTCGAGGCGCTGGCGGGGTACGTGCGCAAAGGTTCGTTGTGGCCCGCCACCTTTGGACTGGCCTGCTGCGCTATCGAGATGATGTCGACTGCGGGCCCCCGATTCGACATCGCCCGCTTTGGCATGGAACGGTTCTCGGCGACACCCCGGCAGGCCGACCTCATGATCGTGGCGGGCAGGGTCAGTCAGAAGATGGCCCCGGTGTTGCGGCAGATCTATGACCAGATGGCCGAACCGAAATGGGTGCTCGCCATGGGGGTCTGTGCTTCTTCGGGCGGGATGTTCAATAACTATGCCATCGTCCAGGGTGTCGATCATGTTGTCCCCGTGGATATCTACCTTCCCGGGTGTCCTCCGCGCCCGGAAATGCTGTTGCATGCAATCTTGAAGCTGCACGAGAAGATCGCCCACATGCCGCTCGGGGCCAACCGTGCGGAAGTCATCCGCGAGACCGAAGCGGCGGCCCTTGCCGCCACGCCGACCATCGAGATGAAGGGCCTACTGCGGTGACCGGCGACGAGCAGAACCCAGGCGAGGTCATCGGGGTACGGCATGGGCTCTTCGGGGTCCACGGCAGTGGCGACACGTCCGGCTATGGCGGACTGGTTCTGCCCATCTCCTTGCCGGTCAGCTCGGCCCGTCCCTATGGCGGGTACTTCGATCAGGTTGTCGATCGGCTGGAATCGGTACTCGCGGACCAGGAGCATGTCACCTATGAGGACGCCATCGAGGGTGTCATCGTCTACCGCGATCAGCTCACGATTCACGTCCGGGCCGAGCATCTGGTGCAGGTCGCCCAGTCTCTGCGGGATGACCCGGAACTGCGTTTCGAGCTCTGCCTCGGTGTCAGCGGTGTGCACTACCCGGAGGACGCCGCGCGGGAACTGCATGCCGTCTACCCACTCATGTCGATTACCTGGAACCGTCGCATTCTACTGGAAGTGGCCGTGCCGGAAGGTAATCCGCATGTTCCGTCACTGAATGCCGTCTACCCGACCACCGACTGGCATGAACGGGAAACCTACGACTTCTTCGGCATCGTCTTCGATGATCACCCCGCGTTGACGCGAATCGAAATGCCAGATGACTGGGAGGGGCATCCTCAGCGTAAGGACTATCCGCTCGGTGGCGTGCCGGTCGAGTACCACGGGGCGACCATTGCGCCGCCCGATCAGCGGAGGTCCTACAACTAATGACAGCACAGCCCGAGATTCATCTCATGGCCGGCGGGCAGGACTGGGATGAGATCGTCACTGCCGCCGCCCAAGCCAGCGACGAGCGCATCGTCGTCAACATGGGTCCCCAGCATCCCTCGACCCACGGGGTGCTGCGCCTGATCCTGGAGATCGAGGGGGAGACGGTTACCGACGTGCGCTGCGGAATCGGCTACCTGCACACCGGTATCGAAAAGAATTTGGAGTATCGCACGTGGACGCAGGGCGTCACCTTTGTGACCCGGATGGACTACCTGTCCCCGTTTTTCAACGAGACCGCCTATTGCCTGGGGGTCGAGCGGTTACTTGACATCACCGACGAAATCCCGGAGCGCGCCACCGTGATTCGGGTGTTGATGATGGAACTCAATCGCATCTCCTCCCATCTGGTCGCACTCGCCACCGGTGGCATGGAGCTTGGTGCGATGACTGCGATGTTCCTCGGATTTCGCGAACGCGAAATGATCCTGAAGGTGTTCGAAGCGGTCACCGGCCTGCGTATGAACCACGCCTACGTCAGGCCCGGTGGGCTGGCGCAGGATCTGCCCGATGGCGCCGAGCAAGAGGTGCAGGATCTGCTGAATATCCTGCCCGGCAGGTTGCGCGACATGGAAAACCTGTTGAACGAGAACTACATCTGGAAGGCGCGGACCCAGGGCGTCGGATACCTGGATCTCACCGGGTGTATGGCATTGGGCATCACGGGTCCGGTGCTGCGCGCCACGGGGCTTGCGCATGATCTGCGACGTGCACAACCGTACTGCGGGTATGAGAACTATGACTTTGACGTCATCACCGATGGGGACTGTGACTCCTATGGTCGATATCTGATCCGGGTCAAGGAGATGCGCGAGTCCATCAAGATCGCTCAGCAATGTCTGGATCGGTTGACGCCAGGACCGATCATGGTGGACAACAAGAAGATTGCGTGGCCCGCAGATCTGGCGTCGGGCCCAGATGGATTGGGCAACTCGCCCAAGCACATCGCCAAGATCATGGGCACCTCCATGGAGGGGCTGATCCACCACTTCAAACTGGTGACCGAGGGGATCAGGGTGCCGGCCGGACAGGTGTACGTCGCCGTCGAGTCGCCGCGCGGCGAGCTCGGGGTGCACATGGTCAGCGATGGCGGAACCCGGCCCTACCGCGTGCATTTCCGCGATCCGTCGTTTACGAATCTGCAGTCTGTCTCGGCGATGTGTGAGGGCGGGATGGTGGCCGATCTCATCGCCGCGGTCGCGAGTATCGATCCGGTGATGGGTGGGGTGGACAGGTGAAGGAGACGGAGCGCGAGAGCGTTTTTCTTGAACTCGGGAGTCGCCCGCCGGAGGACGAGGGCAACTTCGCCGGACACAGAACCTATCCGCCGGAAGTGGTGTCACGGCTTGCCATCGACGCCAAGGAGATCCTCGACCGGTATCCGAGCCGTAGGTCGGCGTTGCTGCCGCTGCTGCACTTGGTGCAGTCGGAAGACGGGTATGTGACCAGAGCGGGTATTGAATTCTGTTCGGGACAAGTGGAACTGACATCCGCCGAGGTCACCGCCGTGGCGAGCTTCTACTCGATGTACCGGCGCCAACCGACCGGTGATTACCTCGTCGGGGTATGCACCAACACGCTGTGCGCGGTGCTCGGTGGTGACGCGATCTTGACGCGGTTGGTCGATGAACTCGGCGTACCGCCCGGCGGTACCACGGAGGACGGCAAAGTCACGCTCGAGCATGTCGAGTGCAACGCCGCGTGCGACTACGCGCCGGTGTTGATGGTCAATTGGGAGTTCTTCGACAACCAAACCCCCGATGGAGCAGTCGATCTGGTGGAAGACCTCCGCAGCGACCGTATTCCCGAGCCACGGCGCGGTGCCCCGCCGTGCACGTTCAGACAGACCGCCCGGATCTTGGCGGGGTTCGCCGACGACCGGCCCGACGCAGTCGCCGCGGCACGGCCGGGCGACCCGACACTGGCGGGCCTGCGACTAGCCAAAGATGTACGGGAGGGATGAAGGGAGTGAATAGGTGTCGTCAATGATCCTGGCCCCGGTCCTGTCCGAGCACTGGGACGAAGCCGACTCCTGGACTCTCGGCGGGTATCTGCGCCATGAGGGCTACCAGGGTCTGCGCACCGCACTGGGTATGGATCCGGATGCGGTCATCGCCCTGGTCAAGGACACGGGTCTGCGTGGGCGGGGAGGTGCCGGATTCCCCACGGGCACCAAATGGTCTTTCATTCCGCAGGGTGACGGCAAGCCGCACTACCTGGTGGTGAACGCCGATGAGTCCGAACCCGGTACCTGCAAAGACATTCCGTTGATGCTGGCGACACCACACACCCTCATCGAGGGAATCGTGATCGCGGCCTACGCCATCCGGGCCGCACATGCCTTCATCTACGTGCGCGGTGAGGTGATCTCGGTGATCAGGAGGTTGCAGACCGCGGTGGCACAGGCTTACGAGGCCGGATACCTGGGCCGCAACATTCTTGATAGCGGTTTCGATCTGGAGCTAGTAGTGCACGCCGGCGCGGGCGCCTACATCTGCGGAGAAGAGACTGCGCTCTTGGACTCGCTGGAGGGACGCCGCGGCCAGCCGCGGCTGCGGCCCCCGTTTCCCGCGGTTGCCGGTCTGTATGCCAGCCCGACGGTCGTCAACAATGTCGAGTCCATCGCGAGTGTCCCGGTCATCCTGAGGCGCGGTCCCGAGTGGTTCCGGACAATGGGATCGGAGAAATCGCCGGGATTCACGCTGTACTCGTTGTCCGGGCATGTGCGTACTCCCGGACAGTATGAGGCTCCGCTCGGAGTGACACTGCGTGAGCTGCTGGAGCTGGCCGGGGGGGTGCGCGACGGACACGGGCTCAAGTTCTGGACTCCCGGTGGCTCATCGACACCGCTGTTCACCGCCGAGCATCTGGATGTCCCCCTCGATTACGAGGGAGTGAGTGCCGCCGGATCGATGCTGGGCACCAAGGCATTACAGATATTCGATGACACCACGTGCGTGGTACGCGCGGTGCTGAGGTGGACCGAGTTCTACGCGCACGAGTCCTGCGGTAAATGCACACCCTGCCGGGAGGGTACCTACTGGCTAGTGCGCATCCTCCAGCGACTGGAATCGGGCGAGGGGGCCGCCGAAGACCTGGACAAACTCCTCGACATCTCGGACATCGTGCTGGGCAAGTCATTCTGCGCTCTCGGTGACGGCGCCGCGAGTCCGATCATGTCCTCGCTCAAGTACTTCCGCGGAGAGTACGAGGCACACCTACAGAACGGATGTCCCTTCGATTCGCGGGCCAGCACCGTCTTCGGGGAGGGGAACCGATGACTGCCGTAGAAAGGGGAACCGAGATTGAGCTGGTCACCGTCAACATCGATGGAACCAGTATCTCGGTGCCCAAGGGCACATTGGTCATTCGTGCCGCTGAGCTGATTGGCGTCCAGATTCCCCGGTTCTGCGATCACCCGCTCCTCGATCCGGTGGGTGCGTGCCGCCAGTGTCTGGTCGAAGTGGAGGGGCAGCGTAAACCGTTGGCCGCCTGCACTACCACCGTCACCGACGAGATGGTGGTGCATACGCAGGTCACGTCGGCAGCAGCGCAGAAGGCGCAGAGCGGCGTGATGGAACTGCTGCTGATCAATCACCCACTCGACTGTCCGGTCTGCGATAAGGGCGGAGAGTGCCCACTGCAGAACCAGGCCATGTCGACCGGTCGCGCCGAGTCCCGGTTCGCCGAAGCCAAGCGCACGTTTCCCAAGCCGATTCCGCTGTCCACCGAGGTGCTACTCGACAGGGAGCGCTGTGTCCTGTGCGCGCGTTGCACCCGGTTCTCCCAGCAGGTGGCCGGTGACCCCTTCATCGAGCTCCTCGAACGCGGTGCGCAACAACAGGTTGGCATTGCCAGCGACGAACCCTTCGAGTCCTACTTCTCCGGCAACACCGTGCAGATCTGTCCAGTGGGTGCTCTCACGGGTGCCGCGTACCGATTCCGGGCCCGTCCGTTCGATCTGGTGTCCACCCCTAGTGTGTGTGAGCACTGTGCCAGCGGATGCGCGCAGCGCACCGACCACAGGCGGGGAAAGGTATTGCGGCGCCTGGCCGGTGACGATCCCGAAGTCAACGAGGAATGGAACTGCGACAAGGGGCGCTGGGCATTCACGTACGCCACCGCGGGCGACCGCATCACCAATCCGATGATTCGCGACGAGTCCGGAAATCTGGTAGCGGTGTCCTGGCCACAGGCATTGGAAACCGCCGCAAAGGGTTTGGCGGATGCAGGCACCAATGCCGGGGTCCTCACCGGTGGACGGCTCACCGTCGAAGACGCCTACGCATATGTGAAGTTCGCCCGCATGGTGATGGGCACCAACAACATCGATTTCCGGGCCCGCGCGCATAGCGCCGAGGAGGCCGCATTCCTCGGCTCGGGCGTCGCCGGGCACGGGATGACGCAGACGTATGCGGCTTTGGAGTCCGCGCCGGTGGTTCTGCTGGCGGGCTTCGAGCCGGAAGAGGAATCTCCCATCGTCTTCCTGCGGCTGCGTAAGGCAGTCCGCAAGCGGGGACTCAGGGTGCTTTCCATCGCGCCGTTTGTCAGCCGCGGATCCACCAAGCTTTCGGCCCGTGTGATCGCCACCGTTCCCGGTACTGAACCGGAAACCATCGCGGGCCTGGCTGATTCGGAACTCTTGCACCAGCCCGGAGCCGTGATCATGGCGGGGGAACGGCTGGCGTGGATACCCGGAGCGCTGTCGGCCACGGCCCAGCTCGCCGCGAAGACGGGCGCGACACTGGTGTGGGTTCCCCGCAGGGCAGGGGAGCGTGGAGCCTTGGAAGCGGGCGCGTTGCCCAGGATCCTGCCGGGTGGCCACCCGGTATCGGACAGTGCTGCGCGACGCAATGTCGCCGACAAGTGGGGAGTGATCGCACTGCCCGACATGCCCGGACTCGATGCCGCCGGCATGTTGGATCCCGGGAGCGGACTCGACGCGTTCCTTGTCGGTGGAGTCGAGCTGGCGGATCTTCCGTATCCCGCCGCCGCCGTCGGTGCGCTCAGGACGGGATTCGTGGTGAGCCTGGAGATGCGCCACGGCGCTGTCACCGAGCTCGCCGACGTGGTACTTCCGGTGGCGGCGGTCGCGGAGAAATCCGGCAGCTTCGTGAATTGGGAAGGCAGGCTGAGACCCTTCCAGACCACGCTGGACACCAGTGATGCCCTCGACGATCTCAGAGTGCTTGCCGCGCTCTCGCGGCGGATGGATCGTCCGATCGGCCTGAACCACGCGGCCGAGGCACTCGCCGAGCTCGCGGACATCGGTCCGTGGGAAGGGGCGCGGGAGATCCCGGGGCCGATCAGGGCGACCGCCAGGCCGCGGCCCGAGGCGGGCGAGGCGGTGCTGTCGTCCTGGCGGCTGCTGCTGGACGCCGGTCGGCTGCAGGACGGTGAGCAGTTCCTTGCCGGGACTGCCCATACCGCCGAGGTGCGGCTATCGGAGGCGACCGCCATCGAGATCGGAGCTTCCGAAGGCGAATTGGTGACCGTACGCAGCATGTCGGAGTCGATCCGCGGTGCCATTACCCTGCCGCTGCGGATCACCGAGATGCCGGACAGGGTGGTGTGGGTGCCCCTGCGCTCGGCCGGTTCGGAGGTTCATCAGCAGCTCGGCCCGGCGCTCGGGCAACTGGTCCGAATCGAGGTGGCGCCGTGACAGGCAAGACCGATTTGTCGCAGTTCGGAGTCGATCCGCTATGGCTCGTACTCCTGAAATGTGTTGCGGTGTTCGCCTTTCTGGTGCTGACCGTGCTCGTGGCGATTCTTGTCGAGCGCAAGGTGCTTGCCTGGATGCAGCGTCGCATCGGTCCCAACAGGGTGGGCCCGTTCGGGCTGCTGCAGAGCCTGGCCGACGGTGTGAAACTGGCTCTGAAAGAGGGCCTGACCCCCGCCGGGGTCGATAAGCCCATCTACCTACTGGCGCCCATCATCTCTGTGGTGCCGGCGATCGTCGCGTACGCGGTCATTCCGTTCGGTCCCGTGGTCTCGTTCTTCGGGCATCGCACACCACTTCAGCTCACCGATCTACCGGTGGCGATTCTTTTCGTGCTCGCGGTCACTTCCGTGGGCGTGTACGGGATTGTGTTGGGCGGCTGGGCCTCCGGATCTACCTACCCGCTGCTGGGTGGATTGCGGTCCTCCGCGCAGGTGATTTCCTACGAGATCGCGATGGGCCTGACCTTCGCCGCTGTGTTCCTGCTGGCCGGAACGATGTCGACTTCGGGGATCGTCGCGGCGCAGGCCGGCCGTTGGTATGTTTTCCTGCTGCTGCCGTCCTTCCTGGTGTACGTGACCGCCATGGTCGGTGAGACCAACAGGGCACCGTTCGACCTGCCCGAGGCGGAGGGTGAGCTGGTCGGCGGCTTCCATACCGAATACTCCTCGTTGCGCTTCGCGATGTTCATGCTCGCCGAATACATCAACATGGCAACGGTTTCCGGGTTAGCGGCGACCATGTTCCTTGGTGGCTGGCATGCGCCCTGGCCGTTGAGCCTGATTGACGGTGCGAACACCTCATGGTGGCCGGTGTTGTGGTTCGTGGCCAAGGTCTGGGGCTTCATGTTCCTGTTCATGTGGCTGCGCGCCACATTGCCGCGGCTGCGCTACGACCAGTTCATGCGGTTGGGCTGGGAGGTCTTGATCCCGGTGGCGCTGGTGTGGATTGTCGTCGTCGGCGTGGTGCAGGCCATGGCGCTTTATGGATACGGAAATCCGTCGATCATCCTCGGGGTCATCGGCGTCGTGGTCTCGGTGGGCAGCATCGCCCTGGTGGGTGCTCTGTCGCGGCGCCCCGAATCGCCAAAAATCTTGTTGTCCAGCAGGTTCGATCCGATGGCCGGCGGATTTCCGGTGCCGCCGTTGCCCGGGCAGCACGTCGGCGCGGACCCGGGTCCGACCACCAAGGAGGACGCACATGCCTAATCTTCTGCGACATTCGGTCGACGCCATGGCAGGGTTCTGGGTCACCTTCTCGTCGATGTTCAAAACGCGGGTCACCGAGCAGTACCCCGAGGAGAAGGAGCCCACAGCTCCCCGATATCACGGAAGGCACCAACTCAACCGGTACACCGACGGGCTCGAGAAATGCATCGGCTGCGAGCTGTGTGCCTGGGCATGTCCGGCTGATGCCATATTCGTCGAGGGCGCCGACAACTCCGAGGAAGAGCGCTTCTCGCCAGGTGAGCGATACGGCCGGGTCTATCAGATCAACTATCTGCGCTGCATCGGTTGCGGGCTGTGTATCGAGGCATGCCCGACCCGCGCTCTGACCATGACCAACGACTACGAGATGGCCGATGACAACCGGTCCGACCTCATCTACGGCAAGGACAAATTGCTGGCACCGCTGCAGCCAGGAATGGCGCCGCCGCCGCACGCGATGTACCCGGGCACCACCGACACTGACTACTACCTGGGCAACCTGCCTCAGGCCGGGAAGGAGGTCAGGTGAGCTTCGATGCCGCGGCGGGCCATGTGACGGTGCTTGCGGCCGAGGGGCTCTCGCGCACGCCGACGTGGGAGGGGGTGACGTTCTGGGTGCTTGGCACCGTCGCCGTGCTCGGCGCGCTCGGTGTGATCGCTGCACCCAAGGCGGTGTACTCGGCGATCTTCCTGGCCATGACGATGGTGATCCTCGCGGTGTTCTTCGTGGCCCAGGGTGCGCTGTTTCTCGGTGTCGCCCAGGTGGTGGTGTACACCGGCGCGGTCATGATGCTGTTTCTGTTCGTCCTCATGTTTGTGGGCGTAGATTCCTCCGACTCGCTGGTGGAGACCCTGCCGGGGCAGCGGGTGGGTGCCATCGCCGCCGGGCTGGGGTTCGGGATGCTGGCCGTCGCGGGCATCGGAAATGCCTCCACCACAGCATTCGTGGGTCTGGACCAAGCCAACAGCCGCGGCAACGTGGAAGGTCTGGCCGAGCGCATCTTCATCGACTACCTGTGGGCGTTCGAACTCACCGGCGCACTATTGATCACCGCGACGATCGGCGCGATGGTGCTGGCGCACCGCGAGAAGCTGGGGCAGACCGGCGGACAGCGCGAGATGGCGATTCGCCGCTTCCAGCGTGGCGACCGTGCCACGCCATTGCCCAATCCGGGTGTGTACGCGCGGCATAACGCTGTCGACGTGCCCGCGCTTCTTCCCGACGGGTCATTCTCGGAGTTGTCGGTCAGCGGTGTGCTCACCCCGCGAAATATGGAGGCGCGGTGAATCCCGACAATTACCTCTATCTGGATGCGCTCATCTTCACCATCGGGGCTGCCGGGGTGATGTTGCGCCGCAACGCAATTGTGGTCTTCATGAGTGTCGAGCTGATGCTCAACGCGGCCAACCTGGCGTTCGTCACCTTCGCCCGGATGCATGGGAACCTCGACGGCCAGGTCATCGCATTCTTCACCATGGTGGTCGCGGCCACGGAAGTGGTTGTGGGACTGGGGATCATCATGACCATATTCCGCACCCGCAGGTCGGCTTCGGTCGACGACGCCGATTTGTTGAAGTTCTAGGAGGGGAGTGCCCGTGACATGGCTCATGCCGGTGCTGCCCCTGGCTGGTGCGGTCGTCCTTCTGCTCGTCGGCAGCCGGGGTGATGGCTGGGGGCATCTCTTGGGCTGCGCGACGGCGTTGGCCTCCTTTCTCGTGGCCGTCGTGTCATTTGTCGGCATGCTCGGCCGCACAGCCTCCGAACGTGTGGTGCACGAAACGCTCTTCGCCTGGGTTCCGGTCGGGGCACTGCGCGTCGATTTCGGATTGACACTCGATCAGCTGTCCGTGTGTTTCGCACTGCTGATCACCGGGGTGGGTTCGCTTATCCACATCTACTCGATCGGGTACATGGCGGATGACCCTGATCGGCGACGGTTTTTCGGCTACCTGAATCTCTTTCTGGCGGCGATGCTGGTGCTGGTGCTCGCCGACAACTTCCTGGGGTTGTATGTGGGCTGGGAGGGAGTTGGCCTGGCGTCCTACCTGCTGATCGGTTTCTGGTACCAGAAACCTTCGGCCGCTGTCGCGGCCAAGAAGGCCTTCATCGTCAACCGCGTCGGCGACATGGGGCTGGCCCTGGCCATGATGCTGATGTTCGCGACGTTCGGCTCTGTCGGCTTCGCCCAGGTGCTCGGCTCGGCGGGTGCGGCCGGCGAGAGTCGCAACACCGCAATCGGATTGGCACTATTGCTGGCGGCGTGCGGAAAGTCGGCCCAGGTGCCGCTGCAGTCCTGGCTTGGGGATGCGATGGAGGGCCCCACCCCGGTATCGGCCCTCATCCATGCGGCCACCATGGTGACCGCCGGCGTCTATCTGATCACCCGGTCCGGACCGATCTTCGAACGCGCCCCTTACGCACAGGTCGCGGTGGTGAGCGTCGGTGCCGTCACCCTGCTCTTCGGAGCGATCATCGGCTGCGCCAAGGACGACATCAAGAAGGTCCTTGCCGCCAGCACGATGTCGCAGATCGGCTACATGGTGTTGGCGGCGGGGCTCGGGCCCGCCGGGTATGCGGTGGCGATCATGCATCTGCTCACCCACGGGTTCTTCAAGGCGGGGCTGTTCCTCGGAGCCGGTTCGGTCATGCACGGTATGAACGAAGAAACCGATATGCGCCGTTACGGTGGGCTGCGCTCCGTCATGCCGATCACCTTTATCACCTTCGGGCTGGGATACCTCGCCATCATCGGGGTTCCGCCGTTCGCAGGGTTCTATTCGAAGGACAAGATCATCGAGGTCGCCTTCGGTCACGGCGGTGCCGGCGGATTCCTCCTTGGCACGGCGGCGCTGCTGGGTGCCGGGATCACGGCGTTCTATATGACTCGGGTCATGCTCCTCACCTTCTTCGGCTCCCGTCGATGGAGGCAGAACGCGCATCCGCATGAGTCGCCGTCGGTGATGACCTGGCCGATGATGGTGCTCGCCATCGGTTCGGTGGCCGCGGGATTCCTGCTCAGCTTCGGTGGGGCCCTGCAGAACTGGCTGAAACCGATCGTCGGTGCGCATCACGTCGAGGTACCCGTTCCTGCCTGGGGGATCAGCGCTGTCACCGTCGCGGTGGTGCTCTGCGGCGTCGGTGTCGCTTACCGGATGTACCGCGCCGACGTGCCTGAAACGGCGCCGCAAGGGTCGGCGCTCACCGTCGCCGCACGCCGGGATCTTTATGGCGATGCCGTCAACGAGGCGGTGTTCATGCGTCCCGGACAACGGCTCACCCGGCACCTGGTGCGCGCCGACGACCGTTGGGTCGACGGCCTCGTCAACGGTGTGGCCTCCGCACTGGGCGCCGTCTCGGGCTGGGTGCGGCATATGCAGACCGGCCATGTCCGCTCCTACGCGTTATCCATGTGTGCCGGAGCGGCTCTGGTGATCGCGGCGTTGATGGCAGTGAGGTGGTGAGCGCGATGGGTGCGGTGACAGCTCTGTGGCTTATTCCGTTGGTGGGCGCCGGTGCCGTGCTGATCATGCCGAACCATCGGCGGACCCTGGCCAAATACGTGGCGCTGGGTGCCTCGGTGCTGGTCCTGATCGTCGCGATGGCGCTGGCGGTTGCGTTTGATCCCGCAGGTCCGCAGTACCAGTTCGTCGAATCGGTTTCCTGGATACCGGCATTCGGGATGAGGTACGCGGTGGGTCTCGACGGAATCGCACTCGCACTGGTGCTGCTGACTACGGGGCTTCTGCCGATCCTGTTGCTGGCCTCATGGAATGACGGAGCAGAGGCCCCGGGGTACGAGAATCGTCCTGTGGCGCAACGCTATATCGCGCTCATCCTGGTCGTGGAATCGATGGTGTTGCTGTCCTTCTCCGCGCTGGACGTGTTGCTGTTCTACATCTTCTTCGAGGCGATGCTTATCCCGATGTACTTCCTGATCGGCGGGTTCGGGAGCACCCACTCGGACACCGGGCAGCGGTCACGCGCGGCGGTGAAGTTCCTGATGTACAACCTGTGTGGCGGCCTGGTCATGCTAGCTGCCGTCATCGGGCTCTACGTGGTTACGGCGCAAGGTCAGACCGGGAGCCAAGGCGGCACCTTCGATCTACGCGATATCACCGAAATGGTCGCCACCGGCGCGCTCGGGATCGACCCGGGTGTGGCCAAGGCACTGTTTCTCGGCTTCATGTTCGCGTTCGCGGTGAAGGCCCCGCTCTGGCCGCTGCATACCTGGTTGCCCGATGCCGCGGTGCACGCCACCCCGGCCAGCGCGGTGCTCATGATGGCGATCGTCGACAAGGTGGGAACCTTCGCGATGCTGCGGTACTGCATCCAGCTGTTCCCCGATGCCAGTAGATATTTCACGCCGCTGATCATCACCCTGGCGGTCATCGGCATCGTCTACGGAGCCATCCTCGCGATCGGTCAGACCGACGTGATGCGACTGATCGCCTACACCTCGATATCGCATTTCGGATTCATCATCCTGGGCATCTTCGCGATGACCAGTCAGGGACAATCGGGGTCGACGCTGTACATGGTGAACCACGGCATCTCCACCGCGGCATTGATGTTGGTGGCGGGGTTCCTGGTGTCCCGCAAGGGCTCTCGACTCATCGCGGCCTACGGCGGAGTGCAGAAGGTGGCACCGGTTCTCGCCGGGTCGTTCTTGGTGGCCGGTCTGGCCACACTGTCGCTGCCCGGCCTGGCGCCGTTCATCAGCGAGTTTCTGGTGCTGGTGGGAACATTCACGCGGTACCCGGCGGCCGCGGCGTGTGCGGTCATCGCGTTGGTGCTCGCCGCTATCTACGTGTTGTGGATGTACCAGCGGATGATGACCGGCCCGCTCGCACCCGGGAACGAGACCATCGGCGATCTGAAGCGCCGTGAATTCGCCGTGGTGGTGCCGTTGGTCGCGTTGCTTCTCGTGTTGGGCATCTACCCCAAGCCACTGTTGGACATCGTGAATCCCGCGGTCGAACAGACACTGCGCACCGTCAACGAGAAGGACCCACCGCCGGTTGTGGCCGATGTCGCCCTCCGCCATGGCGAAGGTGAGCGACGATGACCGATATCGGAATCCTTCCCGCCCCGCCGATCGCCTATGGCGCGCTTTCTCCCATGCTGATCATGTTCGGGGTCGCGGTGGTGTCGGTAATGGTGGAGGCATTCGTTGTGCGGCGGTACCGGTTCGCCACTCAACTGGCGCTGGCCACCGCCGGAATCCTCGGCGCCTTTGTGGCAGTGGTGGCGCTGAGTGGTTCGCGCCACGTCGTCATGAACGGCGCGGTGGCGATAGACGGCCCCACGCTCTACCTGCAGGGGCTCATCCTGGTGGCATCCGGTCTGGCGCTGGCGGTGATGGCACAACGCAGAACAGTTGCCGCGCTTCCCAGTACGGTGGGCGCCGGCGGTGGCCTGGATGCCTTCGCCGCGCAGGCGTCCAGCGTTCCGGGCGGTGAACCGGAGCGAGTGCTGAACCGCACCGGTATCACCCAAACGGAGATCTTTCCGCTGACATTATTTGCGATCGCCGGCATGATGCTCTTTCCCGCCTGCAACGATCTGCTGACGATGTTTGTTGCCCTGGAGGTGTTCTCGCTTCCGCTATACGTGATGTGTGCGCTGGCCCGACGTCGGCGTCTGCTGTCCCAGGAGTCGGCGCTCAAGTACTTTCTGCTCGGGGCGTTTTCCTCTGCGTTCTTCCTGTTCGGCTCGGCCTTCGTATACGGATACGCCGGAACCGTTGAACTCGGCGCGGTCGCACGGGTTGTCCAGGCGGATGCGGGGGAGCGGTCCTTCTTGCTGCTCGGAGTCGCCATGCTGTCGGTGGGTCTGCTGTTCAAGGTAGGAGCGGTGCCCTTCCATTTCTGGGTCCCCGATGTGTATCAAGGTGCACCGACCCCGGTCACCGCATTCATGGCGGCCACCACCAAGATCGCGGCGTTCGGGGCGTTGCTACGAGTTCTGTATGTGGCGCTGCCGGGGATCACGGCCGACTGGCGTCCGGTGCTGTGGGCGGTGGCGATCGCCACCATGCTGATCGGATCCATCGGTGCGGTGACACAGACCGACGTCAAGCGCATGTTGGCCTATTCGGCGGTCGCGCATACCGGATTTCTCTTGACCGGGGTCGCGGCCGCCAATGAGCGTGGTGTGTCGTCGACGTTGTTCTATTTGGCGGCATACGGTTTCAGCACCGTGGGGGCTTTCGCCATTGCGGGACTCGTGCGCTCGGGAGACGGAGAGGACGGCCCGAATGAGGACGAAGAGATCACCGATCTGAGTCGATGGGCCGGAATCGGTCGCCGGTCGCCGGTGCTCGGTGTTGTCTTCGCACTGTTTCTGCTGGCCTTCGCGGGTATCCCGCTGACGAGTGGATTCGTCAGCAAGTTCGCGGTCTTCGAGGCCGCCGCGTCCGGCGGGGCCATGCCGCTGGTGGTGGTGGGAGTGATATGCAGCGCGATCGCCGCATACTTCTACGTGCGGGTGATCGTGCTGATGTTCTTCGCCGATCCGGTACCGGACTCGGGGGTGCTACGGATCCCGGGCCCCGCCGTCGCGATATCGATTGGAGTGAGTGCACTCGTCACGGTTCTCCTCGGCGTGGTGCCCCAGCCGCTGCTCGAACTGGTTGGGAATCTCGTCAACTTCGCCACGTGAGTCCAGTCACCGATCACCGGCCGTGACTCGCCGTACGTGGCGACGACACGCCCCGGATCTGTACAGAATGCGGCGTGTCGAGGCATAGCGTGGCCTGGTTGTCACCACCTGTGGCGTGTCCATTTACCGGCGAGTAACCTACGGTACCGTAGGGTGGCGGTATCGCAGCTGCGGAAGGACACCAATGGCGATCACGGACATCTCGGCATTCGCGCATCTCACCAGCGAGGACGTCGAGAACCTGGCCGTCGAGCTCGATGGGCTCCGGCGTGAGATCGAGGAGTCGCGCGGTACGCGTGACGCCCGTTATATCCGGCGCACCATCGGCGCGCAACGCGCGCTCGAATTGACCGGCCGCGCCCTTCTGGCGGCGAGCAAGAAGCGCTCCGCATGGTGGGCCGGCACGGTGACGCTGGCCGTTGCCAAGATCATCGAGAACATGGAGATCGGCCACAACGTCATGCACGGCCAATGGGATTGGATGAACGACCCCGAGATTCACTCCTCGACGTGGGAGTGGGACATGGCCGGCGCCTCCAAGCACTGGCGCTTCACGCACAACGTCGAGCATCACAAGTACACCAACATCCTCGATCTGGACGACGACGTGGGCTACGGGATCCTCCGTGTCACGCGCGACGAGCCGTGGAAGGTGCGCAACCTCTTGAACCTGCCGCTCAATTTCATCCTCGCGGCGGGATTCGAGTGGGGAATTGCTCTGCAGCACCTGGAGTTCCGCAAGATCTGGACAAAGGAAACCCGCGAGGCGACCAAGCAGCGGGTGCGTGAGCTGATCACGTCTGCGGGTTCGCAGGTCTTCAAGGACTACGTCGCATTCCCGTCAATCACCGCGCTGTCGCCGGGGGCGACCTACCGATCCACATTGACCGCCACGGCAACGGCCAACCTGATTCGCAACTTCTGGTCCAACGCCGTCATCTTCTGCGGGCATTTTCCGGACGGCGCCGAGAAGTTCTCCGTGACCGATATGGAGAACGAGACGCGTGGCCAGTGGTACTTGCGCCAGCTGCTGGGCAGCGCGAACTTCGATGCGGGGCCGACGATGCGGCTGATGAGTGGCAACCTGTGTCACCAGATCGAGCATCACCTGTACCCGGACCTGCCGAGCAACCGGCTGCACGAGATCTCGGTGCGCGTGCGGGATATCTGCGAGCGCTATGACCTGCCGTATACGACCGGGTCGATGCTGCTCCAGTACGCGAAAACCTGGCGCACCATCGCCAAACTGTCGCTACCGGACCGGTTCCTGCATGCCACCGCGGACAACGCGCCGGAGACTCGTAGTGAGCGCATGTTCGTGGTCCTAGAACCTCCTGCTGCCGAGTCGAATTCGGTTCCGCGGCGTGGGCTCAAGACTGCCATCGCCATGGTTCGTGAGCACCGCCGCAACAAGGTGTCCGTCTAGCCTTCTGGCCTGGTGACCCGCGCGTCGTACGGTGATCTTGATGATTCCGCCGCGAGCGCGAGCAGAACACGATATGCAGTGATATGTGACGACGTATTTAGAAGCCCCGACGGTGACCGACGCGGACCCGGGGGACGGCTTGATCGGGAGCCCTGTCCAGCAGAAGCCCAGGCGAACTTTTACCGGCTTTCTGGGGATGGCACTGGACACGTTGGGTGCCATGCTGCGTCGCCCACCCGCGGTGGGCGAGTTCTTCCGGCAGGTGTGGTCGATAGCCAGAGTGTCGGTGCTGCCGATGTGCATGGTGGCGATACCGCTGGCCGTGGTGATCGTGCTCGTCCTCGAGGCCCTGGTGTTCGGCCCGACGGGATTCCCGACGCACGTGGTGTTGGTCGCGGCGGCCACGGGTGCCACCGTTGTCTTCGCCGAGGCCGATTCGCCCCGGATTCAGCAGGAGATCGACGCCATGCGGGGCAGGGGTATGGACGTCACGCATGCGTTCATCGTTCCCCGTGTCCTCGCTACCGCGGTTGCCGCGGTGCCGCTGGCGTTGATAGCTGTTGGGGCAGCTGGCGTCTACTTCTTCTCGGCTTTCGGTAAGCACACTCCGCTGAGTCTGTTCATCGGGAACTTGGCGCAGCTGATGAGTCCGACCAATGTGCTGATTGTGGCTATCGAGGCGGCGGCTCTCGGGTTCATTGGCGGCCTCATCGCCTGCTACAAAGGTGTCTCTGCGCCCGCTGACCGGTCGTGACCAAAGCGGCGCGTAGTCCGATCTTCTGAAGGCTGCGGCTCCGCATGAGGGGGCCCAATCCGGCCAGCTGTGCGGCGCCGTAGAGCATGTCCCAGTCGGTATCGATGTGGGTGATCTTGAAGTCTTCGGTCAATGTATAGCGGTCAATGCCAATGAAGTTCAGGCAGCGGCCCGTTCCCTTGAGCTTGGCTCCGGTGTTGGGTTCGATGGTCTCGCCGATCATGCGGCCGATGCCTCGCCACGGAATGGTCACGCGCCACTGACCATCGAAGTAGTCCCAGTAGGGCAACGACCGATTCGTCCCGTCCTGCGGGTAGAAGGCGAAGTCGGGGAAGATGTCGAAGGCGGCCTGGCAGTCCAGACCACGATGTCACCGTCGGGCTGGCCTTCCGGGCGCTGACCCGTGAACCCGCATTGCTTCCCCAACTGCTTGACGTTCCCGCACTGCCGGAGCGCATCAAGGAAACCGTCCGGCGCAGGAGCGGTTCGCCGTAATCTAGCGCCGCTGGACCAACACGGTCTGTGCACTGGAGCCGATGTAACCCCGGCGGTCGAAGATCTCCGCCGTGGTCACGCCGACACCGTCGGGTCCGACCGACATGCGGGCGCGCACTCCGAAATCATCACCGTGGGGAATCCGGTGCACGTGCATCACGGTGTCGGTGTTCATGTAGACGAATCGCAGCGGGTTGAGCACCGCGCCGATTCCGTTCGCGGAATCGATGACCGACGCCAGCCGCTGCCATGGAGTGGTGGGCTCGGTGTCAACGATATGCACGTGTGGCCGCATCCAGGCCACCTGTGGTTCTCCATCGGGTACCGAAAACCACTGAAAATCAACAGATTTCGAGTAGTTGGAGCCCTCGAAACCGAAGGCGGTCGGGGTGGGGCCCTGCGGGTATTCGGGCAGTGGTGGATATCGGTCACTGGCCTTGTCGGCGGTCACCGATGTGGCCAACAGCCACGCGCTGGCCCGCGCGACTGCACGGTATCCGCCATTGGCGTGCGCCTCCATCTCGGCGACCGCAAGTGCGATCCGGCGCCCCGGCCGTTCGATCCACGCCCGCACCCGCACCGGCTCCAGGGGAACCGGGCCGAGGATGTCCAGCGCGACCCGGCCGATCCGCAGGCTCTCACGCGGCTCGGGCAGCTCCTCGATGGCCTTGAGTAGCAACGCCATCGGGGGCGAGCCGTGCTGGAGATTCGGACCCCACCCGCTGGCGGTCAGCGCGGTGGACTCGAATACCTGGAACTCGCCGTCGGCGTCCAAGCGCCGGTAGTAGCAGCCAGTCAGGTCCAGCGTCATGCGGCATCTCCCGGGATCGCGGTCGCGGAGGCTTCGGCATCTTCGATATCCGTATCAGAGACACCGTAACCGGAGGGCCAGCCCGGGTAGGGCGGCGGCGTGCCGCCAAATGCGGGGCACAGCGACTGATGGGCGCACCAGCCGCATAATCGGGACGGGTTGGGCCGGAAGTCGCCCGTGGTGCCGAGGTTTTGAATCGCCCGCCAGATCGCCATCAACGTCTTCTCGAACTTGAGCAGCTCCGCCTCATCCGGTGAGTAGTCGAGCACCTCGCCATCGGACAGATACAGCAGTCGCAGCCGTCGCGGCACCACACCGCGGGTGCGATATAGCGCGACGGCGTAGAACTTCATTTGAAACAGCGCCTTGGCTTCGAACAGGGCGCGAGGTGCACGTCCTGTCTTGTAATCCACCAGGCGCATCGCGCCTCCGGGTGCGATATCGATGCGGTCGATAAATCCGCGCAGCATCGTGCCGTCGGACAGCTCGACCTCGACGCGCTCCTCGCAGCTGTCGGGATCGAATCGGGTGGGATCTTCGAGCCGGTAGTAGCCCGACAGCAGGTCTCTGGCCTCGTCGAGAAACCCTGGAAGGCATTCGGACTCGACCACTGCGGCGAGTTCGGGGTTCGATTCCACGAGGCGTTCCCACGCGGGCTCCACCAATCCGGCGGCGGTGGCGTACTCCCGTTCGGCGGCGGGCCGAGCGTAGAGATCTTCCAGAGCGGCGTGCACGAGACTGCCGCGCACCTGTGCCGTGGACGGCGGCTCGGGGAGCCTGTCGATCGCGCGGAACCGGTACAGCAGTGGGCACTGCTTGAAGTCGCTGGCACGAGAAGGAGAGAGCGCGGGTCGGCGCGTTGGCCGGTTCTGCGTGGTCTCCTCCATGGTTGGCAGCCTAGGCATCACGTCCGACAGGTGCTGACGCCACGCCGTGCACAAAATAGGCGGGCGCCATTCAACACATGTCACAAGTCGTCCCCGAAATATCCGTACTCGAAGTAACGTGAACCTCTCATTGGCCATGGGCAGCGCGGCCCCGCCCGAGAGGAACACGTAGTGACGACGGCAAAGCATCGAAGCCCTCTGGAGAGCCTGCAGGTAAACGACACGGCGCTCGCCGGGGCCGCCCAGGCCGAGCGATGGACCGCGGTGACCGATGGACCCAGCCGGTACTCCCGGGTGTCCTTCACTCCCAATGTCTCGATACCGCTGTCCGATGGGACCGTGCTCAAAGCCCAGGTGTTCCGGCCGGCCAACGCCGACGGGACTCCGGTGAGTGACCCGGTCCCGGTGCTTTTCAACCTCACCCCCTACAACAAATCCGTTACTCATCTGGCCGCGTGGCTGCTTCGCGGGCTGAGCCGGTTCGGCGTGACCGTGCCGGCCGCACCGCCGAAGAACCCGCGTCTGGTCGAGCTCGCCGAACTGGCGCGCGCGATTCCGGGCGGTGGCCTGACGACGTTTGGGGTGAATGACTCGCTGATCCGCAGTGGGTATGCCCAGGTGGTTGTGGACGTTAGGGGAACCGGCGCCTCCACCGGTGACTGGGGGATGCTCAACGATGTCGAGCAGCGCGACACCGCCGAGGTGGTGGCGTGGGCGCAGGCGCAGCCATGGTGCGACGGTGGGGTGGGGATGTATGGAATCTCCTACTGCTCGATCAACTCGCTCCAGGCTGCCGGGAATCAGGTGCCTGGTCTCGGCGCGGTGTTCGCGGTGGAGCCGGTCAGTGACATATCCCGAGACCTCATGAAAACCGGTGGAGCACAGACATTTTTCCTGCCTGTCTGGATGCTTGCCGTCGCACTGGGAAAGTGGCTGCCGTCGCCGTCGGATGTGACACGTGGTGGCATCGGGCTGGGCTGGCTCGCGGGGCGGTTGCGAGCGCCGCTGAATCGCGTGGTGCGGTACATCTTCGAGGGGCTGCGCGGCAAAGGTGCACTGATTGACAACGACGAATACTTCCAGCAGATCAGCCCCCGGTTCGAGGACATCGAGATCCCGACGTTTGTCTATGGGGCGTGGGACGACATCTTTGGCCCGGCCGCCTTGCGTATCCATCGCCGAGCCGCGTTGCCGGGTGGCAGATTTCAGGTCGTCATCAACGAGGGGTATCACGGCTCGCCGGGTTCACAGCTTGGCCGCCAGGGTGGACCGCCTCGGCTGGATGTCTTGCAGCGTGCATGGTTTGACAGGTGGCTCAAAGGTATTGACAACGGAATAGAGAGCTACGGCCCGCTCACCTTGCAGCAGCAAAGTGGCGGTTGGCACACCCTGGACGCCTATCCGCGGCCCGAGGCAAGGCCGCAACGCTTCTACCTGGACGCCGAACCCTCGGGCGTGGGCGCTGGTTCGACATTCGACGGGTCGTTGGGTGGTGCCGCACCGCTCAATAGGACCGAGCACCTCCTTCGACGCCGGATGGGACTGCTGAAATCGCCGACCACCTCCCGGTTGACGGCCGGTATCACCGCCGCCTTGGGAACGTCCGGGCTCAAGGACTCGCGCTACTTCGAGCGTGGTGCGCTCACGTTCACCAGCGCCGCGGCCGCGGAGTCATGGGTGATCTCCGGGGCGCTCAACCTTCATCTGCGCACCAAAGCGTTGGGGACGGAGGCATTCTGGGTCGTTTCGGTGACGGATGTGGCACCCGACGGCTTTTCCCGGATGCTGGCCGAGGGTGCGCTGCTGGCATCGCGGCGGGGCGTGGACGAGGGCAGGAGTTTGCGGACCGCGGACGGCGACTACCTATCGCCTTGGCATCCCACTGGTACGGGGTGCAAGCTCCCGGTGGAGCCCGGTGTGCCGATAACACTCGATATCGATCTCACGGAGGTGGACGCGGTGATCGCGGCCGGGCACCGGCTGCGGGTCGTTGTCTCGGCAGCCAGCCTGCCGAGGTACATACCGTCCGTTCCTGAACTGTGGGCGAGTCGTCACGGTCAGGCTCTTGTTCTGGACCCTGACCAGCCGAGTTACCTGGTGGCACCCGTGGTCGCGGGCGCCGGCGCCGGGTCTGCCT
Organism: Mycobacterium sp. D16R24; assembly: GCF_002013385.1. Lineage (NCBI taxonomy): Bacteria > Bacillati > Actinomycetota > Actinomycetes > Mycobacteriales > Mycobacteriaceae > Mycobacterium > Mycobacterium sp. D16R24. The sequence continues at coordinate 21,659 of NZ_MAEV01000016.1, read as the reverse complement.
AGTCCTCGTCAGTTCACCAATTCGTCAGCCACTTTTTCTGTAACTTACGGTACCGTAGGTTACAGACGGGGGTAGGCCGAAAGGAGAGGTGGACGAGATGGTGACCGGACTACAAACGCGATTGCTCACCGAGTTGGAGCCCGTGGTCGAGGCGAATCTCGAACGGCACCTGGGTGTCGCGCGGCCATGGGCCCCACATGATTACGTGCCATGGAGCCGGGGCAGGGACTTTGCCTTCCTCGGTGGCGAGGATTGGCGGCCGGAGGACAGCCCTCTCGACCCGGTGGCCCAGGCGGCGTTGATCGTCAATCTGCTGACCGAGGACAACCTGCCGTCCTATCACCGTGAGATCGCCACGAGATTTGGGCGAGACGGCGCGTGGGGAACCTGGGTGGGCCAGTGGACGGCGGAGGAGGGGCGGCACAGCATCGCACTTCGCGACTATCTGGTGGTCACCCGTGGTGTGGACCCGACCAATCTTGAAGCAATGCGCATGGCGCACACCGTCGCCGGTTATGACTCAGGGGATAAGACACCCCTGGAGGCGTTGGCTTACGTGTCGTTCCAGGAGCTGGCCACACGGATATCACACCGCAACACGGGGAAGGCCTCGGGCTGCCCGATCGCCGATCAGCTGTTGGCGCGGGTGGCGCTGGATGAAAACCTGCACATGGTCTTCTACCGCAATCTCATGTCGGCGGCACTCGATATCGAGCCCGATGCTGCGATACAGGCGATCTGCAAGGAGATCGTCGGCTTCTCGATGCCGGGTATGGGGATGGCGGGTTTCGCGCAGAACGCGATAGCCATCGCGAAGGCGGGCATCTACGACTTGCGCATCCATCACGACGAGGTGCTGCAGCCTATCCTGCGGTTCTGGCGGGTGTTCGAACGTTCCGATGTCGGGCCCGAGGGTGAGCAGGCTCGCGAGACTCTCGTGAAATTCCTTGCCGCAGTGGATGAACGTGCGAAGTACTACGAGGAGAAGGCGGCCACGCGCGCGGCAAGAGGTGCCTGAACGCAACTACCGGAGGTCACCCGCGGTTGGCGGATGACCCTCCGGTAGTCGGCATATCGATCGTGGATTCAGACCTACCTCGACGTGCTACCGCTGCCTGCGCGCTGCGCGGACCGCTGCCCGTTTCCACCGCGCCGAGGCGCCCGCGCGGGGCGTCCCTCGGTGCCGCCACGGGGCCGCTGCGACCGCTGGCCGCGCTGTGCGTTCGGTGCGGGGGAGCCGCTGGCTTTCTGGGCGGGAGCAGGTTTCACATACGGTGCTACCTCGCCCACCAATTTCTTGACCTCGTCGGAATGAGCCGTCACCTGCTGCGGGGTGGCCGTGATGGCGGCCTTGCGCAGCAGCTGCGTGACGTCGCGTCGCTGTTCGGGAAGCACCACCGTCACCACGTCACCGGCACCGCCGGCGCGGGCCGTGCGGCCCGACCGGTGCAGGTAGGCCTTGTGCTCGGCGGGCGGGTCGACGTGCACGACCAAGGTCACGTCATCGACATGGACTCCGCGTGCGGCGACATCGGTAGCCACCAGCACCCGTGCCTGGCCACCGGAGAACGCGGCGAGGTTACGATCGCGTGCACCCTGAGAAAGGTTGCCGTGCAAGTCAACCGAGGGAATACCCGACTGGTTGAGCTGATGCGCGAGCCGCTTCGCCTGATGCTTGGTGCGCATGAAGAGGATGCGCCGCCCGGTGCCGGAGGCCAGCGTGTTGACGAGATCGCGCTTGGCATCCGGGCCGCTGACGGTGAACACGTGATGCGTCATCGCGGCGACGGGGGAGTCGACGGAATCGACCGAGTGCTCGGCGGGGTTGTGCAGGAACCGCTTGACAAGCTTGTCGACGTCGTTATCCAGGGTGGCCGAGAACAGCAGGCGCTGACCGGAACTCGGTGTCGCGGCCAGCAGCCGGGTCACCGCGGGCAGGAATCCGAGGTCGGCCATGTGGTCGGCCTCGTCCAGCACGCAGATCTCCACGGCGTCCAGACTCAGATGGCGTTGCTTCAGAAGGTCTTCCAGGCGTCCCGGGCAGGCGACCACGATGTCGACGCCGGCCGAGAGGGCTTGCACCTGCCGGTGCTGGGAGACTCCACCGAAAATGGTGGTGACCTTGAGGCGGCAGATCGCGGCCAAAGGTTCGATGACTGCGCTGATTTGGGTCGCCAGCTCCCGGGTGGGTGCCAGCACGAGTGCACGCGGCTTACGCGGTACCCGGTTGCCACTGGCAATACGGGAGACGACAGGAAGGGAGAACGCGAGAGTCTTTCCGCTGCCGGTCTTGCCACGGGCCAGTACGTCACGGCCACTGAGAGTGTCGGGAAGAGTCGCGGCCTGGATGGGGAACGGCGCGCTGATTCCAGCGGCCTGCAACACGTCGATAAGTGGTGCGGGCACGCCAAGGGAATCAAATGTGGGTTGAGACATGGGTAGTTGAACGCCTTTCGAGGCATTGTGGTGGCGAGATTGCCAGTGGGCAATGTCGATCGCCGAGAGAAGAGCCTGAAAGTCTGCCTAAATTCACACTGGCTGACGAAAGAAACGTTCTTCGACGCGAGCGCAAATTCAGCGCTCAGTGATAGACACTACTGCCTGTTGGCATCAATAGCTAAACCTGTGCGGCGAAACACACTGGTGGCGGACACTCCTGCCTGCCCTGATGTCTGCCCGATTCGGAGTCGGCAACGCATACCTGGCAAGGTGAGCCGCATGTCTCGAACCGGACCGTTCGTCGTCGGCGATCGCGTGCAATTGACCGACCCCAAGGGGCGGCACTACACGATGGTGCTCGAGCCCGGTAAGGAGTTCCACACCCATCGTGGTGCCATCGTGCACGACGGGGTGATCGGAATCCCCGAGGGCAGCGTCGTGAAATCGACCAACGGTGACCAGTTCCTGGTGCTGCGCCCTTTGCTCATCGACTACGTGCTGTCGATGCCGCGGGGTGCGCAGGTGATCTACCCGAAGGACGCCGCACAAATCGTGCACGACGGCGATATCTTCCCCGGCGCGCGGGTGCTGGAAGCCGGCGCAGGGTCGGGCGCGCTCACGTGCTCGCTGCTGCGAGCGGTGGGGCCCGAGGGAACGGTGATCTCTTACGAGATTCGTGAGGATCACGCCGAACACGCTGTGCGTAACGTCACAACATTCTTCGGAGAGCGACCGAACAACTGGGAGCTGGTGCTGGGCGACCTGTGCGAGCGGCCGGCGGATGCGGGTGCCGTCGACCGGGTGGTTCTCGACATGCTGGCGCCCTGGGAGACTTTGCCCGCGGTCGCAGAATCGCTGGTGCCCGGCGGCGTGCTCGTCGTCTACGTCGCTACTGTCACCCAGCTGTCGCGTGTCGTCGAGGCGTTGCGAGAACAGCAATGCTGGACCGAGCCACGGTCCTGGGAGACGATGCAGCGCGGCTGGAACGTCGTCGGTCTGGCGGTGCGTCCGGAGCACAGCATGCGCGGGCATACCGCGTTCTTGGTCAGTGCACGTCGCCTGGCGCCGGACACAATCACCCCGACGCCACTGCGGCGTAAGCGGTTACCGACTACCGCGGTGTAGCTACGGGGCAGGTGCCTCGGGAGCCGGGGCAGCTGCGGGAGGCGCCTCATGTGGTGCGGCGGTACCCGCGAGCGATGTCCCGGTCTTGAGCAGTAGGTCGGAGGTCCGCTTCGACAACTTCCACCCCTGGCCCTCGGGTGAGAACGACATCGGCACCGCGAACCCGCCCATCTTGGGACTCGGGCTATTGATGGTGACGACGGCCTCGACATCGCCCGCGGTCTCCGTCGACCACTTGGGGTCCTTCACGGTGAACGACAACGGCGAGAACCCGGCGTCGCCGATCGCCTTGGTGAACTTGTCCAGCTGTTCGGGGGTGGCGCCCTGAACAGCGGTGACCTTCTCGGCGCCCGGCAGGGTCGGATCGGCGAGACGGTTGAGAACATCGGTCAGCACCGCCGGATCCGGCAGCGGATGGTCTGGGACGGCGGCGGCCGGGGACGTGGGCTGCGACACCGAGGAGCTGACCGGGGCGGCCTTATCGCTTGAGCTGCTGCAGGCGGTCAGGGCGAGAACGGCTGCACCCGCCGCGACGACTGCGAGTTGAAGGTGACGGGCCATGATCCAGGTGACTCCATTCGGCATATCGGCTACGTCTACCTTCCAGACTTACCGGATGCCGCCTGGATTAGCGAAATGGCTGACGCCTTGCTGATCTTCCAGCCGTCCTGATTCACGAAGTTGATCTTCGTCGTGTAGGCCTGGGTCTTGGGACCGGTAATGGTGACCGCAGCCGAGGTCAGGCCCGGTCCGGTGGATTTGATGTCGGAGACCGTGAAAGCGAGCGGTAGGAAACCATCGCGGTTGGCGTTCTTGAACGCGCGATCAGCGTAGATCCCCTCGCCGGTACCGATGCCGCCCTCGACCAGACCGCCCTTGGCGAGGGCCGACACGCCCGGATCGGCGAGTGAATACAGCAAACCGCTCAACTCATCGGATGTGGGTGTGGCATCGGCCGGGTCGGAAGGAACGTCCATCGGGATATCCCACGACACGGGGGCGACGTCGAGGGGTATCGCGATCGTTGCTGTCGAGCTAGGAGAGCTGGCTGTCGGCTCGCTCATTGGCACTGCCAAGCCAACCGCCGCCGCGAGTAAACCCAGCATGGCGACCCCCGACATACCGGTTTGTGAGCTCACGGTTGTCCTTTCGATCGACCTGAATGTGACGAACGCTAACAGCGTAGACGTCACAGACAACGGGTAGACCCCGCATGACCGGCCAATCGCCGGTAGCGTTGAAGTATCCACCGCACCAATTCTCGGTGTGGGAAAGGAGGACATCATGAGTGAGTCGGAGCGTTCAGAGGCGTTCGGCACACCGGATGCCGCCGAGCTGGAGCGGCTACGCCGAGAGATTGCGGCGCTTCGCCAAGAGTTGGAAGACAGTGCGACTTCGCGAGGAGCGAGCGCCGGCGATGCCGGTCGTCTGCGTGACCTGAACCAGCTTGAGGCCCGCATTGACTCCCTGAACGCGCGGAACGCCAAGCTGATGGACACCCTCAAGGAGGCCCGTCAGCAGCTCTTGGCGCTGCGCGAGGAAGTTGACCGGCTGGGCCAGCCGCCGAGCGGTTACGGCGTGTTGCTGGCGGTACAGGCCGACGACACGGTGGACGTCTTCACCTCGGGCCGCAAGATGCGGGTGACCTGCTCGCCCAACATCGAGACCGCTGAGCTGCGCCGGGGCCAGACCGTGCGCCTCAATGAGGCGCTCACGGTGGTCGAGGCCGGCAACTTCGAATCTGTCGGTGAGATCAGCACGCTGCGCGAGCTGCTGGACGACGGTCACCGCGCGCTCGTGGTGGGACATGCCGACGAGGAACGCATCGTCTGGCTGGCCGATCCGCTGATCGCACCGGACCTCTCGGATGTCTCCGAGGACGCCGACGGAGCGGATCTTAAGCCGCGGAAGCTACGGCCCGGCGATTCGTTGCTGGTTGACACCAAGGCCGGGTATGCCTTCGAGCGGATCCCCAAGGCCGAGGTCGAGGATCTGGTGCTGGAGGAGGTGCCGGACGTCAGCTACAGCGACATCGGAGGCCTGACCCGGCAGATCGAGCAGATCCGCGACGCGGTGGAGCTGCCGTTCCTGCACAAGGATCTCTACCGGGAATACGCCCTGCGTCCGCCCAAGGGTGTGCTGCTGTACGGGCCGCCCGGATGCGGAAAGACCCTCATCGCCAAGGCCGTTGCCAACTCGCTGGCCAAGAAGATGGCAGAGCTGCGTGGCGACGACTCCCGCGAGGCCAAGTCCTACTTCCTGAACATCAAGGGCCCGGAGCTGCTCAACAAGTTCGTCGGTGAGACGGAGCGGCATATCCGCTTGATCTTCCAGCGAGCCCGCGAAAAGGCTTCGGACGGTACGCCGGTCATCGTTTTCTTCGATGAGATGGACTCCATTTTCCGCACCCGCGGTACCGGTGTCAGCTCCGACGTCGAGACGACCGTGGTGCCGCAGCTGCTCTCCGAGATCGACGGTGTCGAAGGCCTGGAGAACGTCATCGTCATCGGCGCCTCCAACCGTGAAGACATGATCGATCCGGCGATCCTGAGGCCCGGCCGCCTGGATGTGAAGATCAAGATCGAACGGCCCGATGCCGAGTCGGCGCAGGACATCTTCTCCAAGTACCTCACCGAGAAGCTGCCGGTCAACGAGGACGATCTCGCCGAGTTCGGTGGCGATCGCGGACTGACCATCAAGGCGATGATCGAGAAGGTCGTGGACCGGATGTACGCCGAGATCGACGACAACCGGTTCCTGGAGGTCACCTATGCCAACGGTGACAAGGAAGTCATGTACTTCAAGGACTTCAACTCCGGCGCCATGATCCAGAACGTCGTGGATCGTGCGAAGAAGAACGCCATCAAGGCGGTGCTGGAGACCGGTCAGAAGGGTCTGCGGATTCAGCATTTGCTCGACTCGATCGTTGACGAGTTCGCCGAGAACGAGGATCTGCCCAACACCACCAATCCGGATGACTGGGCGCGGATCTCGGGCAAGAAGGGCGAACGGATCGTCTACATCCGCACGCTGGTCACCGGCAAGAGCTCGAGTGCCAGCCGCGCGATCGACACCGAATCGAGCCTGGGCCAGTACCTGTAGGCCTATGTGACTGTTCACACGCGCTGAGCTGTCAGCACCGCGTTCCCATCGCCGCGCGCGAGCCGGCGCTCGTCCGTCGGGTCGTAGCGGTCCAGGAGCCCGGGTACCCGTTGGTGGGTGATCGTCTGAAAGCCGTGGCGCGCAAGGAGTTCGTTGGCGTGGGCAGCGGTCATGCCGGTGCGATAAGGTTCGCCCCGCCGGGTGTCGGACTTCGATACTCGACGCACCATCGGCCGGGGGCTGTCATGGCCGACGATGTCCGGATCGCCGTAATCCATCACGAGCCGGCTTCCCGGCGCACAGAGGTCTTTGAGCTGCGCCAGTGTCGATTCCAGTGCGGGCACCGTCAGGTAGTAGGTGACGCCGAGCCAGACCACCAGCGCCGGCACCGCCGGATCGAATCCCGCGGTGTACAGGCTGGTGGTCAGATCGTCCCGCTCGAAATCGCACGGCGCCCATCGCGGCGGCACACCGCGGCGCTCCACCAGAAGCCTCTTGTCTCGCTGCGTCGAGGACGCGTCGACCTCGAACACGGTGACGGGCAGCGACCCAGGTGTTGACTGCTGGTATCAAATCCCGCACCAAGAACAACGACTTGGGCGGTGCCGGACGCCGCCGGCGCCCGCAGCTCGTCATCGGACACCCGGCTGCGCACCACCGATCCAGCAGTCGCAGGCCCCACCGCGCCGCCGTCGGCGAGGCGAGGCCGAGCCGGAACAGCGGATGCGTCACGAACCAGCCGGACTGCGGATCATCGAGCAGAGCACCGGATTGCATGGACTCGGCGGCGCGCTGCCAGGCATTGAATTGCGGGGTCAGGCTTGCGGTGTGGTCCAGTCGACGTGGGGGCACAGCGCGAGGATAGAAAGCCCGGTGGGCTCATGATGATGCTTTGGCACTGTCTGGCAGTGCCTGGCAGGCCGCGGCGGTGCTGGTCAGCGTGGTTTTCCTAGCATGGCGAGTACAGCCCGACGTCAGCCCCAAAGGACGACACATGAAACCCCGAGAAATGCTTTCCGCCGAGCGCGCCAGCCTCGCCGAATTCCTGCACACGCTCACCGAGGATGACTGGATGGCGCCGTCACTGTGTGCGGGGTGGCGGGTCCGCGATGTCGTGGCACATGCCAGTGTCGACGCGGTATCGCTCGGTGCGTATCTGGGAACCGCACTGCGCAACCCATCGATCGACAAACTCAACGACGCACTGCTGGAACGCACCGGCCATCTATCGAATCAAGAACTGTTGCGCCATTTCGAGTCGGCCGTGCGACCCGGAGCCTTCGGCAAGATGGCGCCCGCGGCTCTTCATACCGACGCCATGGTGCACCAGCAGGACATCAGGAGACCGTTGGGTAAACCGCGTGCCATCCCCGTGGACCGGCTGATCTTCGCCTTGGATCATCCGGACTTCGGTGCTCACCCGAAGCGATACACCAAGGGACTGCGGTTCGTGGCCACCGATGTGGACTGGGCCAAGGGCTCCGGGCCGGAGGTGCGCGGCCCCGGAGAGGCGCTGGTACTGGCGACGGCAGGCCGCTCAGTGGTGATCGGCGAGCTCGACGGCGACGGCGTGCCCACCCTGGCCCGGCGAATGCGCTAGGCGCGGGTGGCCGCGAGGTATGCGTCGCGGCCGGCCAGGCTGATCGCCACATCGGCGATGAGCGGTTCGAAGAAGCGGCTGCGGTACTGGGGATCGACACTGCTGTTGACCGTGAAGTACAACCCCGAGAGCACTGCCACCAACAACGCCATATGGATCAACGTCTGCGGCACTCCGATCCGGATCCCGAACCAGGTGCCCGCGCATGGCGGCGCCGCCCCGGATGCGCAGGCGGCCTCGTTGGACCACAGGGCCATCACGTCGTGTGGCACCGCCACGATGCCCAGCAGCATGAAGAAGGCGAACACTCCGGCGGTGAAGAACGCGACCTGAATGGCCTGTGAAACCACCATCACCAGCAGCACATTGACGCGTTCCGGCCATCTCAAGGCCAGACGCGGTGACTCATCGTCGGAGAGGTCGGCCAGTGGTGTGCCCACCAGCAGCGCCGCGGTCGCCGGGTCTCCGGCACGGTTCTCGCGCAGGCTCGCCAGCTCGTCACGCACCGTCACCGCCATGAAGGCCAACGCCGTCAGTGCCAGGAAACCAATGGTCTGCCATAGCCTTTCCCGGGTAATACGTGCCGACAGTTGCCAGAGCTCGCCGGTGAAGAACACCACCACGGTCAACATGAGCAGCGGCAGCGCGCGGGACATGAGTGTGGCGAGTGCGCCGAACTGCGTCGAGGCGTAACGCAGCGCCCACAGACCGATGGATCCTGCACCCAGATAGGTCAGCCAGATCAGTACCAGCGCGGCGAGTAGGAACGCGGGCATCATCGCGGCGGCCGCTGTCCACGAGCCGGTGTCGGCGAGGGGCAGCACGATCACGAAGATCGTGATGACGAGCCAGGACAAGGCGCGGCGCACCGAATCGGCACGGACGGTGCCAAGGCGCTGCAGCGCCGTCAGCACAAGCGGCTGCGCCGCCATGAGCAGGGCGAGCACGATCAGCAGGGCCATCAGCATGATCGAGCGGGTGTCGTTGTCGGTGGAGAGCAATTCGTAGAGTGAGACGCCCGCGCCGGCCACTCCGATCATGGGTGCGGCGCGGTCGAGGAGCTCGCGGGAGCGCACCCGCCGGTCCAGCACAACGGGTAAGCCCCGGGACAGGAACCATTCGTGAACATCCTCGAGATTGCGCACCCGATCATGATGACAAGGCTGCTCGATGAGGCAAAACGGGCGTACTTTGAACCAATCGGGCGGTCGGTTCGTGTAACCGTCGGAGGTGTTCCATGGCGGATGGGCAGGCTGGGCCGAAAGGCATCGGCGTCGGTGGCTCATCGAGTCTTATGCGGGCCTTTTATGACGAGTACGCAGGCCCGCTGCATCGTTATGTTATGTATCTGACCCACGACTCGGCGCTGTCGGAGGACATCGTGCAAGAGGTGCTGTTACGCGCCTGGCGGCATCCAACACTGGTCAACCAGACCGAAGGATCGGCGCGCGCCTGGCTTTTCACGGTTGCTCACAATCTGGTCCGCGATAACGCGCGTAGCTCCCGTTTTCGTAGCGAGATAGCCACTGCCGAGACACCCGAGTTCGCGTCCCCCGATCAGGTGGATGCGACGCTGGACGCGTGGCTGGTCGCCGAGGCGCTCCGCACACTGTCCACGGATCACCGAGCCGTCATCCTGCGTGCGTACTACCGCGGGAGTTCAGTCGCCGACATATCCGCTGAGCTGGGGGTGCCCGAAGGTACCGTCAAATCACGCCTGCACTACGGCGTGCGTGCGCTTAGGTTGTCGCTGCAGGAAATGGGGGTCACGCGATGACTATCGAACATGTCTATGCCGATTGGGATGCCGCCTATGTGCTGGGCGCGCTCTCGTCGACCGAACGGCGTGAGTACGAGCAGCACCTGGTTGACTGTGTCAGCTGTCAGCGCGCTCTGTCGGAGGTCACCGCTATGCCCGGCCTGCTGTCCAAGGTCGATCGCGGCTACGCCGAGAGGATGGAACTCGAAGACCCCCCGGTGCTCGCGAAGCCGGCTACCAGCTGCCCGGTCCAGGCTCTGTGGCCCAAGCTGCAGGCTCGGTGGCGACGGCAGAGTGCCGTGCGCCGACTGGCGTATGTGGGCGCCGTCGCGGTGGCCGCCGGCGTGGCACTGACGGTTTCCTTGGTGCCGCCACCGTGGTATCACCGGCCCGCGCCGATGAATGTCGCGGCGGGTTCGCTGCCCTCGGGTGAGCATTGGCAGCCGATGCGTCAGGTGACGCCATCGCCGCTGAGTGCGCAAGTGGCCATTGCCCGCGACGGTGTCGGGACCCGTATCGAAATGTGGTGTAGTTATCCGGCGTACGGAGATGATGCCGACGGCTCCGCGGCGCCGTACGCGCTGCGGATCGGTACCCGCGAGGGTGGGAACATGATCGCCAGTTCGTGGACGGCCAAACCGGGCTCCGCGATGATGACGTCGACGACTGTTCCGATGGCTCAGGATCAGATCGAGAGTGTCCAGGTGATCGACAATCACGGCGACTCGGCACCCCTGGTGTTCCTCGAACTGCGTCGCTGAAGTTCCTACATGTCAGGCTCGTGATGCTTTGACGTGCCCATATCGGCACTACCTGAAACTCGATTCATATTGTGCCATCACATGATTGAGATAACTCGATCACCTTTTCTCGTGGATTGTTGAACCGGTCACGTGTGACAGTCGTGTACTAGTCATGACCACGCCGATATGTGCCGGGAACGGGAACATACGAGTGGTTGACTGGCTCGCGCTGGAGCTGCGTCACCACGATGTCGATTACTTCTTCGGAGTCGACGGCGCCAACATCGAGGATCTCTACGATGCCGTGCACTACACACCCGGTATCGAGGCCGTCGTCGCCAAACACGAGTTCTCGGCGGGCACGATGGCCGACGGCTACGCGCGCGCCACGTCGAGGATGAGCGTGGTGGCCGCCACGTCGGGCGGTGGTGCCGTCAATCTTGTTCCCGCGCTTGCCGAATCATATGCGAGCGGAGTTCCCGTCCTGGCGATCGTGGGCCAGCCGCCCCGCCCGTTGGAAGGTAACGGCGCGTTTCAGGACGGGAGTGGGCGTGCCGGAAGCATGGACTTGGAGGCGGTTTTCCGTCCCATCTCCGGTTACTGCGCCCGCGTGCAGCACCCGGAAGAAATCGCCGGGGCGCTTGCCCATGCCCTGGCTGCGGTCCGGGACGGTCTGCCCGCGGTGCTCTTGATACCTAAAGATGTTCAGCAGGCCCGCCTGAGGTCGCTGCCGCAGATGCGGGAGCCGCATGCTCGGCCCGGGGCGGTGCCGACCCAGCTTGCCGATTTCGCCGAGTATCTGGCCGATACGCCCGGCCGGATACTGGTGGTGGCCGGCCCGGAGGTGGCGCGGCACAATGCTCGTGACGAGCTGGCTGATCTCATCGATCGTCTTGACGCCTTTGTCGCGGTGTCTCCCGACGCCAAAGATGCTGTGGACGGCGAGGATCCGCGACTGCTGGGTGTCATCGGGGTAATGGGACACCCGGCGGTGGAAAGGGTAATGCACCACGGTGTGACGTGTGTGTGCGTCGGGACCACCATGCCCGTGATGACTCGTGGGGGCGTCGACTTCTCCACAACACCGGTACTCTCGATCGGTTCGGCGACACCGCACATCGCATCGCGGCACCTGCAGACCGAGGATCTGGTGTCCACACTGGCCCAGCTCGCCGCGGCCCTACCGGTGCGCGCCGACTGCCCCGACAACGAAACGATCTACGCACCAGCTCATCTCGAACCGCCCGCACATGACGGCGAAGGTGTCAGGTACCACGATGGCATGCACGTTCTGGACCGGGTGATTCCTGCGGAGGCGGATATCTTCGTCGATGCCGGCAACACCGGAGCCGCTGCGGTGCACTACCTGGGCGCTCGGCGCCAGGGGCGTTACGTCGTTGCCCTCGGGATGGGTGGCATGGGGTATGCCTTCGGCGCAGGCATCGGCTGTGCGTTCGCGCGGGGCGGCCGCACCGTGGTGGTCGCGGGCGACGGCGCATTCTTCATGCACGGCATGGAGATTCACACGGCAATCGAACATCGACTGCCGGTCACCTTCGTCATCGTCAATAACAACGCGCACGCCATGTGTGTCACCCGCGAGCAGCTGTATTACGGAGGGCAGTACAGCTTCAACCGGTTCTCGCCCTCGCGCATCGGGGCCGGGCTGGCGGCAATGTTCCCCGGCCTGATGTGCCGTTCGGCCGATACGGTGGCCGATCTCGAGGCTGCCATGAATGCGGCGATGGCTCACAGCGGTCCTTCCGTGGTGGAGGTCATTTGCTCTACCGACGAGATACCCCCGTTTGCTCCGTTCCTGTCATCTGAAATCGCTAAGGAGAAAACACATGACCGACACGATTACCGAAACATCCACGCCTGGCCTGAAAGCCTTGCCCGCGCTTAGCGATATCGCCGCCGATGCGGGCACCGGGGACGCGCTGCCCGGGGTGCACCGCATCGAGACCTCGCCGCGCGAGAAGGCGACTCCGATCATCATGGACATGATGCGATCGGTGTATCCGCATGATCAGGTGTTCGGCCCGTTTTGCACCGTCCAGGAGTACGTGGACTGCCCACCCGACGAATTGCATCGATACCTCTCCGATACCCGTTGCCTGGAGGAGTGGACCTACAGCCTGCGCGGTTTCGAGGAAACCGATGAGGCCGGGCTGTGGGTCGCACATGACCGCTTGGGCTCCGACACGCTGATCTATACCCGCACCGAGTCGAACGCCGAATCCGGAACCGTCGATTATCACTGTGCCTGGGATCAGGGCGATCACCTGTGGATGATCTACCTCATGCGGGTGGTCGACGCGCAGGTGGTGCTCAACAAGCCGGGCTCCGTCGTGCTGTGGACCAACTGCCACCACCCGTTCTACGACGAGAATCCCTATCCGGAAACCGCTCCTCCACAACGTAAGCCGTGGGTAGGGGACTTCTGGGACATGTTCGGCGCGGGCCACCTGTTGGAGCTGCTGAATCTCAAGGCCATCGCCGAATACCGCCACAGCCATGGGCTTCCGATCGTTCCGGAGTGGATGAAATGACCGTCAGCATTTTCGATATCTCCAGCTATCTTCCCGAGAACCGGGTCAGCGCTGACTATTTCGCGCAGTATGCCAAGGACGATGACCTGGCCGAGAACGTCATGTTCCGGAGCCCGGCTCATCGGCATCACGTCGCCGCCGACGAATCCGCGGTGGATATGGCCGAGCGTGCGGTCGCCGGTCTCAAGGCCCGGCACGGGGACAGTGTGTTGGACGAGGTAGACATTCTTCTGACGCACACCCAGTTGCCCGACTTGCCCTTTGTGGGCTGCGGTGGCGAGGTGGCGAACCGGCTGCAAATCCGCCCGGAGTGGATTCTGGACGTGCACAACGGCGGCTGCGTGTCGTTCGTTCTGATGCTCAAGCTTGTGCAACAGATGATGGCCTCGTCGAGCGCCCGCTCGGCGCTCATCGTGAATATGCAGAACGCGGCGGGCCAGATCTTTGTGCAAGAGCAAGTGCGCTCCACCGCACAGGCCTCGATACCGGGGGACGGCGCCACCGCGGCGCTGATCACCCGTGAAGGGGGCTCGCCGGTTTTGGGTATCGAGACACGGAATTTCGGTGAGTTCGCGGGAGACATGACCTACGCGGTCACGCCTCATCGCAAGTATTGGGAGGCCGGACCTGGGCAGGGGCGGGTGGCGTTCACCGAGCACAAGATCAGCAAGGTGCTGGCCCGCGGCAACAGGATGGTGCCCGAGGTGGCACTGGCGGTCTGTGATCGAATCGGGGTTCCGTCAACGGATCTCGACGCCCTGGTGACCAACCAGCCAAACCGGATCTTCCTGCGGAACTGGCGCGATGCCCTGCAGCTGCCCCGGGAGAAGCACCCCGATACCTTTGACGAGTGCGGCAACCTGTTCGGGGTGGGTATTCCGCACACGCTCGATCAGGCGATCTCCGATGGGCAGGTCAAGGTCGGCGACACCGTGATGCTGGCGGGGTTCGCCCATGCCGGTGATTACGCGGCTGCGGCGGCCGTGCGGTGGGGCGGGAGGGGTCTGTGACGATCAGTCCGCTCCGATTGGCGCTGAACGAAAATCCCTATCGCCCACTGCCATCGGTGCGCGATGCGCTCAGGCATGACATTGCGGAGGTGAATCGGTACCCCGAGTTTCTACCCGTGGTGCTCCCGAGATTGATCGCCGAACGTGTCGGTATGACACCGGAGGAAGTGGTGGTGGGTGTCGGGGCCACCGGGGTGGCGCTGCAGGTATTGCAGGCGTTGTGCCAGCCGGGCGATTCTTTGGTCTTTGCGCATCCGACATTCGACGGTTACCCGATACTTGCCGATATTGCCGGACTGATCCAGGTGCCGATCCCGCTGGCGAACAATGGGATGACTGATCTGGATGAGCTACTGGGAGCGGCCTGTGACGCCGATGCCGCCGCCGTGGTGCTGTGCCGGCCACATAACCCGACCGGAACGCTGATACCTGCCGATCAGGTCTATGAGTTTGTCCGTGAGGCTCCGCCGTCCAGTGTCGTCATTCTCGATGAGGCCTATATCGAATTCGTGGATCCCGATGCACATCTGGACATTCCGAGGTTGATCGCAGCGCACCCGAACCTGGTTGTGCTGCGCACATTCTCCAAGGCATACGGGTTGGCGGGGCTGCGCATCGGCTACGGGCTGGCCGCTCCCGCGGTCTGTGGTGTCATTCGTAGATACCAGCTTCCGTTCGGCATGAACCGCGCGGCCGCGGTGGCGGTCGCGGCGTCCTACGCGGCCGAAGATGAATTGCGGCTACGGGTCGATTCCATTGTCTACGAACGTGATCAGCTCCGGGAACGGCTCGCACAGATGGGCGCACACATCCCGGACTCCCATGCCAACTTCGTGTATCTGCCCGCGCGTGGCGACAGTGAGCCCTGGATGTCCATTCTGGGAACGGATGACGTTGTCGCGAAGGAATACCCCGATGGCGGTGTCCGGCTCACAGTCGGTGATCCGCGCGAGATGGCCATCGTCGCGCGGCGGCTGCTGGAGATCGACGAGATTGGCGACGGCGCAGCGCCCCAGATGAGTAGACCTGCGTCATAGACTGGTTGGCCGCGGCGATCCGTCCCCCCGATTGCCGGCCCCGAAACGGCAAGGACCGCTGCGGCCAACCCCAACTTCTCAGAACGCGTAGCGGTGGTATTGCGCCATATATCGCAGCGTCGGGGACAGCGACATCGCCTTCGCCAGAAGCCGATACGCGGTCTTGGTCTGCCGGAAGGCCTCCGAATCGAACGGCGACTCCCATTGGAGTAGTTGCAGCGTGGGTATCGCGCGAATGAGGTCCTCGGGGCGGTCGATGCCCCAATACAGCGTCGCTCCGGAGCGACGCACCACCGCATTCGACCACTGTGTCTTGATGCCGAACCTGTTGAACGCATCGAATTGCAGTTCCCCATAGGGAAAGTGGTCAACGATGCGGCGAAACAGTGCGATGCCGTCCGCCTCCGTCAGATACATCGTCAGTCCTTCGCCGATCGCCAGCACCGGGCGGTCACCCCGGATGTGCGCGAGCCACGCCGGATCGGTCACCGATGCGGAGACGACATGGTAGTTGTCGTGTGTGGGATAGAGCTGGCTGCGCAGTGACGCCACATCGGGATAGTCGACGTCGTACCACTCGATCCCCGGGCCGGGGTCGAGACGGAAGAAGCGACCATCGAGACCACACCCCAGATGCAGCACGACGGCCTCGGCGTGTCTGGACAGAAATGCCCGGGCCCAGCTGTCGAAGTGCGCGGAGCGAGTCGTCACGGCGGGGGACCTGCGCGCGGTGATGGTCGTCTTGGACCAGTCGTAGTCGATGCGGTCGGCGATATCGCGGGCCAGCCGGTCGCCGAGGATCGGCTCGGGTAGATCGGCATCCAGAGCCTTGGCATAGAAGGTCGCCAGCATCGTCTGCGGTGCTCCACTGAGATCGACATGAATCTTCTCGGGGTGGCTCATGAGGCCGACGCTAATGCCGATTCGGTGGCACGCAGAGGAGTCTGAACAGTCCCCGGCGTGGTGTTCAGCCCCACCTCTCTAGGCTGAACGTCATGCAACGGATCATCGGTACTGAGGTTGAATACGGCATTTCGTCACCCACGGACCCCGCCGCCAACCCGATCCTTACCTCCACGCAGGCGGTGCTGGCCTACGCCGCGGCGTCGGGGATCCAGCGGGCCAAGCGCACGCGCTGGGACTATGAGGTGGAGTCGCCGCTACGTGACGCCCGTGGCTTCGATCTGGGGCGCACCACCGGCCCGGCTCCCATCGTCGACGCCGACGAGGTTGGGGCGGCCAACATGATCCTCACCAACGGCGCTCGCCTGTACGTCGATCACGCGCACCCGGAGTACTCGGCGCCCGAATGCACCAATCCGTTGGACGCCGTCATCTGGGACAAGGCCGGTGAGCGCGTGATGGAGGCCGCCGCGCGACACGTCGCCAGCGTGCCCGGCGCGGCCCGGCTGCAGCTCTACAAGAACAACATTGACGGCAAGGGTGCCTCTTACGGCACCCACGAGAACTACCTGATGGACCGGCAGACGCCGTTCTCGGCGATCATCACGGGCCTCACCCCGTTCTTCGTATCCCGCCAGGTTGTGACGGGTTCTGGTCGCGTGGGCATCGGGCCCTCCGGTGACGACTCCGGCTTCCAGTTGTCGCAGCGTGCCGACTACATCGAGGTCGAGGTCGGCCTGGAAACCACCCTCAAGCGGGGCATCATCAACACGCGCGACGAGCCGCATGCCGACGCCGACAAATATCGACGGCTGCACGTCATCATCGGAGACGCCAACCTCGCCGAGACCTCGACATTCCTCAAGGTGGGTACCACCTCCCTGGTGCTGGACCTGATCGAATCCGGGGCTGACCTGTCGGATCTGGCCCTGGCACGGCCGGTGTACGCGGTGCATGTGATCAGTCGCGATCCGTCGCTGCGGGCCACCGTGGCGCTGGCGGACGGCCGAGAACTGACAGCGCTTGCGCTGCAGCGTATCTACCTGGAGCGGGTGGCCGAGCTCGTCGCGTCCCGCGACCCAGATCCGCAGGCCGACCATGTGCTGCAGGTGTGGGCCAAGGTGCTCGATCTGTTGGAACGCGATCCCATGGAATGCGCCGACTTGCTGGATTGGCCCGCCAAACTGCGACTGTTGGAGGGTTTCCGGCAGCGCGAGAACCTGAGCTGGTCGGCACCGCGCCTGCACCTGGTCGACCTGCAGTACTCCGATGTGCGCCTCGACAAGGGGCTCTACAACCGGTTGGTCGCCCGCGGATCCATGCAGCGGATGGTCACCGAGCAGCAGGTGCTCGACGCGGTGACTCGGCCTCCGTCAGACACCCGCGCCTATTTCCGTGGCGAGTGCCTGCGCCGCTTCGGTGCCGATATTGCCGCCGCCAGCTGGGACTCGGTGATCTTTGACCTGGGCGGGGATTCGCTTGTCAGGATTCCAACGCTGGAGCCGCTGCGCGGCAGCAAGAGCCACGTGGGCTCGCTGCTGGACTCGGTCGATTCGGCGGCTGAACTGGTTGATCAGCTCACCACGTAACGCGATCGGCGACCCGCGCCAGCGAAACGTCACGCCGTCGGCACTGCCCGGTAGGCTGAACAGAACCGACCTAGCAGTCAGGAGGCAGCGATGGCGCAGGAGCAGACTAAGCGCGGTGGTGGCGGTGACGAGGACGATGTCACCGACCTGGGAGGACCGGCCGGGCAGGAGCGCCGCGAAAAGCTGGCGGAGGACACCGACGATCTGCTCGATGAGATCGATGACGTGCTGGAAGAGAACGCCGAGGACTTCGTGCGGGCGTACGTCCAAAAGGGTGGCCAGTGATCTGGCGCGATGACTCGATCGCGCCCCAGCAGTTCACCCGACACTCGCACCTTTCGTCGTTCTCCGAGTACCTGAGGATTCAGGCCCCAGAGTTGCTTCCGGCGGTCGGAAAGGCGTCAAGCGACGTGATCGCGAATCTGCCGCACGGCACCACCATCGTGGCGCTCACGTACCGCGGCGGAGTGCTGATCGCCGGTGACCGGCGCGCCACTCAGGGCAACTACATCGCCAACCGCGATATCGACAAGGTGCAGATCACCGACAACTACTCCGCGACCGGTATCGCTGGAACCGCCGCCATCGCCGTCGAATTCGCGCGGTTGTACGCCGTCGAGCTGGAGCATTACGAAAAGCTCGAAGGTGTGCCGCTGACCTTCAACGGTAAGGCCAATAGGCTCTCGGCTCTGGTGCGCGGCAATCTCGCGGCGGCCATGCAGGGTCTGGTGGCGGTGCCCCTGTTGGTGGGCTACGACATCGACGACCCCGACGGTGAAACCGCTGGGCGCATCGTGTCTTTCGATGTGGCCGGTGGCTGGCACGTGGAGAGCGACGGCTACCAGGCGGTGGGGTCGGGCTCGATGTTCGCCAAGTCCTCGATCAAGAAGCTATACAATCGCGGCGGCGACGCGCTTGGTGCCCTGGCGGTGGCTGTGGAGTCGCTCTACGATGCGGCCGAAGACGATTCGGCAACGGGCGGACCGGATCTGGTGCGCCGGGTGTTCCCGACGGCCGTTCGGATCGATTCCGGGGGGGCGGTCCGGGTACCGGAGGCGGACATCGAGCGCATCGCGCGCGAGGTCATCGAGAAGCGGACAGAAGCTGCACGTGCCGAATCAGAATTGCGTGAATCGGGAGGTAAGTCATGACCTTTCCGTACTATGCTTCGGTCGAGCAGCTCATGCGCGACCGTTCAGAGCTGGCGCGCAAGGGAATCAGCCGCGGTCGATCGGTAGTGGCGCTCACCTACGCCGACGGAGTGCTATTCGTCGCCGAGAACCCGTCCAACTCGTTGCAGAAGGTCAGCGAGGTGTACGACCGGGTGGGTTTCGCCGCTGTCGGCAAGTTCAATGAGTTCGACCGATTGCGTCGCGGTGGTATTCAGTGGGCCGATATGCGCGGCTACGCCTACGACCGCCGGGACGTGAGTGGACGTCAGCTGGCCAACATCTACGCCGAGGCGCTCGGCACCATCTTCAACGAGCAAGCCAAGCCGTACGAGGTGGAGCTGTGTGTCGGCGAGGTGGCCCACCATGGCCGGGACACCGGGCCGGTGCTGTACCGGATCACCTACGACGGGTCGATCGCCGATGAGCCGCACTGGGTTGTCATGGGCGGAAACACCGAGCCGGTGATCAACTCGCTCAAGGAGAGCTACGCCGAGCGGGCCACGCTCAAGGACGCAGTGGGCTTCGCGGTGAAGGCACTGCAGGCCGGGGCCGGCGCGGCTAATGGCTCCGCGGAGGGCCGGGTGCTCGGTGGCCTGGAGGTCGCGGTGCTGGAGCAGAGCCGTCCACGGCGGGCGTTCCGGCGGATCAAGGGCGCGGCCTTGGAAGCGCTTCTGCCCGAGGACTTCTCGCCAGGACAGACCGAGGGTGGGGGAGATCCCGCACCCGAGTCCGGTGACTCCAAGGACACTAAGGACTCCAAGGGTTCCAAGGGCAGTTAGCTCGGGCACTGTCGGCGCCGAGAATGGCTGATCGCGCGTCCCGAAAGTTATCCACAGCCTGAAATCGATGGAACCGCACGTGTATGTCGGCGGTCCTACCTGGTATCGAACCCGTATTGCACCAGGTAGGAGTAGCAATGTCCGTCAACGATCAGGACACATACATCGATCTCACGACGCTGCGGCTCGCCGACGGCACCTGTGAGGCGCTGGCCGCCCGCTGTGAGCTGCTGCGGAGCTCATTTGCGGGGGTGATCGCGCGCCTGGACACGTTCGCGCCGGTCAGCCATGCCATCTTCGGCGACTGCGAAGAAGGCCGAGGGTGGGGCCGGGTCGTCCATGACACGGTCCGGGCGCCGACGGGATCTCTGGCCGCTGTCCTCGAACAGCACCGAACGGCGCTCACTGAGTTCGCCGAGACCTTCCGGCGCATCGGTGATGCCTACCTCGAAACCGACAGGTGCTCCGCCCAGCGCTCCCGGACGTCGGCGCGATGAGCGGCACCGTGCGGCCCGATGAATGGCATGGCGACAAGTGGAGCCACGAATCAATCATGGACATGCAGGCGCGGATGGCGCCCGCGGGTATCAAGCGCATCGCCGACGAATGGAAAAGCACTCTGGGGGAGCTTGATTCGCTGTTCGCAACCTTTCTGGAGGATGTGGCCACGATGATCGACGAGAGTTGGAGCGGCCCCGGGGCGCAGGCAGCACTGGGCACCATGCGGGCGTACGTCGAAAACTCGGGTGCTGCGCTCCGGAGTGCGTTCACGCTGTCCGCTGGCCTGGAGGTGTTGGCAGGGGCAACGGGTGAACTGCAACAGAAGATCGCGTCCCCGCCCGCCGGCGCGCCGGCCGGACGGATGGGTGTGGACCTTGGGTGGGCGACGCCGGTCGCCGAGAACCTCGACCTGTGGGAGCAGGCGTTGGCTCAGGTGCGCACCATGTATAGCGGCCCGGCGGTGCAGGCCGGCAATGCGGTTGCCGAGCTGATCGGCCCTCGGGAACGACTCCGGTTCGGATCCGGCTCCGACGCGGATGCGGTGTCCGACCGGCTGGCGGATGAGCAGGCCGAGCGGGTCGGGGAATTCCTGGCGCGGTGGGGCCCGGAGTTGAACCCGCAGTCGGCGGTGCCCCCGGCCAACAGCGGTACGCCGCTGCAGCTGCCTCTCACGGTGGCGGGAACACCGGGTAACCCGTTCCGGGGCAGAGATTTCGGGGTAGGAACGTCCTCCGGATCGGAGGCGGACGAGTTTGGTGAGGACGACGTCTATGCGGGCCAGAACTGGATGCGCGATCCACTCTGGCGTGAAAACCCAACCCGCAGTGCCGGGTTCGAATCGGCGACACCGACGAGCCGACAGCCACTTTCTCCCGACCGAATGCCGGCATTCGGTGCGGGACCGACTGTGGCCAATGGCGGCGGTATCGGCGCGGGGGCGACGACACGGGGGTGGGGCGCGATGATGCCGATGATGGGCGCCTATCCGGCGCACGCAAACCAGCGGCGCGGTGACGAAAATGAGCACTACAGCCCAAGGTATCTCGTCAACAGCGACAACACTCGAGAGCTGCTGGGGGAGTTGCCCAAGGGTTCCGCCCCGGTCATCGGGTTATGGGAGGGCGATATCGCCGACGACGAATTCGGGCCGCCGCGGCGGCATGGTTTTCGTTCGCGCTGAGTCGGACCCTTGAAGGCCGGGGTTTGCGCCGGTATCGATACCGGGTGCCTTCGACACCCTCTGCTGTTGCCTGACGCCGTCCCGTAGCGAGAAAGTCGTCTGCATAGTGTCTGTATTCGTTGACATCGTTCCTCCCGAAGAATCGCCCGTTGCGTCGAAGGAAGCCTC
>NZ_MAEV01000015.1:0-186955 GCF_002013385.1 Mycobacterium sp. D16R24 | reverse complement strand
AATGCATCGCGACCGGTTCCGCTGTGCGTACTGCGGTGGACGCGCCGACACCATCGACCATGTCATCCCGCGCAGCAAGGGCGGCACGCACTCCTGGGAGAACTGCGTGGCCTGCTGTTCGTCGTGTAATCACCGCAAGGCGGACCGGATGCTGTCGGAGCTGGGCTGGTCGCTTCACACCACGCCGATGCCGCCCAAGGGGCAACACTGGCGACTGCTGTCGTCGGTCAAGGAACTCGACCCGGCATGGGTGCGATATCTAGGGGAGGGTGCGGCGTGAGTTCCCGGCGCGGTCGGCTACGGTTTGCATCGTGAGCTTTCTCAACAGCCCCACATACATCGGGATGCCGGTCTGGGTAGCCCTGATCACGCCGGTCTTCTTCGTGCTCGTCGGACTCTGGACGATGCGTAAGAAGGGGCCGCACCCCGCGACCTACAACATGAACGACGGCTGGACGCACGCCCCGATCCTGTGGGCCGCAGTCGACGAAAACGTTGGCGATGCCCATGGGCACGGCCACGGTCATGGGCATGCTGGCGCCGAGGCGATTGGAGGGTCCGCAAGTGGCAAGTGGTGAGGTCACCAAGACTGCTCCCGCCGAATTGCCGCGCGGCTGGGCCGAGACCATCAGCGGACGCATCTCGGGTGTTACCGAGCCGGGCGCGCTGTCGGTTGAATTTCCGTTCCCCAACTACGAGCTGGCGACGCTCGACGACGCCCTGACCTACGGGTCTCGTCAGTCGAAGGCGAGGTTCTCGGTGTACATCGGCGACCTGGGCTCGGATACCGCTGCCGGTGCGCGGGAGGTGTTCCTCAAGGTGCCGACGCCGGATGAGGCCGTGCTGATCGCTGTTTCGCCCAACCAGCATGTGGTTGAGGTCGTCTACGGCGAGGGACTCAAGGGGCGCGGTGCCGAGTCGGCCGCCGACCTTGGTGTGGCTGCTGCCGTGGCGTCGTTCAAGGAAGGCAACCTGCTCGACGGGATCATCAGTGCGGTGCGCGTAATAAGCGCCGCGATCGCGCGCCCCTGACCTTTCGTTCTCCTCGCGCTGTTCCCCGCGTATGTCCTTGCCTCGAGTGCATACCTGGTGCAGGTCAACTGGCTGAATTTCATGCACCTGGTATGCGTTCGGTGAGTTGTCGGACGTCTGTTGCATGCTTCCGTGATGGGGAGCGGGGCTTTTCTCGGAAGTGAAGCGCTTCGTGCAGGTCTACTGACCCGGCACGCACTGATCACCAACTATGTGGCTTGGCATAAGGATGTCTACATTCCGCGAGGCATCGTGATAACACCGACGATCCGTGCGGAGGCCGCCTGGCTTCGCTCGCGTCGTCGTGGTGTGCTCGCCGGGTTCTCGGCGGCAGCGCTGCTCGGTGCGCAATGGATCGATCCCTCTCGGCCAGCGGAGATTGTCGACGGCCACAACCGACGCCGTGAATCGGGTGTAGTCACCCTTCGATCCGTCCTTCCCGCCGACGAGGTGTGCATTGTTCGCGGTATGTGCGTCACGACTCCAGCTCGTACTGCACTCGATCTGGCGGGTCGGTACCCGGACGCTTATGTGGTGCCCGCTGTCGATGCGTTGTGCCGGGCAACCGGGCTTACGACCGCCGAGGCGCTACGCCTCGCCGAGCGCTACAGGGGCCGGCGCGGAATACAAAGGGCAAGGGCGGCGCTCGATTTGGTGGATCCCGGTGCGCAGTCGCCGAAGGAGACCTGGCTCCGATTGCTACTGATTCGGGCTGGGCTGCCGCGCCCTACCACGCAGATCCTGGTGCACAACGGCGATTTCGTTCCACTCGCATACGTCGACATGGGCTGGGAGGACGTCATGGTCGGCGTCGAATACGACGGAGATCACCACCGCAGCAACCGCCGACAGTACGTGAAGGACATCCAGCGGCTGGAGATGCTCGAAGGTCTGGGCTGGCTGATTGTCAGAGTGGTCGCCGAGGACCACCCCGACGACATCATTCGACGAGTGCGGGAAGCCCTCGCTCGCCGAGTGCATACCGTACGCAGACGAATCGCGTGAAAGGCCTGCGCCTGGTATGCACTCGGCACGAGGGAGCGTGCGAAGGGAGCCCTCCTATTGGGCGTCGAACTCGCGGGCCTGCAGTGACCTGACGATCCCGGCGCGCCCCTCGGAAACCAGACGGCGCAGCGCCGACGGAATCTCCTTGGCCAAGAAGCCGTCTGCCGACTCGATAGCATGCTGCGAGATGTCCCACGAGGGGTACAGGCCGATCACCACGGTCTGGGCCACCTCGCTGGAACGCCGTGCCCACACATTCTCGATGACATCGAAGTAGCGACCCGAGAACGGCGCCAGCAGCGCGGCCTGTCCGGGCTGCACGATTCCCGCGATCACCGAACGCGCGGTGGTGTTCGGCAGCGCGTCATCCTCGATGACCTGCTTCCACGCGGCCTTTTTCACCTCGGCGACCGGACGGGCCGCACGAGCCTGGGCCGCTTGACGCTTACCCGCCGCGGTCTGGTCGCGCTCCAGCTCCGCATCGATGAACACCGAAGCGTCGGGCTCCAGTGCCCCGGAGGCCGCCAGCGCGTTCACGATTCGCCACCGCAGGTCGGTGTCGACCGTCAGGCCGGGCAGGTCCAGCGATGCCGGATCGGAGTCCAGCAGCGCCTGCAACACGACGGTATGTCCTGCCGACAACACCGAGGTGGTGAAGGCGTTCACGAAAGCCAGCTGATGATCCGAGCCCGGCCCGGCGCCACGCGCCAGCTCCAGCAGCCGGTCGGCGAAGGCCGGCCAGCCGTGCTCGCGCGCCCACTCGGGTTCCACATAGGAGCTCAACGCCGTCTGTGCCTGCAGCAGCAGGCGTTGCGCCACACCGACTTCGGACTCGGCGTGCACGCCGGAGGACACTAGCGCCACGAAATCACGCGCTCGCAGCTCCGCCTCGCGCGTCATCTCCCAGGCCGCCGACCACGCCAGCGTGCGTGGCAACGGGTCGGCGATATCGGCCACCCGTGACAGCACGGTTTCCAGTGACTCGTCATCGAGCCGCAGGGAGCAGTACGTCAGATCGTCGTCGTTGACCAGAATCAGCTTGCCGCGGGAGACACCCTGCAACGCGGGAACATCCGTCGACGGTCCTTCGACGTCCAACTCTTCGCGGTGTACGCGGACCAGCTTGCCGTCCACGTCGTCATAGATCCCGACGGCGAGCCGGTGCACCCGCGTCTCGCCGGCGCCCGGGGCCGCCCCGGACTGTTTGACGGCGAAACGCGTAAATTTCCCGTCGCTGTCCACCTCGAAGCCAGGTGACAACGTATTGAGCCCGGTGGTCTTGAGCCACTGTGTGCCCCAGTCCGACAGGTCGCGCCCCGAGGCCTCCTCCAGGGCGCCCAGCAGATCGTCGAACGTCGCGTTACCGAACGCGTGCGCCGTGAAATACGCGCGCAGGCCCGACAGGAAGTTCTCCAAACCGACATACGCCACAAGCTGTTTGAGCACGCTGGCGCCCTTGGCGTAGGTGATGCCGTCGAAGTTCACCTCGACAGCCGCCAGGTCCGGGATATCGGCGGCGACCGGGTGGGTCGACGGCAGCTGGTCCTGGCGATACGCCCATGACTTCTCGACGTTGGCGAAGGTGGTCCACGCCTCGGTGTACTCGGTGGCCTCCGCCTGGCACAGCACCGAGGCGAACGTCGCGAAGGACTCGTTGAGCCACAAGTCATCCCACCAGCGCATGGTGACCAGGTCGCCGAACCACATGTGCGCCATCTCGTGCAGCACGGTCTCGGCGCGGCGCTCATAGGAATACTTGGTGACCTTGCTCCGGAAGACGTAGTCCTCCAGGAAGGTCACCGCTCCGGCGTTCTCCATGGCACCCGCGTTGAATTCGGGGACGAACAGCTGGTCGTACTTTCCGAAGGCGTACGGGGTGCCAAAGTTCTTATGGTAGAAGCTGAATCCCTGCTTGGTCTCGGTGAACAGCCGATCGGCGTCCATGAACTCCGATAGCGAGGCGCGGCAATAGATGCCCAGATCGATGGTGCCGTGGTCATCGGAATACACGTCGTTCCATCGCGCGTAGGGACCGGCGATCAGCGCCACCAGGTAGGTGCTCATCTTCGCGGTGGTCGCGAAGGTGTGCACGCCGTCGGCCACCGACAGTGGCGCACCGTTGGAGATCACCTGCCAATGGGCCGGGGCGGTCACCGTGACATCGAAGGTGGCCTTGAGGTCGGGCTGGTCGAAGCTGGCGAACATCCGTTTGGCATCGGCGGTCTCGAACTGGGAGTAGAGGTACACCTCGTCGTCGACCGGATCCACGAAGCGGTGCAAACCCTCACCGGTGTGCGAGTACTCGAAATCGGCTTCCACCACCACGGTGTTGGCGGCAGCCAGCTCCGGCAGCGTGATGCCGTTCTCCTCGTCGTACCCGCTGACGTCGATCTCGACGCCGTTGAGCTCGACGCGCCGCACCGTGCGGGCGGCGATGTCGATGACCGTAGAGGCCCCCGGCTGCGCCGTGAAGGTGACAGTGGTCGATGAGTGGAAGGTTTCTTCGCTGGGACCGCCCTGACCATCGGTGAGGTCGAGGGTGATCGCGTAGTGCTGGACGTCGATCGCAGCGGCTCGGGCCGCGGCCTGGTCACGGGTGAGGTTGGGAAGTGCCACGTACCCAACGTAGCCGGTAGACGGTCATTCGTGCGGGATGGGAACACGGGGGCAGGATCGTGAGTTGGGTTAGACGTCCCCCTTTAGGCCGGCCACATCACATCCGAAAGGCGCGTTATGTCTGCAGACAAGAAGGACCTCGCCGAGTTCTGGTTCGACCCGCTGTGTCCGTGGTGCTGGATCACCTCGCGGTGGATTCTGGAGGTCCAGAAAGTTCGCGATATCGACGTGAAGTTCCGGGTGATGAGCCTGGCCGTCCTCAACGAGGGACGCGATAACCTGCCGGAGCGTTACCAGGAACTCATGAAAACGGCCTGGGGACCGGTGCGGGTGGCCATCGCCGCCGAGCAGGCCAAAGGCCCGGAGATCCTGGAGCCGCTGTACACCGCCATGGGTACCCGGATTCACAACCAGGACAACAAGGACCTTCCGGCGGTCATCGCCGAGTCGCTGGCCGAGGTGGGCCTGCCGGCCGAGCTGGCCGACGCCGCCGAGTCCACCGAGTACGACGACGCACTGCGTGTCAGCCACCACGCCGGTATGGACAAGGTGGGCCCGGATGTCGGTACTCCGACGATCCACGTCAACGGTGTGGCCTTCTTCGGCCCGGTGATCTCCAAGATCCCGCGCGGCGAAGAGGCCGGGAAGCTGTGGGATGCGTCGGTGATCTTTGCCTCGTACCCGTACTTCTTCGAGCTCAAGCGCACGCGCACCGAGGCGCCGACGTTCGACTAATAACGCGGGGGCGGATTGCCGAATGTGTACGCCTGATGAGGCGGCAGGTAGCCGTGGGCGATCGGCGGCGGCGCGGGCGGTAGCACCGGCGGCACCGGAGGAATGGGAGTCGGCGGCAGCAGCTGGGGCCGGAAGAACAACGACCCGGCCTGCTGCCGATTCCGCAACGCGGCTGCGCGCCAGGTGTGCACGGGGTGGCTCGACAGCATGTTGACCAGCCACACGAAGAAGCCTGTCTCCAGGGTGGCCCGGTTGGCCAGGGTGTCGAACTCGACGCGCTTGAGCAGATACTTGCCAGCCGCCATGACGCCGATGGCGCCCTGAATACCGGTGGGGCGCATGGCGTATCCGTGGTTGTCTGCGGTGTACTCCATGGAGCGCGACAGCGAGGTGCCGAGGAACGGGACGAAGTTCATCGCGGTCTGGGCGAACTGCCGCCAGTAGGACGCGTGCCCGGCGGCGATGTGACCGACCTCGTGGCCGATGATGAAGGCCAGTGCCTCCGGATCACGCGCTTCGCCACCGATCTCGAATAGGTCGCTGTAGACGACGACGAACCGGCGGAAGCCATGGCCGCTGGCGAAGGCGTTGATCTGGCCGTTGCCCAGTACGACATAGGCGTCGGGCAGCTCCTGCAGGCCGAAGCGCTGCGCTGCTTCGACGACCATCGCGTACCCCTCGGGGAACTGGGTGGGGGACATCTTGACGCCGTTCACCCGCTGCTGCCCGTAGAGGATGCCTCGACCGAGGAACAAGGTCAGCGGAGTGGCGGCCAGCGCGACGATGATGATGTTCAGCTGGACGTGCTCGGGGTCGGCGAGATATCCGATGATGCCGAAAATCGCGCCGATGTAGAGCAGCACTGTGAACAGGATCACGACGACGAGCAACCCGATCTCCCAGGGATGTCGACGTGGGGGATAGGTGTACTGGGGCAGTCCGACCGGGTACATGCGCGCCACGGTAACCGACCACGGGGCAACCTGGCACAACGCGACTGTCACAATTGGGGCATGCGCGTCTATGTGGGAGCCGATCACGCCGGATACGAGTTGAAGCAGAAGATCATCGAGCACCTTCGTGGTCGCGGCCATGATCCGGTGGACTGCGGTGCCTTTGAACTGGATCCGCAGGACGACTACCCGGCGTTCTGCATCGATACCGCGCGGCGCACCGTCGCCGATCCGGACAGCCTCGGCATCGTGCTCGGTGGTTCGGGTAACGGTGAGCAGATCGCCGCCAACAAGGTCCCGGGTGCCCGCTGTGCGCTGGCGTGGAGCCTGGAGACTGCGGTGCTGGCACGCGAGCACAACAATGCGCAGCTGATCGGCATCGGTGGACGCATGCACACCGTGCCCGAGGCGCTCGCCATCGTGGACGCGTTCCTGGCAGCCAAGTGGTCGGAGGAGCCGCGGCACCAGCGCCGCATCGACATTCTGGCCGAGTACGAGGCCACCCACGAGGCGCCGCCGGTACCGGGCGCCGACGCGTAAACGTCTGTGCCGGAGGGGCATACCCTGCACCGGTTGGCCCGGCTGCACCAGCGCCGGTTCGCCGGTTCGCCGGTGTCTGTCAGTAGTCCGCAGGGCCGGTTCACCGAAGGTGCGGCCGCGGTCAGCGGGCGCACCCTCGTGAAGGCGCATGCCTGGGGCAAGCACCTGTTCCACGATTACGGCTCAGCCGGTGTGGTGCATGTTCACCTAGGGCTGTACGGCACCTTCACCGAGCTGCCGGTCCCGATGGGTCTTCCCGTAGGGCAGGTGCGGATGCGTATCGAGGGAGCGCAGTTTGGGACCGATCTGCGCGGCGCGACGGCGTGTGAGCTCATTGACGCCCCACAGGTCGATGCGATCCTGGCTCGCCTCGGCCCCGACCCACTGCGCCCCAGGTCCGACCCGGCCTTAGCGTTCGAGCGGATCACGAAGTCGCGCAGGCCAATCGGTGCACTGCTGATGGACCAGAAGATCATCGCCGGTGTGGGCAATGTCTACCGCAGCGAGGTGCTGTTCCGTCAGCGGATCGACCCGTACCGGGAGGGCGCCCGGCTGGATCCCGGCGAGCTCTCGGCGCTCTGGGGCGACCTGGTGGACAGAATGCGCGTCGGACTGCGGGTCGGAAAGATCGTCACGGTCGATGCCGAATTCGACCATGGTGACCCGTCGTACGCACCGGACCGCCCCCGCACCTACGTGTATCGCCGGGCGGGTGCGCCCTGTCGGGTGTGCGGCACGCCAATCCTCACAGCGGAGATGGATGCGCGAAACTTGTTCTGGTGTCCTTCATGTCAAATAGGCTGATGACAGCTGCGGTGACGTGTGATGTTGCTAGAGTGGGCCAAGTGGGACACCATGTACCAGGTACAGCGTAGGAGATTGCGTGACAAGACCGGGCGCGCCGTTGGGAAAACTTTTCGCGCGCGCTGTTCGTGGACTTGGTTCGCACCCGGAACCTGACGACATTGACACCCGATTGCTGGACGCGGCCATCGAGGTGCTCGCGGAGCGGGGCACCCAGTCCGCGACCATTGACGAAGTGGCGCGGCGGGCGAAAGTGGGCCGTGCCACGGTATTTCGGCGTTTCTCGAGTAAAGACCAGTTGTTCGAGAGGGCGCTTGCCCAAGAAATGCGAAAGTTCCTGGACGAGCTACAAGAGCGTGCGGGCGGTTTTGACGGCATTGACGAGCGGGTGGCTGAGGGGTTCGCCGTCTGTATCGAAGTTGTGAATCATCCTCTGCTGCGCGGTGATTCAATCGTGGCCAGGATGACTGCGATAGAAGCAATCACGCAGGGAGACCCGGCGCCAATCGAACTGGCGCGACACTATCTCACGTCCCAGATCGATCAGATGCGGGAGGAAGGGCGTATCCCGCCGGGAGATTCGAAACGGCAGGTCGACGTCTTGATCCACTTGGTGCTGGGATATCTCGCTGCGCCCACGACAACCATTGACCTCGGCAACACCGAAGAGGTACGTGCGCTGGCGCGCGAGACGTTCGCACCCATCTTGCTTACTCCGAATGTGCCGCTCGACGCGCGGTAGACGCCCCTAGAAGTCTCCGAAGTCGCCGCCGAAGTCGCCACCGCCGCCACCATCCCAGCCGCCGCCGTCCCAAGCGCTGCCACCGCCTTGGTCCCAGCCACCGCCGCTCTGGTCCCAACCGGAGCCGCCCTGGTCCCAGCCCCCTTGGTCGGCCCCGCCTGCACCTTGATCCCAGCCGGCTTGGTCCGCGCCGCCGTCGTTCCCGGCATTCACCCCGGCGTCATATCCGTCCGAATAGCCTTGGCCGAAACCACTTTCGAAGCCGGAGGCGCCGTATCCGACGCCGTGCATACCGGAGAAGAGCGAGTTGAACAGCAGCGCCGAACCCACACCCCATGCGCCCGCCACGAGCGCGGGCTTCCACCACGGCTCGGAGTACCAGCCGGCGGGAACCGGTCGCCCGGCGACCGTGCCGCCGGGGTAGTAGTTGGGTGTGCGGCCGGAGGGCTCCGGGGAGGCCTCGATCTCGCGCCCTTCGAAGTTAATGCGCCGTTCCTCGCTGACGGAGCCAGCCTTGCTTTGTCCGGTGGTGGAGGGGAGCTCGGGTCCGGGATCCATGCCCATGGCGAGGCGGGCTGCCCGGACGTAGTACAGCCCCTCGATGGCGCTTTCCTTGGCCAGCGTTGCCTGTGCCGGGGTCCGGGCCTGCTCGATGGCCGAGGATGCGGCGGTGAAGCGCTCGGAGGCATCGGCGAGCGCCTGGCGGGAAGCATCGTCGTTGCCGGTCAGGCCCAGTACCTGTCCGCCGAGGCGTTCGGTGAGGCGGCGGGCGTCGGCCTTGGCGTCCTCGAGTTGGTCGCCACGGCGGCGGCTCGACCCCTGTGTGTAGATGATCGCGCCACCGACGATCACGCCGAGGAGAAGCAGGCCCAGGATGATTTCCATGGCACCCACGGTACTGGTGGTCTGACTACTCGACTTTGGCCTCGACAAGACTAAATGGTGACGCGGTCGGGACGACCCGGGTCATCTGGAAACCGGCCCGCTTGAGCAGGGTCTGGTACTCCCCGGCAGTGCGCTCGCATGCTCCTAACGTGAGCAGCATCTCCATATCGGTCCACTTACCGGCGAACTCGCGATCGTGGTCGGGGATGACGGTCTCCACCAGCAGCAGTGTGGCGCCGCGTTCAGCGGCGACGCGGATGTTTTGCAGGATGTTGAGGGCACTCGCGTCCGGCCAGTCGTGAATGATGTTTTTGAGTATGTACAGATCGCCGCCGGTAGGCGCGCCCTCAAAGAATGACCCGGAGAGTATCTGCACCCGATCGCGAACCCCATACCTGCTCAACAGTTCCGGTGCCGACGCCACCACCTCCGGCCGGTCGTATAGCACACCCGTCGCTTGGGGCGATGTGCCGAGGACGGCCGATAGCAATCGGCCGTGACCCCCGCCGACGTCGACGATGGTGGGGAAAGGCGTGAAGTCGTAGGCCGAAATCGTGGGAGCGAGCGCGAACTCCGAAATGCTCGTCATCGCCTCGTTGAAGACCTGGCCAAGCTCGGGTTCTGCGGTGAAATACTCAAAAGTGTCCATCCCGCGCAGTGTGGGAACGACGGGCTCGCCCGTCCTGATGGCATCGACGAGGTGGCTCCAGTGCTCGCGATGCTGACGGGAGCCGACGAACCGTGCCATCGCTGCCACGGAAACCTCCGCATCCGAACGGAGAGGTTCGGCCATCGCGTTGAGCGCGTACCTGCCGTCGCGGGTTTGGGTGAATATGCCCTCACCGATGAGTGCGCGTAGCAGGCGTCCCAGTGCGGCTGGGTCTGCACCCACCCGTTTGGCCAGCTCATCAATGGTCAGGGGGCCATCAGCCAGTGCATCAGCGACGTGGAGTTGGCACGCGACGACGAGCCCTTGGGCAGACCAGGCGGTGAAGATCATTTCCAGCAGGGCCACCGGGGCGGGAACGGACCGCCTATGGATCCTGTTCAGGCGGTGGCGGAATCGTTCGATCACGCGGACTATTCGAGCGGGCGGTACGCGGGAGGGCATCGGCGCAATCTAGCGGCATCCGGCGCTGCTAAGCAATCAGGCTTGGAAAGGCGCTCACCTATCGGGAATTCTGGTTCGGAGGCGCGATCGGTGAGGAAACTCGCAGCGATTGCGGAGATCGTTTCTGATCGCTCGCGCAGCCGACGACTTCGTACGCGTCTTCGGTGTCGATACGGCCCGAGCGGGATCAAACCCGGGATGGCGTACTGGCCCAAATATCCGTTCGACCTGGAAAAACTCTATCTACCAGGCGGTTCCTTGGAGCGGGTGACGGGAATCGAACCCGCGTAGCTAGTTTGGAAGACTAGGGCTCTACCATTGAGCTACACCCGCATGCGTGCGAGGTTGTCCCGCACGCGCTGACGAATGTACAGCGCCGGGGCGGATCAAATCCAATTCATACCGTTGCATGGTGAGGCCGTAAGATCGCTTCGTCTTGCCGGAAGTGTGGACGCAGGTTCGACGGGGTGTAGCGCAGCTTGGTAGCGCATCCGCTTTGGGAGCGGAGGGTCGCAGGTTCAAATCCTGTCACCCCGACAGCATGACAGCACGAAGAACCGCAGGTCACGACGATCTGCCGCGAACTATAAAGGAGCACTGCACGTGAAGAGCACCGTCGAAAAGCTGAGCCCGACCCGGGTTCGCATCAACGTCGAGGTTCCCTTCGCAGAGCTCGAACCAGATTTTTCCAAGGCGTACAAGGAGCTGGCCCAGCAGGTCCGGCTGCCCGGTTTCCGTCCGGGTAAGGCCCCCGCCAAGCTGCTCGAGGCGCGCGTCGGCCGGGCCGCCGTGCTGGAGCAGGTCGTCAACTCGGCGCTTCCGGGCCGCTACAGCGAGGCCGTCACCGCTTCTGACGTCAAGCCGCTCGGGCAGCCGGAGATTGAGGTCACCAAGATCGAGGACGGCCAGGAGCTGACCTTCACCGCCGAGGTGGATGTGCGTCCCGAGATCGAGCTGCCCGACCTGAGCACCGTCGCAGTCACTGTCGAGCCCGTCACTGTTGAGGACTCCGAGGTCGACGCCGAGCTGGACTCGCTGCGTGCGCGGTTCGGGACCCTCAAGGGTGTCGAACGTGCCGCCGAGGACGGCGACTTCGTGTCGATCGACCTGTCGGCCACCGTGGACGGCAAGGAGGTCGAGGATGCCGCGACCACCGGTCTGTCCCACGAGATCGGCTCCGGACAGCTGATTGACGGCCTGGATGAGGCCATCATCGGCCTGAAGGTCGGCGAGGAGAAGATGTTCACCACCAAGCTGGCCGCCGGTGAGTTCGCCGGACAGGACGCTGAGGTCACCGTCAAGGTCGGGTCGATCAAGGAGCGCGAGCTTCCCGCCGCCGACGACGACTTCGCCCAGCTGGCAAGCGAGTTCGACACCATCGGCGAGCTCAAGGACAGCCTCACCGAGCAGGTGAAGGGGCGCAAGCGCATCGCGCAGGCCGACGAGATCCGCGATGAGACCATCACTGCGCTGCTCGCCACGGTCGAGATCCCGGTGCCCGAGAAGATCCTCGAGGAGCAGATCGGCAACAGCCTGCACGAGGCCGTTCACGGTCTGGACCACAACGAGGAGAAGCTCAACGAACTGCTCGAGGAGCAGGGCACCTCGCGTGAAGAGTTCGACAAGGACCTGCGTGAGTCCGCGACCAAGTCCATCAAGACCGAGCTGCTGCTCGATGTGATCGCCGACAAGTTCGACATCAACGTCGACCAGCAGGACCTCACCGAGCGTCTGGTCCTCATGTCGCGTCAGTACGGCATTGAGCCGCAGCAGCTGGTGCAGTACCTGACCCAGCAGCAGCAGCTGCCCGGCCTGTACGTCGACGTGCGCCGCGGTAAGGCCATCGCCGAGGTCATCCGTCAGGCCAAGGTGACCGACTCCACCGGCGCCGATGTCGACGTCGACGCCGTGCTGGGGCCGCGTCGCGGCGGGGCCGACGAGGCCGGCGCAGATACAGCCGCCGAGGAGAGCGTGGACAAGGGCAAGAAGAAGGGCAAGGACGAAGACAAGTCCGAAAAGGAAGACAAGTCCGAAAAGTCCGAGAAGAAAGCCAAGAAGAAGAGCAAGGACGACGCCGGGGAAGCCGCAGACGCCTAACTGACGACGTGATGAGCCATTGAGGCGAGGAACATCACGCTCTGAGCGAACTCGCCCGTTGTGGGGAGTGCGCAGCCGCCGATGTTGGTTAATGTCGGCAGTACACGGAATTGGTTCTCAAGCGAAATCCCGAAGTGCTAGACGAAGGCAGGTTGCACAGTGACTGAAATGCGTTCGGCGACAGCCGGGCTCAACCTCATCGACTCGGTGTATGAGCGCCTGCTCTCCGAGCGCATCATTTTCCTGGGCCAGCAGGTGGACGACGACATCGCCAACAAGCTGTGCGCGCAGATTCTGCTGCTGACGGCCGAGGACCCCACCAAGGACATCCACCTGTACATCAACTCACCGGGTGGGTCGATCAGCGCCGGCATGGCGATCTTCGACACCATGGAGCTGTCCGAGTGCGATATCGCCACCTACGCGATGGGCATGGCGGCATCGATGGGCGAGTTCCTGCTCGCGGCGGGCACCAAAGGCAAGCGGCACGCGCTGCCGCACGCCCGGATCCTGATGCACCAGCCCCTCGGTGGTGTGACGGGTAGCGCCTCCGATATCGCTATCCAGGCCGAGCAGTTCACGGTCATCAAGAAGGAAATGTTCCGCCTCAATGCTGAATTCACCGGCAAGAGTGTGGAACAGATCGAGACCGATTCGGACCGTGACCGCTGGTTCACCGCGGCAGAGGCACTGGAGTACGGGTTCGTCGACAAGATCATCACCCGCGGCAATCTCAACGGCAGCAAGGGAGCCTCCAAGTGATCTCGAAGCACCTCAACCTAGATTCGGACGCTCTTCACGCAAGCGTGTCATCGCAACTGGCACCCCAAGCCCGGTACATCCTGCCCTCGTTCATCGAGCACTCGAGCTTCGGTGTCAAGGAGTCCAACCCCTACAACAAGCTGTTCGAAGAGCGCATCATCTTCCTCGGCGTGCAGGTGGACGACGCCTCGGCCAACGACATCATGGCCCAGCTGCTGGTGCTGGAGTCGCTGGATCCCGATCGTGAGATCACCATGTACATCAACTCCCCGGGTGGCTCCTTCACCTCCTTGATGGCGATCTACGACACCATGCAGTACGTCCGCTCGGACATCCGCACCGTGGTGCTGGGCCAGGCAGCCTCGGCTGCGGCCGTGCTGCTCGCGGCCGGCACCCCGGGCAAGCGGATGGCGCTGCCCAACGCCCGCGTGCTGATCCACCAGCCCTCGCTGTCCGGTGTTATTCAGGGGCAGTTCACCGACCTGGAGATCCAGGCCAAGGAGATCGAGCGCATGCGCGTGCTGCAGGAGACCACGCTGTCGCGGCACACCGGCAAGAGCGAAGAGGTCATTCGTAAGGACACCGACCGCGACAAGATCTTCACGGCCGAGGAGGCCAAGGAGTACGGGATCATCGACGTCGTCCTGGAGTACCGCAAGCTTTCCGCGCAGGCAGCCTCGTAGCTGCCGGGCGGCAGGTCCGGATAACAGTTGCAACACACCGGTCCTCGGTGCGCGTCATCGGCGGCCCAGGTCGGTGTGAGGCGATATGTTCTCCAGCACGGCAGGGCGTAAATGCCGTCGGTGCTATTCGGTTTATCGGTCGCGGGGTGTCCGGTATAGCGGGTAGCGTCGGGACCAACAGGTCAGCGGACGTGTTGACACCACGATCCACCACCGTGTGACAGGAAGTAGGACTGGCCACCATGGCACGTATCGGAGACGGCGGCGACCTGCTGAAATGCTCGTTCTGCGGAAAGAGCCAGAAGCAGGTTAAGAAGCTTATCGCCGGCCCCGGCGTGTACATATGCGATGAATGCATCGACCTCTGCAACGAGATCATCGAAGAGGAACTGGCCGACGCCGACGACGTCAAGCTCGATGAGCTTCCCAAACCCGTGGAGATCCGCGAGTTCCTGGAGAACTACGTCATCGGCCAGGACAACGCGAAGAAGACCCTCGCCGTCGCCGTTTACAACCACTACAAGCGCATCCAGGCCGGAGACAAGGCCCGCGATGCCCGCGGTGAGACCGTTGAGCTGGCCAAATCCAATATCTTGATGCTCGGACCTACCGGCTGCGGCAAGACCTACCTGGCCCAGACGCTGGCCAAGATGCTCAATGTGCCGTTCGCCATCGCCGACGCCACCGCCCTCACCGAGGCCGGCTACGTCGGCGAGGATGTGGAGAACATTCTCCTCAAGCTGATTCAGGCGGCCGACTACGACGTGAAGCGTGCCGAGACCGGCATCATCTACATCGACGAGGTCGACAAGATCGCCCGCAAGAGCGAGAACCCGTCCATCACCCGCGACGTCTCCGGTGAGGGCGTGCAGCAGGCGCTGCTGAAGATCCTGGAGGGCACGCAGGCTTCGGTGCCCCCGCAGGGCGGCCGCAAGCACCCGCACCAGGAGTTCATCCAGATTGACACCACCAACGTGCTCTTCATCGTGGCCGGTGCGTTCGCGGGCCTGGAGAAGATCGTGTCGGATCGTGTCGGCAAGCGCGGCCTGGGCTTTGGTGCCGAGGTCAAGTCGAAGGCCGATATCGACACCACCGACCACTTCGCCGAGGTCATGCCCGAGGACCTGATCAAGTTCGGTCTCATCCCCGAGTTCATCGGCCGTCTGCCGATTGTCGCCTCGGTGACCAACTTGGACCGGGAATCGCTGATTACGATCCTGTCCGAACCGAAGAACGCGTTGGTGAAGCAGTACACCCGCCTCTTCGACATGGACGGTGTCGAGCTGGAATTCAGCCAGGATGCGCTGGAAGCCATCGCCGATCAGGCCATCCACCGTGGCACAGGCGCCCGCGGTCTGCGCGCCATCATGGAGGAAGTGCTGCAGCCGGTGATGTACGACATTCCGAGCCGCGACGACGTCGCCAAGGTCGTGGTGACTGGGGAGACCGTCATCGACAACGTGCTGCCGACGATCGTGCCGCGCAAGCCCTCGCGTGCCGAACGGCGCGATAAGAGCGCCTAGTTCGTCGCGATGAGCGCCATAGCCTTGGCGCGGGCTGAACGTATCGATCTTGCCAACCTCTTGGCCGGGCTTACTCCGGAACAGTGGGATGCGCCATCCCTGTGTACGAAATGGCGGGTGCGTGACGTGGTGGCGCACATGATCGGGTACGAGGATCTCAGTGGTATCGAGTTCTTTCCCCGCGTCGTCAAGGGCGGCTTCAATCCGAACCGCATCAACGCCAACCGCCTCACCGAACTCGCGAACCCAACCCCCGAGCAGCTGCTGGCGATGGTCCGCGCCTCGGAGACGCCGCGCTCTCTGACATCGGGATTTGGCTGCCGGATTGCCCTATTGGACGGCATCGTCCATCAACAGGACATCCGTCGCCCGCTGGGGATCCCGCGCGAGATTCCGGGGGAACGGATGCGCGTCGCCATGGATTTCGCGCGGTGGGCACCGCCGGTACGGGGCGCGCTGCGCGCCCGTGGCGTGCGGCTCGTGGCTACCGACCTCGACTGGTCACGGGGGAGCGGGCCCGAGGTCACCGGACCCGCCGAGGCGCTGCTGATGGCGATGGCCGCACGTCCCTGCGCTCTCGCAGATCTCGATGGCTCGGGTAAATCGACCCTGGCGCAACATATTTCGTAAACCCTCGTAAGCTTGTAGTGATGTCCACCGAGTTCATGAGCCAACCGACGCTAGAGGGGCCAACGCTCACCCTGCGTCCGTTGGAAGACGACGACCTTGAGCCGCTGTACCGGGCTGCCAGCGATCGGCTCATTTGGGCGCAACACCCAAGCGCGGACCGTCACCAGCGGCCGGTCTTCGAGAAGTGGTTTGTGGAGGCCCTCGCCGCGAAATCGCTTGTCATCATCGATCATTCCACCGGGGAGATGATCGGCTCTTCTCGGTTTTACGAGTGGGATCCGGACAAGCGCGAGGTCGCGATCGGGTACACGTTCATCACCCGTGAATACTGGGGCGGCACGGTGAACGCTGAGCTCAAGACGCTCATGCTGGATTACGCGTTCATCAACGCCGACCTGGTGTGGTTCCATGTGGCCGCGGACAATCTGCGGTCGCAGCGTGCGCTCGCCAAGATCGGTGCCCACGAGCATCACCGCCAGAAGCGGGAGATCAACGGCGCGCTGGAGGATTACGTCTACTTCACCATCACTGCCGCCGACTGGCGAGAAGCCTCCGACTGAGCGCCACGTTCTCCGCAGAGCAGAACGTGGCGCCCAGTCGTCGACCAATCAGCGTGTAGCCGGATCCTCGTCGGCGTCCGCAACGGACCGAGCGCTGTCCTGCTCAGCGCGCTGGGCCGCCTCACGCATCTCGAAGGCGTCCGTGGCGATCTCGCCGAGCTGTCGGGTGACATCCACCACCGCGTTGGTGATGATCTTGGCGATCTCACCCACGTGCTCAGCGGTCGACGACACGACCTCTTGGGCCAGGTCCTTATTGCGTTCGAACTTGCTCACCACGACACCTAACCTACGCGTCTACCAGCTCGCCGCGCTCGTCAACCACCACGACCTCGGGCCGCTTCTCTCGATCGATGCGCACGACGAGTTCCGGCTCGCCACCGAACCAGCCGTTGGGCAGGGACAGGCGCGCGATCTTCTTCCACGTCGAGGAGATCTGTTGGAAGAAGCCACCGGAGTTGTACGGCAGTCCGTACTTCTGGCACAGCTCCCGGACCTCGGGTGCGATCTCTGGGTAGCGGTTGGCGGGTAGGTCGGGGAACAGGTGGTGTTCGATCTGGTGCGACAGGTTGCCGCTCATGATGTGGAACAGCCTGCTGCCCTCGATGTTCGCGGAGCCGAGCAGCTGGCGGACGTACCACTCGCCGCGCGTTTCGTCCGCGGTCTCCTCCTTGCTGAATGTCTGTACGCCGGACGGAAAGTGCCCGCAGAAGATGATCGAGAACGTCCAGATATTGCGTATCAGGTTGGCGGATGCATTACCGAGGAAGGTGATCGGGAACAGCGGGCCGGTCAGCGCCGGGTAAACCACGTAGTCCTTGAGGACCTGTTTTCCCGCCTTACGCCACATGCCCTTGACGAGTGTCTTGACGTCGTACCACTTGCGCTTGCCCTTGAGGATGTTCTCGACCTCCAGGTCGTGCACCATGACACCCCACTCGAACAGCAGCATCAATGCCGTTGCCCAGGCGAT
This sequence comes from Mycobacterium sp. D16R24, assembly GCF_002013385.1. NCBI lineage: Bacteria > Bacillati > Actinomycetota > Actinomycetes > Mycobacteriales > Mycobacteriaceae > Mycobacterium > Mycobacterium sp. D16R24. Next base: position 169,304 of record NZ_MAEV01000015.1, on the reverse strand, counting down.
GTTCCCCAGGTAGTACGGGTTCCACTTCTGCTCGGGCGCCATCCGCAGGATGCCGTAGCCGATATCGCGATCCATATCGACGACATTGGTGAAGGTGTGGTGCATGTAGTTGTGCGAATGTCGCCACTGATCGGCGGGGCACACCGTGTCCCACTCGAATTCCCTTGAATTGAGGCCCTTTTCGCGCATCCAGTCGTACTGGCCGTGCATGACGTTGTGCCCGATCTCCATGTTGTCGAGGATCTTCGACACTGACAACGCGCCCACCGCCGCGAGCCAGACCGGCGGGATGAACCCTAGGTACATCAGGCCGCGCCCGGCGAGCTCGCAGCCGCGCTGGGTCTTGATGATGGAGTAGATGTACTCGCGGTCGCGGTCGCCCAGATCGGCGACCACGCGGGAGCGCAGTTCGTCCAACTCCTTGCCGAGTGCCTCGACATCTGCTGCGTTGATGGTGATTTCGTTGCTTGGCATCTGGCTGCTCTCCTTGAGGTCTATTAGAGGTTGATCGAGACGTCGCCGACGGGGGCGGTGATGCAGAGCTGGATGTGCTGGTCGGGGTCGTCGTTCTCGTCGCCGGTGCGCAGGTTCCGGGTGCATCCGGATGTCTTCACCGCCGAGCAGGAGAAGCAGATACCCATCCGGCAGCCGAACTCGGGCTGAAGACCGGCCGCTTCGGCCTGTTCGAGGATGGATCGGCCGTCGTTTTCGGCGGTGATGTCGGAGGTGGCGAATCGCAGCACGCCCCCGGCCTCTCCGGTGGTGCCCGACGTGGTGAGAGTGAACTCCTCGGTGTGCAGGCGATCGGAGATTCCACGCTCGGCGTACAGCGCGCCCACCGCTTCGTGCAGGGAAGGCGGGCCACACAGGAAAGTCTGGCCATCGGCGTGCCACGGAGCGACTGCCTGTAGCTTCTCTGCGCTGAAGTATTCGCCGCCTTCACGTGTGTACTCCATGTGGACCGTGACCGAGGGCAGCTCGCCCAGCTCGGACAGCTCGCGCGCATACGGGTTCTCGTCGGCATGTGGGGCGTAGTAGAGGACCGCGAGGGTGCCCGGATACCCATTGCCGACAAGGCTTCGTGCCATTGAGAGCACAGGTGTAATCCCACTACCGCCCGCGATGAGCAGCGTCTGCGCCGGGCGCGGCTCGGGCAGGGTGAAGCTGCCCGTGGCCGGGGTGATGCTGTACACATCGCCGACTGCGGCGTGCTTGTACAGATGGTTCGAGACCAGGCCGTCGGGCCGTCGGGCGATGGTCAGCTCGATGATGCCGCGGGCGTCGTCGGCACAGGACGGCGAGAAGCACCGGACATGACGAACGCCGTCGATCACGACCCCCAGCTGGACGAACTGACCTGCTCGAAAGCCCTTGAACTGGCGGGTTGTGCGTAGTGTCAAGGTCACCGATCGGGTGGTGCGGCGCTGCACGCGAACGACACGGGCGCGAGCCTCTTCCCAGGTGATCATCGGGTCGACGAGCTCGAGATACCGGTCGACCGCGTGCGGGGTGAGTGCGGCTGTCAGCAGCCGGCCCAGGGATGACTCGGGGGTCAGGATGCGTCGGGTGGCTTTGGTTAGAAATGTCATTCGAACTCCCTCCGTTAGGTTAACGAATGTACACTGAAAGTGTGAACCAATATGCCCCCTCTCAGTCAAGCCGTAATCACCGTGTCGGTCATCACAGCGATACAGTGACCGCTATGACCAGTCGTCGTGAGCGGGGACCGCATTCGGGTGTCTCCACGCGGCGCGAATCGGTTCGGGGTGAGCAGAAACTGCGCACCCGCACCTCGCTGATTGAGGCGGCTCTCGAACTTTCACGAACCCAGGCCTTCTCAGGGCTCAGCCTGCGCGATGTGGCCCGTAGAGCGGGGATCTCGCCGACGGCCTTCTATCGCCACTTCTCGTCGCTGGATGACCTGGGCGTCGCGTTGGCCGAGGAAGGGATGCGCATAGCGCGGGGTATCGCGCGGGAAATCCGGCGACGTGAACCGGCGTCATTGGCGGAGGCCATGCGGATCCTTGCCGAGCAGGTGCAGGAAAACCCCGATCAGCTGCGGTTTGTTGTCACCGAGCGGTACACCGCACCCACCGAGGTGCGGCGGGCGGTGAACATCGAGATGCGGCTGCTCGCGGGGGAGCTGGCGATTGATCTGGCGCGCCGCGACCAGATGCGCCTGTGGGATTCCGCCGACCTCACGACGGCGGCCAACCTGATTTTGTCGATCGCCGCCAACGCGGTCGCCGAGTTGGTGCAGCCCGACGCCGAGACCGACGACGTGGTCGAGAACGCCACCAGCGCGCTGACGATGGCCTTTGTAGGCCTGCAGAACTGGCGCTCCCAGTAAGAGCTCGCTAGTCGCGGCGCTCCGCGTCGCCGAGTCGCTGATGCAGCCGGTCGCGGATCTCATCCACCGTGTACGCCTCGCGTTTGCGTTGATCGCGCACGACCAGCACGCCCCCTGCTGCCACCCCGACGGCCCCGGCGAGCCCGAGCCACTTCCACATGTTGGCCATCGCTCCAGGTTACGGTGCGGGGATGAGCCGCTTGCGTGATGATGGTCGGGCCGTGTCGATCGATGAGGCACTCGATGCGACGCGCACCGGTGACATCTGGGTGTTCCGCGGACGTTCGGGCCCCGATCGACTCATCCAGACGTTGTCGAACAGCCCGGTCAACCACGTCGGCATGACGGTGGCGATCGACGATCTGCCGCCGCTCATGTGGCATGCCGAACTGGGCAACAAACTCACCGACGTATGGACTGGCGATAACCACCGGGGAGTGCAACTGCACGATGCGCGCGCGGCGATCGAGCGATGGGCACACGTGTATGGACAACGGTGCTGGCTGCGGCAGCTGAGCCCGCGGGTAACCCGTGAGCAGGAGAACGCCGCACTACGCGTGGTGGCCAGGATGGACGGGACGCCGTTTCCGGCCACCGCACGACTGACCGGTCGCTGGATGCGGGGACGGCTTCCCACGGTCAGCGACCTCACCCGCGGACTGCCCTTTGTGCATAAGAAGGTTCGCGAGGTGGCCGAGAGGGACATCACAAAGCAACGGCAGGCCGGGTTGGAGACAGCGTTCTGCGCCGAGGCGGTGGCGATCACGCTCGAGGAGATGGGGTTGCTCGTCACCGAGAAGCGCTCGAACTACTTCGACCCGGGATCGTTCTGGAGTGGCGACGACTTGCCGATGGCGGTGGGTTACTCCCTGGGCAGGGAGATCGCTGTTGAGGTGCCGGAGGGTTAGATGACTCGATCCATCCGGGTGTAGACGTTCATGCTGTCTTCGCGCAGGAAGGCGACGAGCGTCATTCCCGACTGCGCTGCCAGGTCCACGGCCAACGAGGACGGCGCCGACACCGCGGCCAGGATGGGAATACCTGCCATGGTTGCCTTCTGAGCCAGCTCGAAGGAGGCCCGCCCACTGACCAGCAGCACGGTCGCGGTGAGAGGCACACGGCCGCTCTCGAGAGCCCACCCGATCACCTTGTCCACCGCGTTATGCCGGCCGATGTCTTCGCGCACCGCCAGCACGGTTCCGTCCACGGTGAACAGTGCGGCGGCATGAAGCCCACCGGTCGTGGCGAAAACCTTTTGTGCTGAACGAAGTTTGTCGGGCAGGCCCACCAGGGTGTGCGAGTCGATGGTGGAGGGGTCGTCGCCGGGGGAGAAGCGGCTGATGGTGCGCACCGCCTCCAGTGAGCCCTTACCGCAGACGCCGCAGGAGGAGGTGGTGTAGAAGTTCCTCGTCACCGCCGGGTCGGGTGCGGGAACCCCGGGTGCCAGGGTGACATCCAGCACGTTGTAGGTGTTCAGGCCGCCGGGTCCGTTGCCCTGGCAGTAGCGCACGGTCAGCAGGTCATCGCGGCTGGAGATGACACCCTCGGTGAGCAGGAACCCTTGGGTGAGTTCGACATCCGATCCGGGGGTGCGCATGGTGACGGCCACCGCGCGCCCATTCACCCGAATTTCCAGGGGTTCCTCGACGACGAGCGTCTCGCTGCGATCGCCTCGTCCGACACCCTCGATACGCCGGATCTTGCGGTTGTCGGTGACCCTACCCACGGGCCACCAATCGAATCACGATCGCCTTCGACACCGGGGTGTTGGATCTTTCGGCGACATGGTCAAGGGGCACAAGCGGATTGGTCTCCGGATAGTAGGCGGCGGCGTTGCCTCGCGGGGTGGAGTACGGCACCAGGAGAAAGTCCTCGGCTCGGCGCTCTTCAAGCCCCCCGTTAGCGCCCGGGTACTCAGATACCAGATCAACCCGCGCGCCCTCGGTCAACCCGAATGCCGCAAGATCTTCCGGGTTGACGAAAACCACCCGGCGGCCGCCCTTGACGCCTCGGTAACGGTCGTCCAGGCCGTAGATGGTGGTGTTGTACTGGTCATGGCTGCGCAGTGTCTGCAGCACCAACCGCCCCGGGGGCACCGGCACCCACTCCAACGGTGCCACCGAGAAGTTGGCCTTACCTGTGTTGGTTGGGAACTGGCGCTCGTCGCGAGGCGGGTGCGGCAGCGCGAACCCATCCGGCTGGCGGACCTTGGTGTTGTAATCGGCGCATCCGGGCACCACCCGTGAGATGGCATCGCGGATGGTGTCGTAGTCGTCGATAAACCGCCCCCACGGCACGGGGTGCCGGGGCCCCAGGATGGCGCCAGCCAGTTGGCAGACGATGGCGACCTCGCTGCGCAGCACCGTGCTCGGTGGATGCAGGCTGCCGCGCGACAGATGCACCATGGACATCGAATCCTCCACGGAAACAAGCTGTTTACCGGATTCTTGGATGTCCCTGTCGGTGCGTCCGAGGGTGGGCAGGATGATTGCAGTGCGTCCATTCACGAGGTGACTGCGGTTAAGTTTGGTGGAGATCTGAACGGTCAGTGCGCAATTGCGTAGTGCGGCCTCGGTGACGGCAGTGTCGGGGGTGGCCGACGCGAAGTTGCCGCCCATGCCGATGAACACCGAGACCTTGCCGTCCCGCATGGCCCGGATCGCGTCAACCGTGTCGAATCCGTGCTTGCGGGGGGTGGTGATTCCGAACTCGGAATCCAGTGCGGCCAGGAAGGTTTCGGGCATCTTTTCCCAGATGCCCATGGTGCGGTCGCCCTGGACGTTTGAGTGACCGCGCACAGGGCACACTCCCGCACCGGGCTTGCCGATCATGCCGCGCATCAGCAGCAGATTCGTCGCTTCGCCGATGGTGGCAACCGCGTGCCGATGCTGGGTGAGGCCCATGGCCCAGCAGAAGATGGTGCGCTTCGATTCGGCTAAGAGTGTGGCAACCGTCTTCAACTGGGCCATGTCGATACCCGTTGCCCGCGTGACGGTTTCCCAGTCGACCGTCCGCGTCCGCGCGGCCCATTCCTCGTAGCCCGCGCAATGCTCATCGATGAACTGCCGGTCGACGATGCTCCCGGGGTTGGCGTCTTCGGCCTCCAGTAGCAGCCGGCCCAGCCCTGCGAAGAGCGCCATATCGCCACCGAGCCGAATCTGCACGAACTCGTCGGCGATCGCCACGCCGTGGCCGATCACGCCGTTGACCTTCTGCGGGTCCTTGAATCGGAGCAGCCCGGCCTCGGGGAGTGGGTTGACGGCAATGATCTTGGCGCCGTTGGCTTTAGCCTTCTCCAACACCGAAAGCATGCGGGGATGGTTGGTACCGGGATTCTGGCCGGCGATGAGAATGACGTCGGCGTGCTCGATATCGGGCACCGATACCGAGCCCTTACCGATGCCGATGGAGTCCGTCAGCGCGGTGCCCGACGACTCGTGGCACATGTTGGAACAGTCGGGCAAGTTGTTGGTGCCCAGGCTGCGGACCAGTAGCTGGTAGCAGAATGCGGCCTCGTTGCTGGTGCGCCCCGAAGTGTAGAAAACTAGGCGATCCGGGTCGGTGGTGGCCTTGATCTCGTTGGCGATGAGCTCGTACGCGTCGTCCCAATCAATCGGCCGGTAGTGCGATTCGCCCGGGCGCAGCACCATCGGGTGGGTCAGCCGACCTTGCTGGCTGAGCCAGTATTCGGGCAGCTCGCGGAGTTCCTCCACGGAGTGCTGGGCAAAAAATGCCGGGGTGACTGTGCGCTTAGTCGCCTCTTCCGCAACCGCTTTGGCCCCGTTCTCGCAGAACTCAGCAAGTTTGCGGTGACCCGGGGTTTCGGGCCATGCGCAACCTGGGCAGTCAAAACCGTGGCGTTGATTCAGCTTGGCCAGCGTCGCGGCGGTGCGCAATGGCCCCATTTGCTCGAAACCGCGTTGCAGGGAAACGCCGACAGCGGTCATCCCCGCGGCAACGTCCTTGGCTCCGGTGACGTCAATGTGGGGTTCGCCGTTCTCGCCCGGTTCGTGTTCTGTGCGTTGAACAACCGTCGGTATCCGGTGTCCGGTCATAGTTCTCATTCTGGCCCTGTGGGGGGCGTCTGGGTGCCACAACCCCCGAATGCTGGTCCTGGGGTGGCGGCTTAGAGAGGCAACCAAGCAGATGCTTGGCCCATCCTTGTGATTTGCCTCACGTCTACTGGCGGGTAGTGAGGTAACGGCACAGGCCAGGCCGCAGGTGGCGACTCGACACGTGTCAAGTTTCACGCCCGCGGGTATGCCCTCGTCAAGGTCAGCGGTGTGAAAGTGCAATAATCGGTACCGAGAGTGACAGAAAACTCTGCTGAATGGTGGCGTACGTACCGTCACCGCCAGAGTTCGTCGTGAAAGGTAGGTCACCGGTGGGCGACGGAGCCGTATCGGAGAAGCTGGAAAAGGTCGTCATCCGGTTTGCTGGAGATTCTGGCGACGGTATGCAGCTCACCGGAGACCGATTCACTTCCGAGGCTGCCGTCTTCGGCAATGACCTCGCAACCCAGCCGAACTACCCCGCCGAGATCCGGGCCCCTCAGGGCACGCTCCCCGGTGTTTCGTCCTTCCAGATCCAGATTGCCGACTACGACATCCTCACCGCGGGCGACCGGCCCGATGTGCTGGTGGCGATGAACCCGGCCGCATTCAAGGCCAATATCGGCGATCTGCCGCGCGGTGGCATGGTGATCGCCAACTCGGACGAGTTCACCAAGCGCAATCTGGCCAAGGTGGGCTACCAGTCCGATCCGCTGGAGCACGACGACATGTCGGACTACGTGGTCTATCAGGTTCCGATGACCACGTTGGCGCTGGGCGCTGTCGAGCCCGCCGGGGTCTCGAAGAAAGACGGCGCGCGCACCAAGAACATGTTCGCGTTGGGGCTGTTGTCCTGGATGTACCACCGTCCGCTCGAGGGCACCGAGCAGTTCCTGCGTGAGAAGTTCGCGAAGAAGCCCGATGTGGCCGAGGCCAACATCCTGGCGTTCCGGGCGGGCTGGAACTACGGCGAAACCACCGAGGCCTTCGGAACCACCTACGAGGTGGCCAAGGCATCGCTTCCTGCCGGTGAGTACCGTCAGGTCTCGGGTAACACGGCGTTGGCCTATGGCGTTGTCGCCGCGGGCCAGCTTGCAAATACTCAGGTGGTGCTGGGCACCTACCCGATCACCCCGGCATCCGACATCCTGCATGAGCTGAGCAAGCTCAAGAACTTCGGTGTGCTGACCTTCCAGGCCGAGGACGAAATCGCGGGAATTGGTGCGGCCCTGGGCGCCTCGTTTGGCGGCGCGCTGGGTGTCACCAGCACCTCCGGCCCCGGTGTGGCGCTCAAGAGCGAGGCGGTGGGGCTTGCGGTGATGACGGAACTGCCGCTGCTGGTGATCGACGTGCAGCGCGGCGGACCGTCGACAGGTCTGCCGACCAAGACCGAGCAGGCGGACCTGCTGCAGGCCCTGTACGGCCGCAACGGCGAGTCACCCATCGCGGTGCTGGCCCCGCGTTCGCCCTCGGACTGCTTCGATATCGCCGTCGAGGCGGTGCGCATCGCGCTCACCTACCGGACCCCGGTGATGATTCTGTCCGATGGCGCGATCGCCAACGGTTCTGAGCCGTGGGCCATCCCGGATATCGCGAGCTACCCGGCGATCGAGCACACCTTCGCCACACCCGATCAGGACTTCGCGCCGTATAACCGCGATCCGGAGACGCTGGCCCGTCAGTTCGCCGTTCCGGGTACCCCCGGTTTGGAGCACCGCATCGGTGGTCTGGAGAAGGCCAATGGTTCGGGCAACATCTCCTACGACCCGGCCAACCACGACCTCATGGTGCGGTTGCGCCAGCTCAAGATCGATGGAATCACCGTGCCGGACTTGGAGGTCGACGATCCGACCGGTGATGCGCAACTGCTGATGATCGGGTGGGGCAGCTCCTACGGCCCCATCGGTGAGGCATGCCGTCGCGCCCGCCGTAAGGGACTCAAGGTGGCTCACGCCCACCTGCGCCATCTCAACCCGTTCCCGACGAACCTGGGTGAGGTGTTGCGCAAGTACCCGAAGGTCGTTGCGCCGGAGATGAACCTCGGACAGCTGTCGCTGCTGCTGCGCGGCAAGTTCCTGGTGGATGTGCAGTCGGTGACGAAGGTGCAGGGCATGGCCTTCCTCGCCGATGAGGTGGAAGAAATCATCGATGCGGCCCTGGATGGGTCGCTCGCCGAAATGGAAAGTCAGAAGGCTATTCTCGCGCGTGAATCCGCGGTGGCCGTAGGGGATCGAGCATGACCGACGTACTCAATGGAACTGGCAGCCTCAACGGTTTGGAGCTTGGCCTGACTGCCAATGCTCTGGTACCGACCACCGATGTGGAGCAGAAGTCGAAGGACTTCACCTCCGATCAAGAGGTGCGCTGGTGCCCGGGTTGCGGTGACTACGTCATCCTCAACACCATCCGCGGCTTCCTGCCCGAGCTTGGCCTCAAGCGTGAGAACATCGTGTTCATCAGTGGTATCGGCTGCTCCAGCCGGTTCCCGTACTACCTGGACACCTACGGCATGCACTCGATCCATGGGCGCGCACCGGCCATCGCGACCGGCCTGGCGCTAGCTCGCGAGGACCTTTCGGTGTGGGTGGTGACCGGTGACGGTGACGCCCTCTCCATCGGTGGTAACCACCTGATCCACACCCTGCGCCGCAACGTGAACCTGACAATCCTGTTGTTCAACAACCGGATCTACGGCCTCACCAAGGGGCAGTACTCGCCGACCTCCGAGACCGGCAAGGTCACTAAGTCGACCCCGATGGGGTCGCTGGACTACCCGTTCAACCCAGTGTCTCTGGCGCTGGGTGCCGAGGCCACGTTCGTTGGGCGAGCCCTGGACTCGGACAAGAAAGGCCTCTCGGAGGTGCTGCGCGCCGCAGCCGCCCACCGCGGTTCGGCACTCGTGGAGATCTTGCAGGACTGCCCGATCTTCAACGACGGGTCTTTCGACCTATTGCGCAAGGAAGGCGCCGAGCAGCGCGTCATCAACGTGAGCCACGGCCAGCCGATCACCTTCGGCGCCGAGGGCGAACTCTGCGTCGTCCGTTCGGGTTTCGGTCTTGAAGTGGCCAAGACCGTGGATGTGAAGGCAGAGGACATCGTGGTGCACGACGCGCATACGGATGATCCCGCTTACGCCTTCGCGCTGTCGCGGTTGTCCGAGCAGGACCTTGAGCACACCGTGATGGGCGTGTTCCGCAGCGTGCAGCGTGCGACCTATGACGATCTGGCCCGTGAGCAGTTGACCGCTGCCGCGGCCGCTAAGCCGAGTGACACCGCAGCGTTACAGGCGCTGCTGACCGGCCGGGACACCTGGACCGTCAGCTAGGCCGAGCCGGGTATTCGGACGCTTCGGCGTCTCCTCGCGCGCGATGTGCGGTCGCTCTCGTAGGATGCAGGGACGTTGATGCTTCCGGGCCACAGCCGGTGCGGGACACAACCTTCATGCCCTAGATACGAGGTGAGAAGGCCGTGAGGCAGTCGCTGATTGCGGTAGCAACAGTTGTGGCGATGATCGGTGTCTCGTTGGGTGGTGCAGATACGGCTGCGGCTGCCCCGGGGGCCGACAACGCCAACGATGTCATCAACGAGCTCAAGGCCAATGGGTATCGGGTGATCATCACCAAGAGCGGGGGTGGCGACATGAGCAAGTGCACGGTCACCTCGGTGGAAAAGCAGTCCCCGGTGACGGATGTGGGTGCGGGGCGCGATGCGCAGAACTATCCGACTACCGTCCCGGTGACCTCACGCAAGATCGCGGTAGTCGCACTGCGCTGCTGACCGAAGTTCTGAAGAGCCTTCTACCGCAAATAAGTTCTGTGCGGCAACCGGAAAACGTCATCGGTGCGCCCCTTGTATCGCGTACGGCGCTCGCGCGCTGCCCTTTCCGTGTGTGATCGGCGAATCGGTCTGTGTACCAACTTTTTTCGCTCGAAATGCTTAAGGCGACGCGGAATGGTCACATTGTTTCTCCGTCAATAATGTGTCGCGACTGATAATTGGCAAATAGTGTTGCGTCTGATGTCAGAGTTAATAGAGTGAACTTGTCAATTCGCCGCGCCGTGCGTTATTGAAGTTCCTATTGTTACTTGAGTGATTTGCCGCAATCGTGGCCGGGCTCACAAATTCAGCGTGATCTAACTCACTTATCACAGGTAGGGCCAACTTTAAGAGAACCTGAGAATTTCCTAAGTGACCTGGGGTTAGTCGCTGAAGATTAGCTCTGTAATCGTTTCGTTATTGGTTTGGAATGTGCGTGTCGCGAGATGACTTTCGCTGAGTGGTTCCGTACGGTCCGACACGTCAACAAATCGGAGCAAAACTCCGAACCGTGAACCCTGTGTGCAAATGGGGCCAGGAACGCTGCGAGGCGGTCTGGCCGCCGGCCACCACAAGCCGGTGAGGCGGCAGCCGCCTCCCTTGTCGCGCCCGACCGAGACGGCGCGATCCGACGACGATGTCCACCTCGCCTGGAGGTGTGCCTGAACCCGCCGCGGTATCCGCAAGCGGGTGGTGTTCGGTGCGTGCCCGGCGAGAGGAACGACATGAATTACATCCGCAAAACGCTTACCGCAGCAGCCATCACCGGCGCGCTTGTCGCGGCTCCGATGGCGCTGGCTGGAACAGCGAGTGCGGATCCGGTCAACTGGGATGCCATCGCGAACTGCGAGTCCGGTGGCAACTGGGGAATCAACACCGGAAACGGCTATTACGGCGGTCTGCAGTTCAACATGGGCACCTGGCGCTCCAACGGCGGCTCCGGCTCCCCGCACCTTGCCTCGCGCGAGGAGCAGATCCGGATCGCCGAGAACGTGCTGGCCCGGCAGGGTATCGGCGCATGGCCCGTCTGCGGACGGCGCGGCTAGACCCGAGAACCACGGCTCTACCTCAGACAAGCCACCAGGGGCGATGACGTTCCCCTTGGTGGCTTGTGTGGTTTCTGTGCGTACCTTTCTTTCATGGACCAACTCGCGGCAGTCGTGCTCACCGGCGGTGCGTCGCGCCGCATGGGGCGCGATAAGGCGGCCATCCGCTGGGGCGGGCAGACATTGGTCCAACGCATGGTGCGGACGGCGAGCTCACGGTGCGCACCGGTGATCGTGGTGCGCGCGCCCGGGCAGGACATCGGGGATCTGCAGGCGGTCATCGTGGATGACCGTGAACCCGGCCAGGGGCCACTGGTGGCGCTGGGGCAGGGGCTACGGGCCGCCGGGGACCGGGGGGCTGGCAGAGCCTTCGTCTGCGCCGTCGACATGCCCCTGGCCTGTGCGGCACTTATCGAGGAACTCGCGACCAGCAGCGGCCGCATCGTCTTGGCCAACGTCGCCGGCCGGGATCACTACCTGGCCGCACTCTATGACGTAGGCCTATGCGAAGCCATTGATGAGTTGACCTCAGCGGGGGAACGTCGGATCGGCGCACTGATTGAGCGCGTTGGTGCGCAACGAATTTCGATATCCGACCCGACATGGGTCGTGAACGTGAACACAGAGGCGGATCTGAACGCCTTGCCACCTCTACCCTGACAGGCGTGTCGCATTCTCATAGTCATTCCCACGCGATGCCGACGGGTCCGGCACCTCTTGGATCCAACGCCGCCCGGATCGTGGTGGGTCTGCTCGCCGCGATGGGGGTCGCTGTCCTTATCGGGCTGGTGACGTTGTGGCCCGAGCACCGCACCGCGGACATTCCGCTGCCGTACCAAAACGCCCACGGTGGCGCGGTAACCACGGAGTCGGGCACGGTGCTGTCGACGCGCCTCGGCGAATGCGGCAGCCCGTCGACCGGGCAGGTGCTCACCGCCGATCCCGCGGCGGGGCAGACCCCCGAATCGTCCTGTGCGCTTGACCTCATCGCCATTACCTCCGGCCCCAACTCGGGGGCCAAGACTCAGCTGGAGTTCACTTCCGGTGGCGGGCAACCGACTCTCGCTGCCGGAGAACACATCCGGATCACCAGACAGGTCGATACGCAGGGCGCCACCACCTACAGCTTCTACGACTACGAACGCACCTGGCCGTTGGTCGCGGTCGCCGCGGCGTTCGCGATAGTCATCTGTCTGGTGGCGCGCTGGCGTGGATTGCGTGCACTAGTGGGTATTTTGGTGGCCTTCCTGGTGCTGGCGGTCTTCCTGCTTCCGGCACTACGCGACGGCGGCCCCGCGCTACCGCTGGCACTGATCGCGTCGGCCACGATCCTGTTCGTCGTCATCTACCTTGCCCACGGGGTCAGCATGCGCACCAGCGCGGCGCTGCTGGGCACGCTCACGGCGATGCTTTTCGCCGCGGGACTGTCCTGGGCGGTCATCGAGGTGACGCACCTGACGGGCCTGTCCGACGAGCAGAACAATGAAGTCGCCGCGTACATGGGGGGAGTGTCGATATCCGGGCTGCTGCTGGCCGGGTTCATCATCGGATCGCTCGGTGTTCTCAACGATGTGACCGTCACGCAGGCGTCAACGGTGTTCGAACTGGCAGAGCTGGGCGATGGCTCCACGCGTAAGGACGTGTTCCTGGGCGCCATGCGGGTAGGGCGCGATCACATCGCCAGCACGGTCTACACGCTCGTGCTGGCGTACGCGGGGAACTCGCTACCGCTCATGCTGCTGTTCAGCGTCGCCAACCGCTCCCTCGGTGACGTGCTGACAAGCGAAGGTGTGGCGATCGAGATCGCCCGGTCCGCGGTGGGCGGTATCGCACTGGTGCTCTCGGTTCCCCTGACGACGGCCATCGCGGCGGCCCTGGCGACACCCCGTCAAGCGCGTGTCGCCGAAGGCGGGCACGCGGCCTAGCCGAAGGCGCAGAACTCGTTTCCGTCTGGGTCGGTCAGCACGGTCCAGCGGATATCGGTATCGGGGCCGCGGAGTGCGCGGGCACCGTCGTGTACCAATTCGGCGGCGTCGGCGCGCACATCCCAGTGCCAGCGGTTCTTCACCACGCGCTCGTCGCCAACCCGGACGAATTTCCAGATCAGGTCACCCCATCCGGCGCCATCGCGCAGCCACCGCAGGGTGCCGTCGGGGCCGCGAGTAAGTGTGCCGCCGACGAGACCCTGCCACCACCGGGCGATTTCCACCGGTCTATCGCTATCGGTGCACACTGCGAAGAGGCTTGCGGGCGTGTCGCTTTCGAGATGGGGATCGAGGAACGCGCAAAACTCGTTGCCCTCGACGTCGGCCATCACGACCCAATCAGGTTCGGCTGTCAGTACCGTCGCGCCCAGCGCGGTGAGGTCCTCTGGGGTACGCGCATAGAGGTCGAAGTGCACACGGTTCTTGACGGACTTGGCCTCCGGGACGCGATTGACCCAGATGTCGACATCCTTGCCGCGCCGGATCAGGGCCTCGCCGGCCTCGTCGATATCGATCTCGCCGCCGATGGCCGAGGCCCAGAACTTGGCCACGGGCACCGGCAGTATCGCGTCGACGCAGAAGTCCTTGAGACTGGCGCTGGGCGCGGGCTCCGGCCCGGGAAGGGACACGAGGAGATCCTAGGGGTGAACCGCTATGTCGCACGCGTCGTATCCGGCAATGCCCCGGAGCTGCCGCCAGAACAACGAGGCCGGTAGTCGGCCCGAAGCGCGTACCAGCAGCCCGCCCAACGCCGCAGGCCGTGCAAAGGTCGCGTGCCCGATCTGGCGACTTCGATGGACCACCACCCGGGTGCGGGGCTTTCGGCGGCGCGCGTACTCGCGGAAAGCGCTTGGCAGAGAGGAACGTTCGGATATCGTGGCGCCCAGTACCGCGGCATCCTCGAGCGACTGACATCCGCCCTGGCCCAGGTGTGGCCGCATCGGATGCGCGGCGTCACCGACCAGTACCACCCGACCGCCGGTGATCCGGCGCAGACGTCCGCGGTCGTAGATATCGCCGCGGAGCACCGATGACTCGTCGCTCTGGCTCAACAGGTCGGGTATGGGTTCCGCCCACTCGCTGAACTTCCTTGCCAAGTAGTCGATTTCGCCGTCAGATGCGCGTTGTGCCTCGTGGGACCGCTCGCCGGCGAACCAGTAGGTGCGGCCGCCAGACATGGGCAGGTGGCCGAATTCGATCCCCGGTCCCACGGTGACCCCGGCCAGCTCATCCGGAATCGCAACGTTGGATATCCCGCGCCACGCGGTATATCCGGAGTATCGGAACGAGAGCGGTCCATTGAGATACTGGGCGGCCAGCGATCCGATCCCGTCCGCTCCGATGACCGCGGCGGCGGTGAGCGACACACCGTCGGACAGCTCGACGGAGGTGCCGTGCAGCCCATCTCGGACGTTGCTCACTCGGGCGCCGTAGCGCACGGTTCCCGGTGCGAGCCGGGCGACCAGAATCGCCAGGAGTTGATTGCGTTCGGTGACCGCGACAGGTTCGCCCACTACCTTGGTGAGTTGTCCGTTCGGCGGTTCCCGCAGTATTCGCCCGTCGTGCCAGCGCACCATGCCGGCCTCCACACGTGCGCTGGCGTCACGCACATCGTCGCCGACACCGAGAGCGTCGCATGCCGCTAATGCATTGGGCCACAAGGTAATCGCGTAGCCAGCGGAAGTGCCGTCCCGGTCGTCGAGAACGACGGCATCACGTCCTGACTGTTGTAACGCGACTGCGGTGGCCAGGCCGGCGATACCGGCACCAACCACGACGATGTGGCCGCTCATAGCTTGACGTTATGGGTGGACCCCACAGGGGTAAAGGGTCTGAGGTTGTGATGTTCGGCATTCGTTCACTCGGGGCTGATCTGCTTGGCTAAGGTTTACCAAACCCCAGTTATCTAGGAGGAGACCCATGGCCACACTCGACGAGCTGTTCAACGAGATTCCCACCGACCAGATCGCAGCGAAGCTTGGGGTCGACAGCGAGACCGCCGACAAGGCGATCAAGTCCGTGGTGCCGCTGCTTGTGGGCGGATTCCAGGCTAATGCCGACGACCCGGATAAGGCCGCTGATCTGCAGGCCAATGTCAGCAGCGCCCCGAGCACCCTTCTCGACGGCGGAGTGAACGTCGAGGATGTCGATCAGAACGCAGGCAACGCGGTTGTCGCTTCGCTGTTCGGCGACAACAACGCCGACGATGTCGCCGCGAAGCTGGCCGGGGCGGGCGCGGGGAGCAGCGACCTGATCAAGCAGCTGCTGCCGATCCTTGCCCCGATCGTTCTGGCCTTCGTCGCCAAGAAGCTCACCGGCGGTGGCGCGCAGGCCGCGCCCGCAGAGGCGCCCGCGGCCAGTGGGGGCGGTATCGGTGACATCCTGGGCAACATCCTCGGAAGCGCCGTCGGCGGCGGGGCTGCCTCGGGCGGGAACAACCCGCTCGGCAGCATCCTGGGCAGCGTGCTCGGCAGCAAGGGCGGCAGCGACGCCCTCGGCAGCATCCTCGGCGGGCTGCTCGGCGGCAAGAAGTAGCCACACAGCAGAAGACAAAACCACCCGGCGCCTCACGGACCGGGTGGTTTTGTCGCATCAGGGCCCGCCTTGTCTGACGGATATGCCCTCGGTGTGGCGCGCGGCCCCCAATCGTGCGGTGGCGTCACGCTCGGCGCGTGAAAAGCCGTGGACCGGCAACCCTAGAATCTGATGGGTGACCCAAAGCCCTGATACGAACGCCGCCAGCTCCCTGCCCACTTCATGGGACCCGGGAGCGGTAGAGGCGGACCTCTATCAGGGCTGGGTGGACGCCGGATACTTCACCGCCGATCCCGCCAGTGACAAGCCTGGCTACTCGATTGTGCTGCCGCCCCCGAACGTCACCGGCAGCCTGCACATGGGCCATGCGCTCGACCACACCCTCATGGACGCACTGACCCGCCGCAAACGGATGCAGGGCTATGAGGTGCTGTGGTTACCTGGTATGGATCATGCCGGTATCGCCACCCAGAGCGTGGTGGAAAAGCAGCTGGCCGTCGACGGCAAGACCAAAGAGGACTTCGGTCGCGAGCTGTTCATCGACAAGGTGTGGGACTGGAAACGCGAGTCCGGCGGCACCATCGGCGCACAGATGCGTCGCCTCGGCGACGGTGTCGACTGGAGCCGCGACCGTTTCACCATGGACGAGGGTCTGTCCCGCGCGGTGCGCACCATTTTCAAGAAGCTGTTCGACGCCGGGCTGATCTACCGTGCCGAACGGCTGGTCAACTGGTCACCCGAGCTGCAAACGGCGTTGTCCGATATCGAGGTGAACCACAAGGAGATCGAGGGCGAGCTGGTCTCCTTCCGGTACGGCTCCCTCGACGACAACCAGCCGCACCTGGTGGTCGCGACGACTCGTCTGGAAACGATGTTGGGTGACACCGCCATCGCGGTGCATCCCGATGACGAGCGCTACCGGCACCTCGTTGGCACCGAACTGGCGCATCCGTTCCAGGACCGATCGATACCGGTCGTCGCGGACACGCATGTCGACCCCGAATTCGGCACCGGAGCCGTCAAGGTCACTCCCGCCCACGACCCGAATGACTTCGAGATCGGGCTGCGGCATAACCTGCCGATGCCCACCATTATGGACACCCACGGCAGGATCGCAGACAGCGGAACGCAATTCGACGGAATGGATCGGTTCGAGGCGCGGGTGAAGGTGCGTGAGGCGCTGGCCGAGCAGGGTCGCATTGTCGCCGAGAAGCGCCCCTACCTGCACAGCGTCGGACACTCCGAGCGCTCGGGTGAGCCCATCGAGCCACGGCTTTCGATGCAGTGGTGGGTCAAGGTCGAGCCACTGGCCAAGGCCGCGG
Organism: Mycobacterium sp. D16R24; assembly: GCF_002013385.1. NCBI lineage: Bacteria > Bacillati > Actinomycetota > Actinomycetes > Mycobacteriales > Mycobacteriaceae > Mycobacterium > Mycobacterium sp. D16R24. The sequence goes on along the minus strand of NZ_MAEV01000015.1, from coordinate 152,198 downwards.
GCGATGCGGTCCGTAACGGTGACACCGTGATTCACCCGGCCAGCTTGGAGCCGCGCTGGTTCGCCTGGGTTGACGACATGCACGACTGGTGTATCTCTCGTCAGCTGTGGTGGGGCCACCGCATCCCCATCTGGCACGGTCCAAACGGCGAGATCGTGTGTCTGGGACCGGACGAGACGGCGCCCGAGGGTTATGAGCAGGACCCCGATGTGCTCGACACCTGGTTCTCGTCGGCGCTGTGGCCGTTCTCCACGATGGGGTGGCCCGACGCCACTCCGGAACTGGAGAAGTTCTATCCCACAAGCGTTCTCGTCACCGGATACGACATCCTGTTCTTCTGGGTGGCGCGGATGATGATGTTCGGCACCTTCGTGTCCGGCGATCCCGCGCTACACGGCGGCAAGGTGCCCTTCGAGAACGTCTTCCTGCACGGCCTGATCCGCGATCAATTCGGTCAGAAGATGAGCAAGTCCAAGGGCAACGGCATCGATCCACTGGATTGGGTGGAAGGTTTCGGCGCCGACGCACTGCGCTTCACCCTGGCCCGGGGTGCCAGCCCCGGTGGTGATCTGTCCGTCGGGGAGGACGCCGCGCGCGCCTCGCGCAACTTCACCACAAAGCTGTTCAACGCCACGCGATTCGCTCTGATCAACGGAGCGGTACTGGGCGAGCTGCCCGCCGCCGACGATCTCACCGATGCCGACCGTTGGATCTTGGGTCGCCTCGAGCAGGTGCGGGCCGAGGTGGATGCCGCGCTGGATCGTTACGAGTTCAGCGTTGCCTGCGAGGGGCTGTATCACTTCGCGTGGGACGAGTTCTGCGACTGGTACCTGGAGTTGGCGAAGGTTCAGATGACCGACCGCGCCGAGGGAACCCGCACTGTGCTGGCGACCGTGTTGGACACCCTGCTGCGGCTGTTGCATCCGGTGATCCCGTTTGTCACCGAGGTGCTGTGGAAGACGGTCACCGGTCAGGAGTCGGTGGTGATCGCGGCCTGGCCGACAGGCTCCGGTGTTGCCCTGGACGGCTCCTATGACGTTGCCGTGCAGCGCATTGCCGATATGCAGAAGCTGGTGACCGAGGTGCGGCGGTTCCGCAGCGATCAGGGTCTGGGTGATCGGCAGAAGGTCGCGGCCCGTCTAGCGGGTATCCCTGAGGCCGGCCTGGAGGGACAGCTGGCCGCCGTGACATCGCTGGCCTGGCTGACCCCCGCCGAGGACGATTTCAGCCCGACGGCCTCGGTGGAGGTGCGGTTGTCCGGTGCCACCGTGACCGTCGAGGTGGACACCTCAGGCACCGTCGACCTTGAGGCGGAGCGCCGGCGGCTGGAGAAGGATCTCGCCGCCGCGCGTAAGGAACTCGAGGGCACCACAAGCAAACTCGGCAACGACGCGTTCCTGGCGAAGGCGCCTGACGCTGTGGTCGAGAAGATTCGTGCCCGCCAGCAGGTGGCCACCGAGGAGGTCGAGCGGATCACCGCCCGTTTGGCGGGGCTGGCGTGAGCGAGTCATTGCTTCCGGAACCGTCGCCCGACGAGATCGCGGCGCTGTTGCAGATCGAGTATCTGCTCGACCAGCGTTGGCCCGAAACGAAGATCGAGCCGTCGACCGACCGCATCATCGCGTTGATGGAATTACTGGGTTCGCCCCAGCGTGCGTATCCGTGCATCCACGTCGCCGGTACCAACGGCAAGACCTCGGTGACGCGGATGATCGACGCGCTGTTGACGGCACTGCACCGGCGCACCGGCCGTACTACCAGCCCGCACCTGCAGTCGGCGGTCGAGCGCATCGCCATTGACGGTCAACCGATCTCGCCGGCGAAGTACGTGGAGATCTACTCCGAGATCGAACCGTTCGTGGAGTTGGTGGACAAGCGGTCGCAGGAGCAGGGCGGGCCCGCGATGAGCAAGTTCGAGGTGCTGGTCGCCATGGCCTTTGTGGCCTTCGCGGACGCACCCGTCGATATCGGCGTGGTGGAGGTCGGGCTGGGTGGGCGTTGGGATGCCACCAACATCGTCGACGCTCCGGTCGCCGTGATCACCCCGATAGGTATCGATCATGTGGAGTTCCTGGGCCCGGACCTCGCATCTATCGCCAACGAAAAGGCCGGAATCATCAAGCGGCACAAGCTTGATGAGATGACCGGTGAGGCAGGCCCCGATACGGTCGCCGTCATCGCCCAGCAGGCCCCCGAGGCGATGGAGGTGCTGCTGAGCCAAACCGTGGAAGCGGATGCGGCCGTGGCACGGGAAGGTTCGGAGTTCTCGGTCCTGTCCCGTCAGGTAGCGGTCGGCGGCCAGGTGCTCGAGCTGCAGGGGCTGGGCGGGGTGTACCCGGAGATATTCCTGCCCCTGCACGGTGAGCATCAGGCCCATAACGCGGCGGTCGCGCTGGCCGCGGTGGAGGCGTTCTTTGGTGCGGGTGCCGAACGTCAGCTCGATATCGATGCGATACGAGCGGGATTCGCGTCGGTGATCGTTCCCGGGCGGCTGGAACGCGTCCGGAGCGCCCCCGCCGTCTTCCTCGATGCCGCCCACAACCCCCATGGCGCCGCCGCGTTAGCGGACACTCTGCAATCAGAGTTCGACTTCCGGCGTCTGGTCGGTGTCATCAGCGTGATGGGGGACAAGGACGTCGCCGGAATCCTCGCCGCGCTCGAGCCGGCATTCGACGAGATCGTGGTGACGCATAACGGCTCGCCCCGCGCATTGGAGACGGACGCATTGGCGGCCATCGCCCTCGAGTTCTTCGGCGAGGACCGTGTCGTCGTCGCACCCACTTTGCTCGACGCCATCGAAACCGCCACGGCAATGGTGGAGGAGGCCGCCGAAGATGGCGGAGCGGAAGGCTTTTTGGGTACCGGCATCGTGATCACTGGATCGGTTGTCACCGCGGGCGCCGCACGGACACTGTTCGGAAAGGACCCGCAGTGAGCAGTCCGGAGGATGGAATCGAACCCGGCGCGGACCTGAATGTCGCCGGCGGTGCGGCTCCGCCAGATCCTTGGCGGGGTTTTCGCGGGGTGATGGCGGGCACGCTGATCCTGGAGACGATCGTGGTGCTGCTGGCCATCCCGGTGGTGAAGATGGTGGGCGGCGGCCTCTCGCCGTTATCGCTGACGTACCTCATCGGGGTCGCCGTGGCGATGGTCCTACTCACCGGCATGCAGGGTCGGTCGTGGGCGCTCCGGGCCAATCTGGCACTCCAGGTGGTCCTGGTGGCGGGATTCTTGGTGAACGCCGCGATCGGCTTCGTCGGGCTGTTGTTTCTCGGTGTCTGGTTGCTGATCTGGTACATGCGCAACCAGGTCCGTGACCGTCAGAGCCGCGGTGAGCTGCCGGGTCAGCAGGGGCGTACTACCGACCAGTAGGCTGTCGCCCGTGACTGAGCGGACGTTGGTTTTGATCAAGCCCGATGGTGTGCGGCGGGGACTTGTCGGTGAGGTGCTGAACCGTATTGAGCGGAAGGGCCTGACGCTGGCTGCCCTTGAGCTCAAGAATGTCGACGAGTCGCTGGCAAGCGCGCACTATGCCGAGCACAAGGAGAAGCCGTTCTTCGGCTCGCTGTTGGAATTCATTACCTCGGGGCCCGTGGTGGCGGCTGTGCTGGAGGGGCCGCGTGCTATCGCCGCCTTCCGTCAGCTCGCCGGCGGCACCGATCCCGTCGAGAAGGCCGCGACCGGCAGCATCCGCGGTGATTTCGCCCTGGAAACCCAGGAGAATCTGGTGCACGGATCCGACTCGCCCGAATCGGCGGTGCGCGAGATCGCGCTCTGGTTCCCGGCCCTCTGACCCAATCCACCTGATCTGACATCGCGAGTGTGCGGTTCGCGTCGATTTCCCACGAAATCTCGACGTAAACCGCACACTCGCTTGGTTTTGCGGCCCTGCGGATCGCGCGGGTTTACGGCTTGGTGCCCGTCGTCTGATTCGTATGGGATACTGAATGTGGGCCACGGCACTTCGACTCCAATAGGGGCCGGCCGGAAACCCGAATGACGACACGGCGAGCGCGATTACCATTGCAGCACGTCAAGCCATCATTCCAGCCAGGCACCGGGTGGGTTCGGAACTGCGGTATCGCAGCTACGGATCGCTCGGAGCAAGACCACCACAAACCCGGACATCCCCGGGTACATAGAGAGAAAGCCCTCGCGTGGCCGCGTCCGAAGGACGCGCCCGGGGGCTTGAGGAGAATAAGTGGCCGACTATGAGCTACCAGAAGACCTACACACCAGCACTCCAGAAGGGGACTCCGCCGCGTTAGCGCCGGACACTCCGCAACTCCCTGCTGAGCAGGGAGAACTACCCGAGAAGCTGCGGGTGCACAGCCTCGCGCGTGTCCTCGGGACCTCCACCCGTCGCGTACTCGACGCGCTGTCCAAGCTGGATGGGCGCGCCCGTAGCCCCCATTCGAATGTCGACAAGCAGGACGCCGCGAAGGTACGTGAAGTGCTCGCCGGAGAGGCAGAGCCCGCCACCCCGGCAGCGAGTGAGGACCCCGCGCCGGTAGTTGCCGAGGAGCCCGCCGAGGTAGTCGCCGAGGACCCTGACGCCCCGCCGACCGGGCCCATCCTCGTCGCGGAGCCGACCATCATCGAGGCCGCCGCGGTGCCGACTCCCGCGGCCGCGGGACCCACCGCGTATGACTACGGACCGCTCTTCGTGGCACCACAGGCTCCCGAGCCGCAGGAACGCCCCGCGCCCGTCGTGACGGACAGCGCTGAGGACCCCGATGAGGACTCCGGCGACGGGGACGATTCAGACGCCGAGGATGACGGTGACCGTCCCGCGGCGCGTCGCAGGCGACGGGGACGTCGTGGTCGCGGACGCGGTCGCGGCGAGCAGGCGGGTGCCGATGCAGAGGAATCCGATACCGAGGGTGGCGAGGCCACCGATGGTGAGGATGCTGCCGAGGACGCCGACGCTGATTCCGCCGCCGCTGAGGGTGACGAGTCGAACGCTGAGGATGGCGACACGCCCGAGGGTGCCAGCCGCCGTCGGCGCCGCCGGCGCCGGCGCAAGGCCGGAACTGGTGACGACGGCGATAGCGCCTCGGATGACGATCCGCCGAACACCGTTGTGCACGAGCGCAAACCACGCGCTGAGCGCGCCGAGCGCGGCGACGAGATTCAGGGTATTTCCGGATCTACCCGTCTGGAGGCCAAGCGTCAGCGCCGCCGTGACGGACGTGATGCCGGACGGCGCCGCCCGCCGATCCTGACCGAGGCGGAGTTCTTGGCCCGGCGTGAGGCCGTCGACCGGGTGATGGTGGTTCGGGACAAGACCCGTACAGAACCGCCGCACGAGGGCGCCCGGTACACGCAGATCGCCGTCCTGGAGGACGGTGTGCTCGTCGAGCATTTCGTGACGTCAGCCGCGTCGGCCTCGCTGGTGGGCAACATCTACCTCGGTGTCGTGCAGAACGTGCTGCCTTCGATGGAGGCCGCCTTCGTCGACATCGGTCGTGGTCGCAACGGTGTGCTGTATGCCGGTGAGGTCAACTGGGAGGCTGCCGGTCTTGGCGGCTCCAACCGCAAGATCGAGCAGGCACTCAAGTCGGGCGACTACGTCCTGGTCCAGGTCAGCAAGGACCCGGTGGGGCATAAGGGTGCCCGACTGACCACGCAGATCTCGCTGGCGGGTCGTTATCTGGTGTACGTGCCGGGTGCGTCGTCGACCGGAATCAGCCGCAAGCTCCCCGACACCGAGCGGCAGCGTCTCAAAGAGATTCTGCGGGATATCGTCCCCTCGGATGCCGGTGTCATCATTCGCACCGCGTCAGAAGGTGTGCGAGAAGACGACATTCGTGCCGATGTGCAGCGCCTGCAGGAGCAGTGGCAGGACATTGAGCAGCGTTCCACCGAACTCACCTCGAAGGCATCCGGGGCCGCCATGGCGCTCTACGAGGAGCCCGACGTGCTGGTCAAGGTGGTTCGTGACCTGTTCAACGAGGACTTCTCCACGCTCATCATCGAGGGTGATGTGGCCTGGGGCACCATCGACGATTATGTGAAAAGCGTTGCCCCCGATCTTCTTTCGCGCATCAATCGATATGAGCCGACTGACGGTCCGGACGTCTTCGCGGTACATCGCATCGACGAACAGTTGGCCAAGGCGCTTGACCGCAAGGTGTGGCTGCCCTCCGGCGGCACTCTGGTCATCGATCGCACCGAGGCCATGACGGTTGTCGACGTCAACACCGGAAAGTTCACCGGTGCCGGCGGCAACCTGGAGGAGACGGTCACCCGCAACAACCTGGAAGCCGCCGAGGAAACCGTCCGGCAGTTGCGCCTGCGCGATGTCGGCGGAATCGTCGTCATCGACTTCATCGACATGGTGCTCGAATCCAACCGGGACCTGGTGCTGCGGCGCCTCACCGAGGCATTGGGACGCGATCGCACGCGCCACCAGGTATCCGAGGTGACCTCGCTGGGGCTGGTGCAGCTGACCCGCAAGAAGCTCGGCACGGGCCTGATTGAGGCGTTCTCGTCGACCTGTGCCCATTGCGCGGGCCGGGGCATCGTGCTGCATGTCGACCCCGTCGATAACGCGGGCGCGGCAGCCGGGGGAACCAAGAAGGCCGAAACCGGCCGCCGTACCAAGCGTTCCCGCAAGGGCAAGGCGGATGAGCCCGAAGTGGTGGTCGTCCGCACCCCACCCCACCCGCAGGGTGAACACCCGATGTTCAGGGCGATGGCGGCCGCCAATGGCCACCACGAAGATGGGGAAGACGGCGACGCGGCCGAGGACGTGCTGGACAACGACGCGATCGATGAGGTCGACGAGATTGTCGAGGCTGTCCAGAGCGCGGAGACTCCGGATATCCCAAATGGTGAACCCGAGCCCGCCGACGGTGATGTCACGCCGGAATTCGAGGCCGAAAACGTGCCCGAGGTTGCCGCCGAAGAGTCAGACGAGCCCGTAGCACCGGTCGCCGACCCTGAACCGCCCGCCAAGGCGCCCACGCGTCCCCGGCGGAGGCGGTCGGCCGCGCGCGCCGCGGGGCCTCCGGTCGACCATTAGGCCGCTGCTAGTTGCAGCGTTCCCGGAAATCCCCAAGCGGTCGGCGAATCTCCTGTAGATCGGCCTTCACCTGGGGATTCTCGTCCAGGTACTGCCGGGCCTTCTCGCGTACCTGGTCTTTGGGCTGGCCCTTGAGACTCGTAAAGAAGTCGTTCACCTCCGGATGCGTGAACAGGTACGTCGATGTGGCGGCGGAGACACCTGTCGCGACACCCGCCATATCCGCGGCCGTGCAGTTGGGCGGGGGATCGGCGGCGGCCGTGACGGCTCCGTTCAGTACCAGCGCGGCGGCGACACCGAGCAGTCCACCGGCCATTCCGCGAGTGGCCCAAGCTGTCATCATCACTCCTCTGTACTCGAATTGATCACTGCTGGAACGGTATTGATCAGCGTGGCCCACCGATGCCGCCTCCGCCACCTGGACGACCCGGACGCCCGAAATCGGGCGGTGGCGACGGGTTGATGGTGGGTGGTGGCGGCGAGTCGTGACTAGATCCGAGGATGACGTCCATTCCCCAGTTGTCGCAGTACCAGTCGTTCTCGCAGGGGTACGGGACATACGGCGTCGAGGACGTAGTACTCCCGCCTCCGCGGACATCACCTTGCGCGCACAGGGTGGTTCCGTTGGCGTTGACGCATTCGGCCGCCGATGGCGGGGCGGCGATTACGCCGAGCGCCGGTAGCAGGATCGCCACGCTGGCAGAAAGGAAGCACCGAATCGTTCGCACCGCCGTACCTCCGCACGTCGAGGATCGCCCGCCGATCTGTACGGTTATCTGCGGTGGTCCAGGCTCAGTGAGGCGAGTGTACTTCCGATCACTCCCGGCGCGAGTGCGATTGGGGTTCCGGCATCGCCGAACAGGGGGGTGCCGGTTTGACCCTTTGCCCGCTGGTCACGTAGCCTTGAGCAGTTGTCACGAGGCTTCCGGCCCGCGGCATGCGGGCTAGCGGAAGAACTGAGCGGGCCCACCCACGATCCAGATGCGCCAGCCGACCTGGTTGCGCGCGTCCGAAGAGCAGAGCAGAGGTAGCGCAACGATGGCGACGTACGCAATCGTCAAGACCGGTGGCAAGCAGTACAAGGTTGCCGTCGGTGACGTGTTGAAGGTCGAGAAGATCGAATCGGAGCCCGGCTCCTCGGTGCAGCTGCCCGTCGCTCTGGTCGTGGACGGTGCCACCGTCACTACTGACGCAGACAAGCTGGCCAAGGTGGCAGTGACCGGGGAGATCCTCGAGCACACCAAGGGTCCGAAGATTCGCATCCACAAGTTCAAGAACAAGACCGGCTACCACAAGCGGCAGGGTCACCGTCAGCCGTTGACCGTGCTCAAGGTCACCGGGATCAAGTAGAGGATTTGACTTCATGGCACACAAGAAGGGCGCGTCTAGCTCGCGCAACGGTCGTGACTCCGCCGCGCAGCGGCTCGGCGTCAAGCGGTTCGGTGGCCAGCTCGTCAAGGCCGGCGAGATCCTGGTCCGTCAGCGCGGCACTCACTTCCACCCCGGCGTGAACGTCGGGCGTGGCGGCGACGACACTCTGTTCGCGACCTCCGCGGGCACCGTCGAGTTCGGCGCTCGCCGTGGTCGCCGGGTCGTCAACATCCTCCCGGTCGACGCTTAATTGGTGTTCTGTGTTCGGTGTGACCGAGCACAGAACAGTGTGAAGGAGGCTTAATGCCTCGTTTTGTTGACCGTGTTGTCATCCATGCCAAGGCAGGTACCGGCGGTCATGGCTGCGCTTCGGTGCATCGCGAGAAGTTCAAACCACTCGGCGGCCCCGATGGCGGCAATGGCGGTCGTGGCGGCAGCGTGATTCTCGAAGTGGACCCGCAGGTGCATACCTTGCTGGACTTCCACTTCCATCCCTACCTGCAGGCACCCAACGGTACGCAGGGCATGGGTGGCCATCGCAGCGGTTCCAACGGTGACGACCTGATTCTCAGGGTGCCCGACGGCACCGTCGTGCTCGACGGAGACGGCCGGATCCTTGCCGACTTGGTCGGCGCCGGTACGCGTTTCGACGCCGCCGCCGGTGGCCGGGGCGGACTGGGTAATGCCGCGTTGGCGTCTCGTGCCCGTAAGGCCCCCGGATTCGCCTTGCTCGGTGAGGCCGGAGCCGAAGCCGACCTCACCCTGGAACTGAAAACCGTCGCCGATGTTGGGCTGGTCGGGTTCCCGTCGGCAGGTAAATCGTCTCTGGTCTCGGTGCTTTCGGCCGCAAAGCCGAAGATCGCCGACTATCCGTTCACGACATTGGTACCCAACCTGGGCGTGGTGACCACCGGAGAGCACTCCTTTGTGATGGCCGATGTCCCCGGTCTGATCCCCGGTGCGGCCGACGGGCGCGGGTTGGGTCTGGAGTTTCTGCGGCATATCGAGCGCTGCGCGGTGCTGGTCCACGTTGTCGACTGCGCGACGCTGGAACCCGGCCGCGACCCCGTTTCCGATATCGACGCCCTGGAAAATGAGTTGGCGCGGTATCAACCGACGTTGCAAGCTGATTCTGTGTTGGGTGATCTGGCCGACCGGCCTCGTGCGGTGGTGCTCAACAAGGTCGACGTGCCCGAGGCCGCCGAGCTTGCCGACTTTGTCACCGAAGAGGTCTCCAAGCGCGGCTGGCCGGTCTTCAAGGTGTCGACGCTGACCCGGGATGGGTTACGGCCGTTGACCTTCGCGCTGTGGGAGATGATCCAGGCGGCCCGCGCAGCACAGCCCGCACAGGTGAAGACCCGCGCGGTGATTCGGCCTATCCCGGTCGACGAGAGTGGCTTCACCGTGATCCCCGACGCGGAGAACCCCGGTGGATTCGTGGTGCGCGGAGTGCGCCCCGAACGCTGGATTCGCCAGACCAACTTCGAAAACGACGAGGCCGTGGGCTATCTCGGCGACCGGCTGGCACGCCTCGGTGTCGAAGATCAGCTGCTCAAGCTGGGTGCACAACCCGGCTGCGCGGTCACCATCGGCGATATGACTTTCGATTGGGAACCGCAGACTCCGGCGGGTGTCGATGTGACCCTCAGCGGGCGCGGCACCGATTCACGTATCGACAAGGTCGATCGAGTGGGTGCGTCCGAGCGTCGCCAGGCCCGGCGGGTGCGCCGCGGGCAGGTGGAGCCGGAGTGAACACGGGTGCGCAGGCACGCCACGCAATTCAGGCGGCACGCACCGTCGTTGTGAAGGTCGGCACCGCTGCCCTCACTGATGCGACCGGAACATTCAGTGCCGACCGGATGGAGTACCTCGTCGAGGCCATCGAGGGCCGGATGAAGGCCGGGTCCGATGTGGTGATCGTGTCGTCGGGAGCGATCGCGGCCGGCATGGTTCCGCTCGGATTGACCAAGCGCCCCACGGATTTGGCGACCAAGCAGGCGGCCGCCAGCGCAGGCCAGGTTGCGCTCATCAGTGCCTGGAGCGCAGCCTTCGCGCGCTATCAACGCACCGTGGGCCAGGTGCTGTTGACTGCCCACGACATCTCCATGCGCGTGCATCACACCAACGCCCAGCGCACTCTCGACAGGCTACGGGCACTGCACGCGGTGGCCGTCGTGAACGAGAACGACACCGTGGCCACCAACGAGATTCGCTTCGGAGATAACGACCGCCTGTCGGCGCTCGTCGCTCATCTCGTGGGTGCCGATGCACTGGTGTTGCTTTCCGACATCGATGGGCTCTACGACTCTGACCCCCGAAAGGGAAACGCACGCTTCATTTCCGCGGTCGGTGGACCGGAGGATCTGGAAGGTGTGATCGCCGGGCCGGGTGGTTCCCGCGGCACCGGGGGAATGGCATCGAAACTCTCGTCGGCGCTGTTGGCCGCGGACGCCGGTGTCCCGGTGCTGCTGGCCTCGGCAACCGAGGCCGAGGCAGCCTTGGGGGACGGCTCCTGCGGAACTGTCTTCGCCGCGCGACCGCAACGCATGTCGGCCCGCAAGTTCTGGGTGCGCTACGCGGCCGAGGCGACCGGCTCGCTGAGCCTCGACGCGGGTGCCGTGCGCGCGGTGGTGGCGTCGCGCCGTTCATTGCTGCCCGCCGGAATCACCGAGGTGTCCGGGCGCTTCCACGGCGGCGATGTCGTCGAACTTCGCGATGCCGAGGGCGCCATGGTCGGTCGTGGCGTGGTGGCCTATGACGCCGCCGAATTGGCGACCATGCTGGGCCGTTCCACCAGCGAGCTTCCCGAGGATCTGCGGCGCCCCGCGGTGCATGCCGACGACCTCGTCACCTGAGCGCTTCGTGCCTTGCTCGAAAGAGTGGCGCATCGCAACGGCGCCTGATAGAAATTGTCAGCTGGTTCACAGCTTGGGGTAGGTTCCCCAATTTCGACGCGGCGTGTGCTCTGCGCTGGTCAGGCACGGAGGGGTATCGATGGCAGGGCGGTTGACCGGGCTCGTGAGTGCGGTGGTGATTGCGTTGGGGGCGGTGACATCGTCAGCCGTCGCCGCGGCGACATCTACCGACGAAAGCCAGATCCGGCAGGTGGTTGCCGCCGAGCTGACCGCACTGCGGGCGCTCGATCCCACTGCCTATGCACAGAACTTCTGTGCTGAGTATCGCGATGCCTACGAGGCGTGGGTGCAGCGCAACATCACGCCGCCGCCCTTCGAGGATCTTGAGGGAGCCAATCCGAAGCGACTGACTTCGGTGCTGCGCAAGAACTTCCCCACGGTGTCGGCTATCGCGATCCAGGATTTCGTCAATGCCGCCACCGAAGGTGATCGGGATGCGTATCACCAGGCGTGGCTCGGGATTCTGCGGGAGGAGTTCTCCCACTACTCATATCGAGTGCGGCAGGTGCAGGTCACCGGTGACCAGGCCGATGTGACCGTGCAGGCCACACTGGGCAAGGCGTCGGGCACTGTCCAATGGCAGTTCCTCCGCGAGAGCGGCGACTGGACGGACTGCACGGCTCCTCCGGCCGCATCCGATTCCGCGGCGCCCTCCCTGAAGGGTGAAGCGCCCCAAGGACTTCTCGGTGACATCGGTGACGTGCGTGCAACGGGATAGCGACGATGAAAATCTGGATCGAAGGAGAATGACCGTGTCAAAGAATGTCTTCGCTTGGTTGGCAGCGCTTTTCGTGGCCATCGGGCTGCTTGCGCAGACCGCTGTCGCAAGCGCCACCGGGGCAGATGAGGCCGAGATCCGGGATGTCACCGCGGGACGGCTGTCGGCGCTGCAGGCTGTGGACGCCGTGCAGTACGCGTCGTTCTTCTGCGGTGACGTTCGGGACAAGATCGAATCGGATTGGGGGCAGTCGTTCTCCCCGCCCGAGGTCAGCCGTTTGGAGGGCGCGAACCTGAAGAAGCTGCGTGCGAAGGTTCGCGAGGTGTTTCCCCTGGCTTCAAACGCTGCCGTTGAGGACTTCGTGACCGCCGTGGACAACCAAGACCAGGACGCGTTGTCGTCGGCGTGGCATCGTTTCTGGGTGGAAACCTTCGCGCACCTGACCTTCAAGGTCAGCAAGGTGACGGTGACCGGCGATACGGCCAACGGGACCATCGCGTTTCGCAACACCGGCGGACGTGGAAACGAGCCGCGAAAGTTCGTGCGCGAGGACGGCGTCTGGAAGGACTGCACGCCCGAAGCCACGCAAACTGAAACTGCGATCGGCAACGATGAGCCGCTGCTGGAGGCCCTGACCGGCGCCGGGGCCTAACGGATCTGGCGGCTGGCGGCGCCATCACGAGCGCGATCTCCGCACGCCTGTTGGCTGGTAGGTTTGCTCGGTCAGGGTGCACGAGCTGATCTGGACTGATAGAAATTAGCTCGGAGACGAGTGGTCGATACGAGCGAGGGTTGTCATGGTTTGCCGGAGATGGGCCGGGGCGGTGCTGCTGGGGGCGCTGCTGTTCGGTGGGGTGGGTTGCACGCAAACCGTGGAGGGTGACGGTCAGCCCAACGCTGAGGCGCTCGCGACGGCGCGCGACGAGAAACAGATCAAGGCCCTGATCGAGAAGCAGAACACGTACACCTCGAGCTTTGATTTCGCGAAGCTGGCCGAGACCAAGTGTGCGAAGTATCGGGATGCCACCGCCCAGAGCGGACCGCCCATTCCACCGATGAGTGAAATCGCGCCGCCCGAGATCGCCACGGTGCCAGGCGCCGGTGACGCGCTGCGGGGGTTGTTGGCCCAGAAGTTCCCCACGGTGCCGCAAGACGTCATCAATGCTGTGGTCGACAGTCTTGTCGCTCAGGACGAGCAGGCGTACCAGACGGCGATGCGCAATCTGCTGAAATCGCTCATCACCGTCAAGGTCACCGATGTGCAGAACATCGAAATCAAGGGTGACCAGGCCACAGCGGATATCACGATCACCACCACGTCGGGGAACAAGACCCCCTCGGAGGAGAAGCAGACCGTCAAGTACGTCAAGGAAGACGGAAAGTGGCTGGACTGCGCGCCGCCGGGCGGCGGGGCCTAGCCCGAACGTAACGGACGGTGTCCTGCGGCGATAACGTGATAAAGCACTGCCAACCAGGGGAGGGAACCGTGAAGCGAGCGTTCGCAGTCGTCGCAGCGCTCGCCACGCTGGCCACACTCGGGGCGCCCGGTGCGGGTGCGGCGCCCAACCGTGACGCGGTGACAGAACATGTGCGGGCCTGGGAAAAGGCATACAACGATGTCGACACCAACAAGATCGGCGACCTGACCTGCGATAAGTATCGCGACCGCGAACTGGCGAACAACGAGTCGCGGATCCCGACATGGGACGACTTCGTCAAGCCCTCGGATCTGTATGCCAAGTTCCCCAAACTCACCCAGGAAACGCTGGACAGGCTGCTTGACGCCGCCAAACGCAAGGACGCCGCCGCCTTCCGGCAGGCCTCGGTGCAGGTAGTACGGGAGAACGCGCATCTGACGGTCACCAACATCGACAAGGTCAATGTCATCGAGGCCAAGAACGCGACGGCCACGGTGACCACGTCGTCGGTGTGGGGCAACGATTCGCCCAAGACCACCACGTCCGATTGGTACCTGACCTACGAGCGTGATGCCTGGCGGTACTGCAACCCGGTCCTGACGGTCCGCTGACTCAGGCCCCCTTGAGCGACAGCTCGATCCTGGCCGCCGACGGAGCACAGTTCCCGGCGCCTGTGCGCAGTGTGGCGAGCGCACCGGCCACATTCGCCCGCCGCAGTGCCGTCTCGGCTCCGTACGGCCACCACGCCGCCAGCACGCCGGCGAACACATCACCGGCGCCGGTGGTGTCGATCGGCCGCACTGGATACGACGGAACCGTGATCTCCCCGTGAGGGCTGCGGTAACGCGATCCCTCGTCGCCCAGCGTGGTCACCAGGTGCCGCGACGGATACAACCAGGATTTGGCCTCGGTCTCGTTCACGATGACCACGCTCGCGCGAAAGGCCAGCTCCGCCAGGTCGGGTGAGCGCTCGGGTCCCGGGGAAGCGTTGAGTACGAATTGCTTACCGGCCTCGGCGGCCCACCGCGCCGCTACCAGAGCGACCGGAACCGGGATCTCCAACTGGCACAGCAACACATCGTGCGAGCAGATGATGTCCTTGTGCACCTTCTCGTCCAAGGTGAAGGCACTGTTGGCGCCGGGAGCCACCACGATGGAGTTCTCGCCGGAATCGTCCACGGTGATGGTGGCCATTCCACTGGGCCCGTCCACCTCGACGAGTCCGTCGAGGCCAATGTTGTTGTCTGCCAAGTGAGATCGCAGCATCGGTGCGGCGCCATCGGATCCCACCGCTCCGATGAACTGCACCGAGGTGCCCGCACGCGCTGCGGCGACGGCCTGATTGGCGCCCTTGCCTCCAGGCGAGGGCAGGGCCGACGTCGCCAGCACCGTCGCACCTGGGGCGGGCAGCTCCTCCACCCGCAACGTCAAATCCATGTTGACGCTGCCGAGGACACATACTGTGGCTAACTCGGTCACCCGCCTAGGCTAGTCCTGGCGCAGCTACATTTCGGGCACCCGGATACCCTGACACGATGAGCGTTTCAACCAACGAGTTGGCCGCACCCACGGCGGACGTCTCCGGTGCCGCCGCAGATCTGCGCGCAGACGTTCATGATGCCGCCCGGCGGGCGCGGGTCGCGGCCCGCGATCTGGCCCGGCTCACCGCCGACACGAAGAACATCGCGCTTCGCGCGGCGGCCGATGCGATTGTCGCCGCCACCGATTCGATCATCACGGCCAACTCCGATGACCTGCAGCGAGCCCGAGACGCCGGTATCGGTGTGGCCATGCTCGATCGTCTTGCGCTGGACGCGCGCCGGATCGCCGGGATAGCTGATGGACTGCGTCAGGTCGCAGGTCTGCCGGACCCCGTCGGGGAGGTATTGCGCGGCTCAACCCGGCCCAACGGACTGCGGTTGCGTCAGCTCAGGGTGCCGCTCGGCGTGGTCGGCATGGTGTACGAGGGGCGGCCGAACGTCACGGTCGACGCATTCGGGTTGACTCTCAAGTCGGGCAACGCGGTGCTGCTGCGCGGCAGCTCGTCGGCTGCAACCTCCAATACCGAACTCGTGCGGGTGCTGCGTGAATCGCTGCTCGCCAGCGGGCTGCCCGCCGATGCCGTCCAGCTGCTCGACAGCCAGGACCGGGTGACGGTGACCCATCTCATCCAGGCGCGCGGCCTCGTCGATGTCGTGATTCCGCGTGGCGGCGCCGGCCTCATCGACGCCGTGGTCCGCGACGCGCAGGTGCCTACCATCGAAACCGGGGTCGGCAATTGTCATGTGTATGTGCATGCCGATGCCGACCTCGAGCTGGCCGAGCGGATCCTGTTGAACTCCAAGACCCGTCGCCCGAGCGTGTGCAATGCCGCCGAGACGCTCCTCATCGACCGTGAGATCGCGGAGGCCGCGGTGCCGCGGCTCATCGGCGCGCTGCAGGCCGCCGGGGTCACCGTGCACGGTGACCTGGCAGTGCCCGGCGTTGTTCCGCTGACCGAGGCGGACTTCGGCACCGAATACCTGTCATTGGATATCGCGGCCGCCGTCGTCGACGATCTCGACGCCGCAGTTCGCCACATCGAGCAGTACTCCAGTGGGCACACCGATGCCATCGTTACTGCGAATCTTGGTGCAGCCCAGGAATTTACCGATCGTGTGGACAGTGCGGCCGTGATGGTCAACGCCTCCACCGCGTTCACCGACGGCGAGCAGTTCGGCTTCGGCGCGGAGATCGGCATCTCGACACAGAAGCTGCACGCCCGCGGCCCCATGGGGCTGCCCGAACTGACCACAACCAAGTGGATCGTCTTCGGAGACGGTCAGATCCGTCCCGCCTAACACCTGGAGAACGAGTGGACCGAACCGAGACCGCGCCGATGTTCACGAGCATCGATGACGTCATCGCCCGGCTGGCCGAGACCGGATACCTCGCTGACACCGCCACGGCGACAGCGGTATTTCTTGCCGATCGGCTGGGCAAGCCGCTACTGGTGGAAGGTCCTGCGGGCGTCGGTAAGACCGAATTGGCCAGGGCGGTAGCACAAACCACGGGCTCGGGCCTGGTGCGTCTGCAGTGCTATGAAGGTGTTGACGAGGCGCGTGCGCTGTACGAGTGGAACCACGCCAAGCAGATCTTGCGTATCCAGGCCGGGTCGGGCAACTGGGACGAGACCAAGACCGACGTCTTCGCCGAGGAATTTCTGCTGTCGCGACCGCTGCTCACCGCGATCCGCCGCGAGGATCCGACGGTTCTGCTCATCGACGAGACCGATAAGGCCGATATCGAGATCGAGGGCCTGCTGCTGGAGGTGCTCAGTGATTTCGCGGTCACCGTCCCCGAGCTGGGCACCATCCAGGCGAGCCGCAAGCCGTTCGTTCTCCTGACCTCCAACGCCACCCGTGAGCTGTCCGAGGCGCTCAAGCGGCGCTGCTTGTTCCTGCACATCGATTTCCCCGATGCCGAGCTGGAACGGCGCATTCTGCTCAAACGGGTGCCGGAGCTGCCCGCCGCCCTCGCAGAGGAGCTGGTGCGCATCATCGGAGTGCTGCGCAACATGCAGCTCAAGAAGGTTCCCTCGGTCGCCGAGACCATCGACTGGGGGCGCACCATTTTGGCGCTGGGCCTGGATACTCTCGACGACGCCGTCATCGCGTCGACACTTGGCGTGATCCTCAAACATCACTCCGACCAGCAGCGGGCCGCAGGAGAGCTGAGGCTGAACTAATGCCCGCGCGTAAGCCTCCCAAGCCGACCCTGCCCCTGGCGCCGCATGGTCTGCCAGGCCATCTGGTGGGTTTCGTGGAAGCACTACGCGAACAGGGCATCTCGGTGGGTCCGTCGGAGACGGTGGACGCGGGTCGAGTGATGACGGTGCTGGGGCTGCAGAGCCGCACCGAACTTCGTGAAGGTCTGGCTTGCGCGGTCTTGCGTCGCGCCGATCATCGGCCGACCTTCGACGTGCTGTTCGACCTGTGGTTCCCGCCCGCGCTGGGCGCCCGTTTCGTCGAAGTCGACGAGGAATCGACAGCCCTTGATATCGAGGATATCGAGCAGGTGCGTGAGCAGCTGATAGACCTGCTTGCCTCCGACGCCGGAGATCTGCCCCTGAATTCGTTGATCGCGCAGATCGTGGAGGCATACGGGAAGTACAACTCCACCCGGGGAACCTCCTACTCGGCCTACCAGGCCATGAAATCGCTGTCCCTGGACCAGATCGAGGCCAAACTGCTGATGGGCCTGCTCGGCGGTGGCGACGATGCGTCACCAACGGACCAGGCCGTCGCGAAAGCGATTGCCAAACAGCGCATCTCGAAGGTGCGCCAGCTCGTCGAGGCGGAGACCAAACGCCGCACGGCCGAACAGCTGGGGCGCGAACGCGTGACCGCGTACGGTGTGCCGCAATTGGCCGAGAACGTGGAGTTCCTGCGAGCTTCGGGGGAGCAGTTGCGCAACATGCAACGGGTGGTGCACCCGTTGGCGCGAATGTTGGCCAGCCGTCTGGCGGCCCGGCGCCGCCGTGCCCACACCGGTCAGATCGATCTGCGCCGCACCCTGCGTAAGTCCATGTCCACCGGAGGTGTGCCCATCGACGTCGTACAGAAGAAGCCCCGTCCGGCCCGCCCCGAGCTGGTGGTGCTCTGTGATGTGTCGGGATCGGTGGCAGGGTTCTCGCATTTCACGTTGCTGCTGGTGCACGCACTGCGTCAGCAATTCTCGCGGGTGCGTGTCTTCGCGTTCATCGACAGCACCGACGAGGTGACCCACCTGTTCACGCCCGACACCGATCTTGCCGAGGCCATCGTGCGGATCACCCGGGAGGCGGAGGTGTTCACCGGCGACGGACACAGCGACTACGGGCACGCGTTCAAGACGTTCGTCGAGAAGTTCCCGACGGTCCTTTCCCCCCGTAGTGCGCTGCTCATCCTGGGTGACGCACGCACCAACTACCGCAATCCTGCCATCGAGGTGCTCACCTCGATGGTGTCCTCCAGCAGGCACGCGCACTGGCTCAATCCCGAGCCCAAGAACCACTGGGGAACCGGTGATTCGGCCGCCACCCGGTACCAGGACGCCATCACCATGCACGAATGCCGATCGGCGAAACAGCTGGCCACGGTGATCGACAACCTGCTGCCCGTCTAGCGCCGGTCATCACTCCAGTAAGCTGGCAATTCGTGCAATCTGTCCCTGACACTCTTCGCGCAAGCGGTTCAGCGCAGCGCCGCCGACTTGGCGTGATGGGCGGGACGTTCGACCCCATCCACAATGGTCACTTGGTTGCCGCCAGCGAGGTTGCCGACCGGTTTGAACTCGACGAGGTCATTTTCGTCCCGACGGGAGAGCCGTGGCAGAAGCAGGGGCGCAAGGTCAGCCCCGCCGAGCATCGGTACCTGATGACCGTCATCGCGACCGCATCAAATCCGCGGTTCACCGTTAGCCGGGCCGATATTGACCGTGGCGGGGCGACCTACACCGTCGACACCCTCGTCGACCTACGCGACGCGCATCCCGACGCGGACCTGTACTTCATTACCGGCGCAGACGCGCTGGCCTCGATCCTGTCGTGGGAGAACTGGGAGCAGCTGTTCACCTTGGCCAAGTTCATAGGGGTCAGCCGACCCGGATACGAACTGAGTTCCGATCACATCGCCCATGCCGAGCTGCCTCCCGACGGGCTCTCGCTTGTCGAAGTGCCCGCGCTCGCCATCTCGTCGACCGACTGCCGGATTCGGGCGGGCCAGGAGCGGCCGATTTGGTACCTGGTACCGGACGGGGTCGTGCAGTACGTCGCAAAACATCAGCTTTACAGTCAGAACCGAGGGGACGCCGCATGACCGCCACCGCAGATGCCGTCGAGCTAGCGACGCTGGCCGCACAGGCAGCCGCAGCCAAGCTCGCCACCGATGTCGTCGTCATCGACGTCTCCGAACAGCTGGTCATCACCGACTGCTTCGTGATCGCCTCGGCCTCTAACGAGCGCCAGGTGAACGCCATTGTCGACGCGGTGGAAGAGCAGCTGCGCCGGGGCGGTCACAAGCCGGTGCGCCGCGAAGGCGGCCGCGAGGGACGCTGGACGCTCCTGGACTACGTGGACGTGGTTGTCCACGTCCAGCACGAAGACGAGCGTAATTACTATGCGCTGGAACGGCTTTGGCGTGACTGCCCGACCATTCCGGTGGATCTGGACGCTGCGCCGGTCGATGCCCCGGCCGACACGGAGGACGGCGCATGATCCGTCGGTTGGTGCTGCTGCGGCATGGGCAGACGACCTTCAACGCCGACAGCCGGATGCAGGGACAGCTGGACACCGGACTGTCGGATCTGGGCCGGGCGCAGGCGGTCGCGGCCGCCGAAGTGCTGGCCAAGCGGCTGCCACTGGTGATTGTGTCCTCGGATCTGCAGCGGGCATATGACACCGCGACGGCGCTGGCGGATCGCTGCCACGTCGGGGTGTCGGTCGATGAGCGGCTGCGGGAGACCCATCTCGGCGATTGGCAGGGGTTGACCCATCACGAGGTCGACGCCATTGCCCCCGGCGCCCGGGCCGCCTGGCGCGATGATGCGACGCTGGCGCCTCATGGCGGAGAGAGCCGCATCGACGTCGCTAATCGCAGCGTGCCCCTCGTCGCCGAACTCGTTGACTCGGTGACGGAATGGGGAACCGATGAGCGCGATCACCCGGTGGTCCTTGTTGCCCACGGCGGTCTGATCGCCGCGCTCACTGCCGCCCTGCTGCGTCTGGATGTCAGCAACTGGCCGGTGCTCGGCGGGATGGGCAATGCGAGCTGGGTTCAGCTGGGCGGACATTCGGCGGACGGTGCCGGATTCAATGACATCCGGTGGCGCCTGGATGTCTGGAACGCCTCGGCGCAGGTGACCAATGACGTCCTCTGAGGGAGGCTCAGAGCGCAAGAAGCTGCTGATCTTTGCGGACTCGTTGTCCTACTACGGGCCAACCGGCGGTCTGCCCGCCGACGACCCCAGGATTTGGCCCAATATCGTTGGGCAGCATCTCGGTTGGGATGTCGAACTGATCGCCCGAATCGGCTGGACCTGTCGGGACGTGTGGTGGGCGGCCATCCAGGACCCGCGGGCGTGGGCAGCGGTACCGCACGCCGGAGCCGTCATCTTCGCGACGAGCGGCATGGATTCGCTGCCTTCGCCGCTTCCGACGGCGTTGCGGGAGTCGATCAGGCTGATTCGTCCGCCGAGATTGCGCAGCTGGATCCGCGACGGGTACGGCTGGTTGCAGCCCCGGCTTTCGCCCATCGCGCGGGTGGCACTGCCCCCCAAGCTCACCGTGGAATACCTTGAAAAGACTCGCGGCGCACTGGATTTCAACCGTCCCGGACTGCCCATGATCGCCTCGTTGCCGTCGGTGCACATCGCCGAGTCATATGGCCGCGTGCACTCGGGCAGGGAAGCCACCGCGTCCGCCATCCAGACCTGGGCGTCGGAACACAAGATGCCGGTGGTGGATCTGAAGGAAGCCGTCGGCGAGGAGATCTTCTCGGGCCGCGGGAACCCCGACGGAATCCACTGGAACTTTGTCGCGCATGAGCGCGTTGCCGAATTGATGATCAACGCGCTGCGGACCGTGCTGCCCGAGCTCGGGGTTCGGTGACTCATGCCGGTTGTGGTGGTGACGGACACTGGGGCGCGGCTGCAACCGCACGACGCCGAGATGCTGGGCATCCGGCTGGTGCCGTTGCATGTGCTGACTGGCGATCTGGACCTGCGTGACGGCGTGGACCCCATCCCCCCCTCGGTGTACGAGAAGGGCCGCGCCACCACCGCCGGTGCGTCGCCGGCCGAGCTGGCCGAGGTGTATCGGCAGGCCCTGATCGACAGCGGCGGCGACGGCGTGGTCGCGGTCCATCTGTCCGGCAGATTGTCGAGCACTTTCGAAGCCGCAGGACAGGCGGCCCGTGAATACGGCGATCGGCTGCATGTCGTTGATTCACGGTCGGCCGCGATGGGCAGCGGCTTCGTCGCGCTGGCCGCGGCCCGGGCTGCAGCCGCCGGTGCAGATCTGAGTGCGGCGTACCAGGCCGCGCGGGATGCTGTGGGGCGCAGTCGATGTGTCATGGTGGTGCACAAATTGGACCATCTGCGGCGCAGCGGACGTATCAGTGCCACCTCGTCCTGGCTCGGCACCGCGCTGGCCCTCAAGCCGGTGTTGCAGATCGATGATGACGGAAAGCTGGTTCTCGCGCAGCGCGTCCGCACCGCCACCAAGGCGATCGGGGCGATGGTCGACAACATCGTCGACTTCGTGGGGGAGCGTCGCGTCTCGGTGACGATCCACCACGTTGACAACACCGAAACCGCCGAGAAGGTCAACGAGCTGGTGTGCTCGCGGCTGAATACCGCGCATGATCCGGTGATCTCGGAGATGGGGCCGGTGCTGGCAGTGCACGTGGGGCCTGGTGCTGTCGGGGTGTGCGCCGAACCCGTGGAGTGAGGTAGGGCGTTCGGAGTTCTCCACAGCTCTGCATTGATCCACAGATGCCCCGCCACCTCTGGCGGGATGGTCCGGCGCTTTCTAGCGTCGGGATATGGAATCCGAGCTGCTGCACCGACGCCTTGCGCCGCCCGGGCGTGAGAGTGATGACGATGACGACGACGTCGCGGGGGCGGCCGGTGCTGAGCCGGATTCGGCCTTGCGTTGGCTCCCGGATTCACTGACGCCCGGCGGTCCGCGCGGGTGGCTGGAGTCCGTCCGCACCGACCCCGGTCGTGCCGGGATTGTTGCTCTGGGCGCTATTGGCGTGCTGGCGGTATTGGTCACGATCTTCACCGTGATGAGGCAGCCTGCACCGCCTGTGAGTGCACAACTTCCTCCGGTGCAACCGGTTTCATCGAGCACAACGTCCGCGCCGAGTGCCTTGGTCATCAGTGTGGCCGGCCTGGTGAAGCGACCAGGTCTGGTCACCTTGTCCAGTGGTGCCCGGGTCGCCGACGCGGTGACGGCGGCCGGGGGTGCGGTCGAGGGCGCCGACGTCGTGACGCTCAACATGGCTCGGCCGGTTGTCGATGGCGATCAGATAGTGGTCGGTCTGGCTCCGGCGCCCGGGCAGCCCGTGGGGATGACGAGCTCGATTATCGCCGCCGGGCGGCCACCTTCCGTCAATGCGGACGCCAGGGGGCCGATACCGCCGGGGCGGATAAACCTCAACACGGCAACCGAATCCGAACTGGATACGCTGCCCGGCGTAGGGCCGGTCATGGCAGCGTCGATTGTGCGGTGGCGCTCTGACCATGGCAAGTTCACCAGCATCGATCAGCTCTCGGAGGTCGACGGGGTCGGCCCCGCGCGGCTGGACAAGCTGCGCGCCCTTGTCGTGTTGTGACTCATGCCGATCTCGTGAATGCCGTCCGCGACGATGAGTCCCTTCTGGATCTGCGTCTGGTACCGCCCGCGCTTGCCGCCTGGGCCGCTACCGCAACGGGAATCCTTTGGCCGATAGGCTATTTCCTGGCGGCGGTGCTGGCGCTAGGAGCGCTGACCGTGCACCTGTCTCGTCGTCGGCTGAACAGGGCCTTCGGCACCGCGGTGCTCGTCGTCCTGATTGCCGGTGTTGGATTCTCGGTCGCCGCGGCCATGCGACGTGACGGGGTGCAGAGTCATCCCTTGCGTTCCCGCGTGGGACACGTTGTTGCGGTGCAGCTGCGGGTAACGGAGGACCCGCGATCGATCACCGGAGGGCGCGCGATGGTGCGCGCCGACCTCGTCGCGATGGGTGATACCGCACAGTCACGTGGTGGCTCCGTCATCGTCTTCGGGTCGTCGTCCTTGCTCGACGCCGTTGCTGTCGGCGACACGGTGACGACGCGTGCGGTGGTCACCCGTTCCGCGCGGCATGATCTGACCGCCGCCATGCTCGCCGCCGTGGGAGAACCCACGGTCATCGGCCACTCGCCAATTCATCGCGCGGCCAATGGCATTCGTGATCGATTTGTCGAGATCGCACGAAGTACGCTGCCTGCCGACCAAGCCGCGCTGCTGCCGGCGTTGGTGCTGGGGGACACCAGTGCGCTCGATGAGGGCACCATCGCGATGTTTCGAACATCGGGACTCACCCACTTGATGGCGGTATCGGGGGCCAACGTATCCATCGTGTGCGGGGCCGTGCTGCTCCTGGGGCGACTGATTGGCCTACGGGCCTCGGTGATGTTGGCGGGGCTCGTTCTGGTCGGCTTCGTCATCCTCGTCAGGCCCTCACCGAGCGTGTTGAGAGCGGCAGTGATGGGTGCGATCGGGCTACTTGGTGTGCTGACCGCGAGGCGTCGGCAGGCGGTACCAGCCTTGGCGGCAACGGCTTTGGTGCTGCTCGCCATATCACCGGGTCTTGCCGTGGACATCGGGTTTGCGTTGTCGGTGGTCGCCACGGCGGCCCTGGTGGTGCTGGCGCCGCGATGGTCAATGCGCCTGACCGCCCGGGGCTGGCCAAAGCCACTGGCCGATGCCCTATGCGTCGCGGTGGCGGCACAGGTGGTCACCGCTCCGCTGATTGCCGCGATCTCCGGAAGCGTCAGCGTGGCATCCGTCGCCGCGAACATGGTCGCTGGCGTCGTCATCGCGCCCATCACCATCCTGGGTACGGCGGCTGCGGGGCTTGCCATGATCTCACCGCTGACCGCGGGTCTGCTGGTGCGGTTCTGTGGCCCGGAACTGTGGTGGTTGCTCCACGTCGCCGACTACGCGGCCGCAGGTGGATCGACAGCGATTCCTGTGCCCTCGGGTGCCATCGGATTTTTGATTGTGGCTGTCGCGCTGGGGCTTTCGGTGTGGTGGTGGCGCCGGCGGTGGTTCCGCGGAGTGATCTGGTTCGCGGCGCTGTGCGTGCTTGCGTTGGTTATCTCGGCGAGACTGGTGGGTTAAGTTGTCGTCATTCGATCAGATCGTTCTGCGGTGGTCGGATGGACTCGTTACCGAGGGTGGGCAGCAGATCGGCCGGATCTCCATGCCACGGGAGGGCCGACAGTTGTCGCACACTACGTCGTCCGCCAAAGGCGCGCAGCGTCTCAAAGTCCGAAATCGAGAGGACGAGGCGATGTGTCGCCGTGGCGGGTTCACCGAGCTGGACGGAACCGGTGGTAGGGGTGTTCAGCATGAGCGCCAGTAAGCCGTCCTGTCGAGCCATCCCGTCAAGTCTCGTCATCAAGAACTCCACGGCGACTGCGAAGGCCGGATCATCCGTGCGCGTGCCAGGTTCGCCGAGTGCGCCGCGAATGTCGTGTTCATGTGTGAGGGAATCGAAGACGAGTTGGGCGGCCGGCGCTTCGAGGCCGTCCTGGCCCACCCGCTCGATCACCGTGCCGATCGCCTCGCTCCAAAGGTCGAGCAACTCATCGACAGTCCTTTCTGCCAGGCGATCAACCTGCGCGCGGGTCCACGCCTCGGTACCTATGCCTTTCAGAGTGAACGACACGATGTCTTGCGCGAGTCCGGTCAGATGAGCGAGCGTCTTGCGTACGGTCCAGGCGGGGCACGCGGGCACAGGTAATTCGGCGATCTGGTCACGATCGCGAAGAAGTGCGTCAATACGTTGGTAGACAAGGCGGTACGCCGCCACGGCCTCATGACCCGGCCGTAGTACCGGCTGTCGCTCGTAGCCGGGCACTAGGGGCTACGCCCTGGAAACGGTGCGCTGGCGGCGAGGTGATTGCACGGGTGCTTCGTGCGGTCGCCAGCAGTGGCGCAGCACCCGCAGCAGGAATGCGGGCCGTCGCATCTGGGATGGGGAGTCGTGCAGGTGGTTGACGCGCAGGATCGTTTCAGTGATGCGAATGTCCTCACGCGCCGCGGTCATCATCGCAAGAGCCCACCACGCCAACAACCTCCAGGCGATGCATTGCATGACAGAAGCATTCGCCGGTGCTCCGGTGAATAGTGGTGCCGCCAACTTGTTCTGTTGCCACACCGCGTTGATGCGTCGGCCGACGGCGTCGAAGTACCTGCGGGCGAGCTCGGCATCGCCGGCGATGAGGCAGTCCCTCAGTATCAGTGCCTCCGTCAGGGCCATGGTCATCCCCTGGCCCTTGATGGGATCCAGACTGCAGATCGCGTCGCCGATCACCAGCAGCCCCTCGGGGAACTGCTGAATGTGGTCATAGCGTCGCCACACGGCGTCGTGATAGCGGTAGGTGTGTACGTCGTCGATCGGCACCCCGGACCGGATGGTCTCCACCAACTCGGTGGGTGCGAATTGTTCTGCGAATGACATCATTTCGTCGAAGGTGGTGGGCGGTTCCTCCATGTCGAACTTGCCCAGCGTCACCATGACGGTGCCGTTCTCGCAGCGGGCGATCGCTCCACCATGCGGGTGCTCCGGTGCCGGGTTGAAGAAGGTCAGCTTGTCCATCGCGACGTCATCGGACACGTGCACGAGCTGGCTGGCATACGTCACGGGCGATGCCATGCGGACCTCGGCAGGCCTTTCGCATCCGAGCCGATCCAAGAATGTTTGCGTCCGTGGAGTCCGTCCGGTGGCGTCAACCACCAGGTCTGCGATGAGTGTCGTGACCAGCCCCGTAGATCGTCGCGCTACGCGAACGCCGGTGACGCGGTGTTCCTCGGTCATCGGTTCGATGACATCGTGCCCATCGAGGAACCTGACATTGTCGATCAGTCGAACATGTTGTCGTACATGGGACTCCAGGAAGGGGCGGGTTGTGAGATAGAGCTTGAACGTTCCTGGGTCACGGAATTTGTCCGATCGGTTGAACATCTCATGCGGTCCGATCAGCATCCTGACGCGCGAGAGGTCACCCTCGTCGCAGACGGTGGCTCCGTCCGCCCGGAGTTCTCCGAGAATGCCGGGGAACAGTTGTTCCAGCGCTTCGGTGCCCGAGCTCATGAACATGTGAATGTGCTGACCCTGCCGCACGCCGGTGCGCGGGGTAGCGCCCACGCCCAATTCGTCGCGTTCGACCACCGTGACCGATTCGTAGGACTCGGACAGCACCCTGGCTGCCAGTAGCCCGGCCATCCCAGCCCCGAGGACTACCGCGTGATCTCTGTGTTCCCGCTTTTCAGGTGTCATCGCCGATCCTTTCGTCTCGATGCACCCTACTCTTACTGCTCTCTTAATTTCTTAGAAAAGCCTTAGATTTGGGGCGACGTCCTGG
Source organism: Mycobacterium sp. D16R24 (assembly GCF_002013385.1). Classification (NCBI taxonomy): domain Bacteria; kingdom Bacillati; phylum Actinomycetota; class Actinomycetes; order Mycobacteriales; family Mycobacteriaceae; genus Mycobacterium; species Mycobacterium sp. D16R24. The sequence goes on along the minus strand of NZ_MAEV01000015.1, from coordinate 125,612 downwards.
CCGAAGATGCGGTGCCAGATGTCGTCCAGCGGGAACCCGATCAACGCATAGAGACCACGTACCGCCATCAGCAGACCGCCGACCGGCGCGTACCAGGTGCGGGTGATCCGCACCGCCGCCGAACCGGGCCTGTCATAGGGCAAAACGATCGCGAGCGTGCCCGCGATGAACAGCAGGAACAACCCGAACAGAATGAAGTAATGCGCGGGATTGGCCAGCGGGCCCGCGTCGCGGCCCTTGCCGATGTGCAGGCTGACATCCCAGATGAAACCAAACAGCGCGGCGACGATCGTCGAGACGAAGAGGCAGATCTGCAGCGCCACCCAGGGCGGCCGGTTGAATTTGTTACCCACCCGGTCCGCCAGGTTCTGTAGCCAGGTGATGCGTCGCTGGCGGTGCAGGTAGCCGATCCAGAGCAGGCCACCCGAGACGATCGCGGCGACCACCGACATACCGATCACCTGGTCGAGCGCGGCGCCACCGCCCTCGTCGGCAGCAGCGATGATGTGCAAAGACTCCGTTGTCATTGGCCGGCCATCTTGTCCGCTGAGTGGGGGAGCAACAGTGCTACTGGTCGGTAGTGATTCCAGAATCTTGCGGCTCAAACAGGGGTACGTGCTAATCACTCACCCGGTCGACGGTGGAAACTCGCTGTCCGCGCGGCATGGGACGATCGTCGGGTGACCGATGCGCTGCACCTGATCCTGGGGGATGAAGAACTACTGGTCGAGCGTGCGGTGACGTCGGTGCTCCACAGGGTGCGCGGCAAGGCGGGTGCGGACATCCCCGTCAATCGGCTGCGGGCAGGGCAGGTCGACGTGGCGGAGCTGGCCGAGCTGCTGAGCCCCTCGCTGTTCTCCGACGAAAGAGTCATCATCGTCGAGGCTGCCGCCGAAGCGGGGAAGGACTCCGTCGCCCTCATCGAGCAGGCGGCCTCCGACCTGCCGCCGGGAACCTTTCTGGCTGTGCAACATTCCGGTGGTGGCCGCGCGAAGGCGCTGGCCACCACATTGCAGAATCTCGGCGCCGTGGTGCACAACTGCGCACGGATCGCCAAGGCTGCCGAGCGCGCCGACTTCGTGCACAAGGAGTTCCGCCGCCTGGGCCAGAAGGTGGACGCCGATGTGGTCGCCATCGTGATCGACGCCGTCGGCTCCGACATTCGGGAACTGGCGGCAGCGTGTTCGCAGTTGGTGTCGGACACCGACGGCAACGTCGACGAGGCCGCGGTGCGCCGCTACCACTCCGGACGTGCGGAGGTGTCCGGATTCGATATCGCCGACAAGGCGGTGGTGGGTGACATCGCCGGCTCGACGGAGGCACTGCGCTGGGCGATGCAGCGGGGTGTCCCGCATGTGTTGTTGGCCGATGCGCTCGCCGAGGCGGTGCACACCATCGCGCGGGTGGGGCCTATCAAACAGAACGCCTACGCGGCAGCCTCCGAGCTCGGGATGCCGCCGTGGCGTATCGAAAAGGCGCAGAAACAGGCGCGGCGGTGGTCGCGTGATGCGGTGGCCGAGGCCATCCGGGTAGTGGCCGCGCTCAACGCCGATGTGAAGGGGGCGGCGGCCGACGCCGACTACGCCCTGGAATCGGCGGTGCGCAAGGTGGCCGAATTGGTGAATACCTAACGCACCGGAGCTACCTGGAGACGCGAAAAACGCCGAGCACGCTCGCGCGCTCGGCGTTGATCGGAAAACTAGATCAGAGCTTATTCAGAGCCAGGGCCAGCGCCGACTTCTTGTTGGCGGCCTGGTTCTTGTGGATGACACCCTTGGTGACGGCCTTGTCCAGCTTGCGGCTGGTCGCAACGAGCAGCTCGCCCGCCTTGTCCTTGTCACCTTCGGCGATGGCATCGCGGAAACCGCGGACTGCCGTGCGCAGAGACGACTTGGTCGCCTGGTTGCGCAACCGGGCACGCTCGTTGGTCCGGATGCGCTTTTCCTGCGACTTGATATTGGCCACGCGTCTAAATCCTTCGGTAAATATCGTCTGGTAGGGCGGCGGGCCTCCAGATCATTGGATCCAGGGCAGCTGATCAGCGCCGCAAGGGAAGAGACTACCAGGGGTACGGCCGAAACCTGAAACCGGCGGGTGAGCCAACAACGTCAGATTGCGTCCAGGTAGCCAGCAAGTATCGGTGATACGCGCGCACGCACTGCCGAATCCGGCGAGTTGGTGCAGCATAGGCAAGGTGAGCCTGCGAACAGTGATGCCGAACTCGGGGCGACCCACACGCGCGGCGGCTACGCCACGGCTAACCCGGCGTGATGACCAGATCTTTGGCGGATACCGCGCACTGGTGTCCGAGAAGGGCGCTTACTCCAAGGCCTTCGATGAAATGTTCGATGCGGAGGGCAACGTGCGCGGACCCTATAAGGGGATCTACGCCGAGCTCGCGCCCACCGACGCCGCCGACCTGGCCGCGCGCGCCGACGCGCTGGGCAGGGCATTCGTCGATCAGGGAATCACCTTCTCGCTGTCGGGTCAGGAGCGGCCGTTTCCGCTGGATCTGGTGCCGCGCGTCATCGCCGCGGCCGAGTGGTCGCGGCTGGAGCGGGGCATCGCCCAGCGGGTCAAGGCACTCGAGATGTACCTCGCCGATATCTATGGCGATCAGGAGATCCTGCGCGACGGGGTAATCCCGCGTGCCTTGATCACCTCCTGCGAGCACTTCCACCGGGAGGCCGCCGGGATCAACCCACCCAACGGGGTGCGCATCCACGTCGCGGGTATCGACCTGGTGCGCGATGCGCAGGGGACCTTCCGGGTGCTCGAGGACAACCTGCGCTCTCCGTCCGGGGTGTCGTACGTGATGGAGAACCGCCGCACCATGGCGCGGGTCTTCCCGGACCTGTTCACCTCGCACCGAGTGCGCGCGGTGGACGACTACGCCTCGCATCTGTTGCGGGCCCTGCGTAAATCGGCGGCCACCAATGAGGCCGATCCGACCGTGGTGGTTCTCACACCTGGTGTCGCGAACTCCGCCTACTTCGAGCACTCACTACTGGCCCGCCAGATGGGTGTCGAACTCGTCGAGGGCCGCGACCTGTTCTGCCGCGACAACCAGGTTTATATGCGCACCACCGAAGGTGAACGTCAGGTCGACGTCATTTACCGCCGCATCGACGACACCTACCTGGACCCCATGCAGTTCCGTCCCGATTCGGTACTCGGGGTCGCGGGGCTGCTGAACGCCGCACGCGCCGGGAACGTCGTCATCTCCAGCGCCGTCGGCAATGGAGTGGGCGACGACAAGCTCGTCTATACCTACGTGCCGACGATCATCGAGTACTACCTCGGTGAGAAACCCATCGTCGCGAACGTGGACACCTACCGATGTTGGCTCGACGACGAGCGTGAGGAAGTGCTGGACCGCATCGACGCGCTCGTCATCAAGCCGGTGGAGGGGTCCGGCGGGTACGGCATTGTGTTCGGGCCCGACGCCTCCGAGAAGGAACGTTCCGCGATCGCTAAGAAGATCAAAGCGGACCCGCGGGGGTGGGTGGCTCAGCCCGTGGTCCAGTTGTCCACGGTGCCCACGAAAGTCGGCGATCAGCTGGTGCCTCGGCATGTGGATCTGCGCCCGTTTGCGGTCAACGACGGTGATGACGTGTGGGTGCTGCCCGGTGGCCTCACCCGGGTGGCGCTGCCGGAGGGCTCGCTGGTGGTGAACTCGAGCCAGGGTGGCGGATCCAAGGACACCTGGGTACTGGCCTCGCGGGCCTCTGTCGCCGATCGTGAGCTGTCGGGGGCTGAAGTGGTCCCCGAACTGCCGCAGGCGGCGGAGGTCGAACAAGGACCTGAGGCAGCCACCGCAGGTCTGCAGGTGCAACAGCAACAACAGCAACAACAGCAACAACAGCAACAACAGCAGGTGATGTCCTAATGCTGGCGCGAAACGCGGAGTCGCTCTACTGGATCGGCCGATACGTCGAACGGGCCGATGACACGGCGCGCATCCTGGATGTCACGGTGCACCAGCTGCTCGAGGACGCGAGTGTCGATCCCGACCACGCCTCCCGCGTGCTGCTGCGCGTGCTGGGCATCGACGCACCGGACATCGTGCTCGACGTGTGGTCACTCACCGAACTTGTCGCATTCAGCCGGGGAGTGCAGGGCGGGTCGATCGTCGACTCCATTTCTGAAGCGCGTGAGAATGCCCGCGGCGCACGCGAAGTGACATCTACCGAGATGTGGGAGTGCCTCAACACCACCTACAACGCGCTGGCCGATCGTGAGCGCGCCGCCCGCAGACTCGGCCCGCACGAGTTTTTCACCTATGTGGAGGGGCGTGCCGCGCAATTCGCGGGGCTCGCCGACTCCACGCTCAGCCGTGATGACGGTTACCGATTCCTGGTGTTGGGACGGTCCATCGAGCGGGTGGATATGACGGTGCGGCTGCTGCTTTCGCGCGTTGGTGACCGTGCGTCCTCGCCAGCCTGGGTGACCCTATTGCGCAGCGCGGGCGCCCACGACACATACCTGCGTACCTACCGTGGGGTGTTGGATGCCAGCCGGGTCGTTGAGTTCATGCTGCTGGACCGGCTGTTCCCGCGTTCGGTGTTCCACTCACTGCGCCAGGCCGAGCTGAGCCTTGAGGAACTGGATCACCAGCCGCATAGCCGGGTTGGTGCGCGTGCCGAGGCGCAGCGGCTCTTGGGGCGGGCCCGCAGTGAGTTGGAGTTCATGCGCCCAGGGGTGCTGCTGGAGGACCTGCCGACCCGTCTGGCCGGCCTGCAACAGACCTGCCGGGAATTGGGCGAGGCGGTGGCGCTGCAGTATTTCCACGCCGCACCATGGGTGGCGTGGAGCGATGCCGGTGGTCGCCACGATGTGGATCCCATCGAGGAAGGCGAGATCTGACGATGAGGCCCCCACCAGCGGGAGGTACCCCCAGCTTGCGCGAAGAGGAGAAGTAGATGTGGCGCCTGCGAGTCGTCCACGCGACCGGTTACGCCTACAAGACGCCGGTGACCGCTTCCTACAACGAGGCGCGGTTGACGCCGCGTAGTGACGGTCGCCAGAACGTCATCCTCAACCGTGTGGAGACGGTCCCGGCCACCCGCTCGTACCGGTATGTCGACTACTGGGGTACTGCCGTCACGACATTCGACCTACACGCACCGCATACCGAGCTGGAGGTGACGGGGCTGTCGGTGGTGGAGACCGACATCGCGGAAAGGCCGGAGGAATCCGTGGGCTGGGATGACATCCACGCCACGGCCGTCATCGACCGATTCGACGAGTATCTGTCGCCCAGTGCATACGTCCCACACAGCAAGAAAGTGCAGTCAGTGGGCAAGCGGATCAGCAGGGCGGCCACTCCCGCCGAAGCTATTGTCGCGGCATCGAAATGGGTGCATTCGGAGCTCGACTATGTACCCGGAACCACCGGCGTGCACTCGTCGGCGCTGGACGCGCTGCGCGAAAGAAAGGGCGTATGCCAGGACTACGCGCATCTCACCCTGGTTCTGCTGCGCAGTATGGGGATCCCGGCGCGCTACGTGTCGGGCTATTTGCACCCCAAGGGTGACGCGGCCGTGGGCGAGACGGTGGATGGACAGAGTCACGCGTGGATCCAGGGCTGGGCCGGCAGTTGGTGGGATTACGACCCCACCAATGACAGCGAGATCAACGAGCAGTACATCACCATCGGCGTCGGCCGGGACTACTCGGACGTCAGCCCGCTCAAGGGCATCTATTCGGGGGGCGGCTCGACCGATCTGGACGTCGTGGTCGAAGTCACACGACTCGCCTAAACACCGCAGAAAAGCCGGTTATTGCACAGGTGTCTGGCAAGAAGAGTAATAATGCGTAGACCATGGTGACCAAACAAGCTACCGGGCTATACGGCGGACGAACGGCAGACGAGCGCCGCGCGGAGCGGCGGCGACGCCTCCTTGAGGCGGGGCTCGAGGTTATGGCCAGCTCAGGCTGGGCAGCGACAACGGTTCGGGAGATCTGCAAGACCGCCGGACTGAACACGCGTTACTTCTACGAGTGCTTCGACGGCCTCGACGAGCTGCTCGTCGCTGTCTTCGACTGGATCATCGAAGACAGCATCGCCACGGCAGGTTCGGCGATGGCCGCCGCTGACAAGGACTCACGCTCGCAGGTGCATGCCGGCGTTGTGGGTGCGGTGACCGCACTGACCGCCGACCCCCGGCGCGCCCGTGTGATCGCCACCGAGGCGATGGGAAGCCAGCGACTGACTCGTCGTCGCATGCGGTTGACGCACTACATGGCGTTGATGCTCGGTGCCGCTCGCGCCGAGTTCGATCCGGATGCCGATCCGAACTACACCGCGGTGCAGGCCGAAGCCCTGGCTGCGGGTGTCGCCGGCACCGTCTTGGCCTGGCTCGACGGACGGCTGCGTCTGGAGCGTGAGGAGCTGGCCGAGTACACCGCCCAGTTCATCAATCAGGCCATGTTCACGCCGTCGCCGGTGCGTAACTCCGTCGAACTGCGCAACTCAGTCGAACACTGAGGCCGCGCGGAGCGATTGGATCAGCTCCAGGAGAACCGCGCGCGCAGATGCATGGCGACAATGTTGAATCGCTCCACGTCCAGAATGGCGCCCTCGCGCCGAATTCCCTCTTCGGGAACGTCAAGCACTCGATCGAGGCGCACCCAGCTGGGGCGTCCGTCGTAATCCCAGCTACCACTGCCGAGCCCCACCCAATCCAGATCGCTTTCGTGGCGCTCCTGGCTCGACAGCATCAGGCCCAGCAGGACCGCCCCGTCCCGTCCCACGACAAGCACCGGACGGTCCTTTCCCTGTGAGGGGTCATCCTCGTAGACCACCCACGTCCACACGATCTCGCCGGGATCGGCGCGACCGTCCAGGTCGGGTGCGTATTCGATGCGCCGGGCGCGATGGGCCGTGGGCACACTGCGGTTGGTCACCGGACGGCCCGGAATGGCGGTCTGCGGCTCGGTTTCTACGACACCGATCGCCTCGAGTCCACGCTGTAGTCCACGCTGGACAAGTTCGGACCCCTGTAGTTGCCGCAGCACCTTCGGGCCTTCGCGGAACACGATGGTTTCCGCGATCTTCCCGAGCCTCCGCCCGAGCGTCTGCCACTGTGACGCCATGCAGCGAGCATACTGACCGGTAGCCCTCGGCGATGTGTGTGTCAGGAGCACGTCTGTCGGCATGGGAGCATGGTGCGGTGCCAAGTTTTGCCGACACGACGTTCACGGACCCGGCGCGTATCCGTAACTTCTGCATCATCGCCCACATCGACCACGGGAAGTCGACGCTGGCCGACCGGATGCTGCAGCTGACCGGTGTGGTCGACGCGCGGTCCATGCGCGCCCAGTACCTGGACCGGATGGATATCGAACGCGAACGCGGCATCACCATCAAGGCACAGAACGTGCGGCTGCCCTGGAAAATCAGCACCGCCGCCGACTCCGCCGAGTACGTGCTGCATCTCATCGACACCCCCGGGCACGTCGACTTCACCTACGAGGTGTCGCGCGCCCTGGAGGCCTGTGAGGGCGCCGTGCTGCTGGTCGATGCCGCGCAGGGCATCGAGGCGCAGACACTGGCCAACCTGTACCTGGCGCTCGACAAAGACCTGACGATCATCCCGGTCCTCAACAAGATCGATTTGCCCGCCGCCGACCCGGACCGCTACGCGCAAGAGATCGCGCACATCATCGGCTGCGAGCCCTCCGATGTGCTTCGGGTATCCGGCAAGACCGGTGAGGGCGTCGAGGCGCTGCTCAATGAGGTGGTGCGGCTGATTCCTGCGCCGCAAGGCGATCCGGACGCCCCGGCGCGCGCGATGATCTTCGACTCCGTGTACGACATCTACCGCGGTGTCGTCACCTACGTCCGCGTCGTCGACGGCAAGATCACGCCGCGCGAGAAGATCGCGATGATGTCGACGGGCGCCACCCACGAACTGCTGGAGGTGGGCATCGTCTCGCCGGATCCCAAACCCTCTGTGGGCCTTGGGGTCGGTGAGGTCGGCTACCTGATCACCGGCGTGAAGGACGTGCGCCAGTCGAAGGTCGGTGACACCGTCACCTCCGCACGCAAGGGTGCGACCGAACCGCTCACCGGTTATCGCGAACCCCGGCCGATGGTGTACTCCGGGCTCTACCCGGTGGACGGATCCGACTACCCGAATCTTCGTGAGGCGCTGGACAAGCTGCAGCTCAACGACGCCGCACTCACCTACGAGCCGGAGACCTCGGTGGCGCTGGGCTTCGGATTCCGTTGTGGCTTCCTGGGATTGCTGCACATGGAGATCACCCGTGAGCGGCTGGAACGCGAATTCAACCTCGACCTCATCTCGACCGCGCCGAACGTGGTGTACCGGGTGATAACTGAAGGAACGGCGCCCGGTGATCCAGGAATGATGGTGACCAACCCGTCCATCTGGCCCGAGGGCAAGATCCGGTCGGTGTTCGAGCCCGTCGTGAAAACCACCGTGATCGCGCCGAGTGAGTTCATCGGTTCGATCATGGAGCTGTGCCAGTCGCGGCGCGGCGAACTCGGCGGTATGGACTACCTCTCGCCGGAGCGTGTCGAGCTGCGTTACACAATGCCGTTGGGCGAGATCATCTTTGACTTCTTCGACTCGCTGAAATCACGCACCCGCGGCTACGCCAGCCTGGACTACGAAGAGGCCGGCGAGCAGGAGGCCGACCTGGTGAAGGTTGACATCCTGCTCCAGGGTGAGGCGGTCGATGCGTTCAGCGCCATCGTGCACAAGGACGGCGCCTCGGCGTATGGCAACAAGATGACCGCCAAGCTCAAGGAGCTCATTCCGCGTCAGCAGTTCGAGGTGCCGGTGCAGGCTGCCGTCGGATCCAGAATCATTGCGCGCGAGAATATTCGGGCTATCCGTAAGGATGTGCTCTCCAAGTGCTACGGCGGTGACATCACCCGTAAGCGCAAGCTGCTGGAGAAGCAGAAGGAGGGCAAGAAGCGCATGAAGACCATCGGACGGGTCGAGGTGCCACAGGAAGCCTTCGTGGCGGCGTTGTCCACCGAGTCCGCGGCGGACAAGCCCAAGAAGTAGTCCCAGCGGCGGCTTCGCGCGGCGGGTGACCCAACCTCGTCGAGCGTGCGGATAGTGTCGAAATTTCGCTGAGTTCCGACCGAATCCGCACACTCGGGTTCAGTGCTGGCATTCCTGACTGGGCATGCCGACGATCGCCCCGCCCTGCGGCCAGCCGACGGGTGAGTCCTCCCAGGGTTCCTGACGTCCATACGGCGTCAGGTCCAGGAACGGATACCCGACCGCGGAATGGTCCAGCCCGCGCGCGAAGGCCGAATAGGTATGAAAGACCTCATCTTCGCGACGCAGAAAGACACTGGCGCCTGGCCAGTCCCCGTGGAGGTCCTCGTCGCTGAATCCGTCGGCGCGCAACTCGTCGAGCGACCTGTAGTTGTACTCGACCGGAACGCGTGACGGGTCGAGCGTCACATGGAAGTCGTAGCTGAAATCGCCGTCATTGGTGGAATACCACGGGAATGTCCACCCGTGTTCGTCGCGGTAACGCGCCATGCTTGCGTACGGTGCGCGGGATACGCAAGCGAAGGTGACGCCCTTGTCGGCCAACAAGGTGCGGTCTCGTTCGGTGAACGTCATGTCGGCTGCCCCCGTGCAACTGGGGCAGCCGCGGTCGATATCGTCCAGCCACATGAAGTGGTGGACGTAGAGCGTGTGCCGTCCCTCGAACATGTCCAGGAGCCGCGCCTGTCCGTCGGGGCCCTCGAATACGTAGTCCTTCTCGACCTTCACCATGGGTAGCCGTCGACGTTCGGCATTGACGGCATCGCGGAGATGCGTGGCCGCGCGCTCGCGGGCCAACAGTTGCTTGCGGGCCGTCAGCCATTCCTCGCGGGTGACGGCGGCGGGGTAGGCGGGTGAGCTTGTCATATCCATACCGACCCGCCCCGGCCGGAAAACTCATCGCGTCGATACGCTGAGGAGCATGAGTAGCGTCCTTGCCGGGCTTCGTCTTCCCATCGTCGGTGCCCCGATGGCCGGCGGTATTAGCGTCCCGGCGTTGGCAGGCGGCGTGAGTGCGGCAGGCGGTTTCGGCCTGCTGCCCGCGGGGTACCGCACCATCGCGCAGTTGGATCAGGACCGCGAGGCGATGGGCGATCTGCCCTTTGGCTTCAACGTTTTCGTCCCCACACCCGACCAGGGTGTCGACCTGCGGGAGTATCTCGACAAGCTGAAGGTGTGGGCCGACAAGTTCGAGGTCGCTCCCGGTGACCCGGTCTGGCATGACGACGCGTATGCCGACAAGATCGAATATCTGGTCGCCAAGCCTGTCCCGGTGGTGTCGTTCACCTTTGGGGTGCCGTCCGCACAGGATGCGCACAGGCTGCGCGCCGCTGGATCCGAGGTGTGGATCACGGTCACCAGTGCCGCCGAGGCCACGATCGCCGAGGGGATCGGCGCCGACGCGCTGGTGGTGCAGGGCCCGGAGGCCGGCGGTCATCGCAGCAGTTTCGACGCCGGGGCTCCCGAGGAGCCGCTGGTGGACCTGATCGCGAACGTGCGGGCGGTCACCGCGTTACCGCTGGTTGCCGCGGGCGGAATCATGGACGGCACCGACATCGCCCGGGTGCTTGCCGCCGGAGCCTCGGCCGCACAGCTGGGTACCGCTTTGGTGGTGACCGACGAGTCGGGAGCCAAACAGGTCTACAAGGACGCTCTGCTGCAACCGGCCGAGACGGTGGTGACACGGGTGTTCTCGGGCCGCCCGGCGCGGAGCATCTCCAACGCATTCCAGCGGGATATGGAATCGGTTGCTCCGGTGAGCTTCCCGGCGCTGAACTCGGCGACCAAGGAGCTTCGGGCGAGCGGGGACCCGGACGTGATGTCGTTGTGGGCGGGTACCGAACATCACCGTGCGCGGGCCCTGCCGGTGGCGGAATTGATGTCCGTATTGGCTGCCGAGCTGGGCTCGGCTGCCGGTGAGGTGACGACATGAAGCCGGCCGCTCTCATCTGGACCATGGTCATCGCCGCATGCGTGTTGATCGGCCTCGACCTGGTCATCTATCTGGCGGGGCCGCGTAGCGGAGGCTCCACCGGTGTCCTGGTGGCCCTTTTGGTCTTCAATCTGCTGTTGTTCGGCGGCCTCGGTATCTATCTGCGCCGCCGACGCTAAATAACCGGTGCGTTCCGGGGTCGCACCTACGATGGTCCGATGGTGTCGTCTCTTGATCCCGAGTTGTCGCTTGAAGGACTGATGTCCGCTCAGTCTCCCGTCCAGCGCCGCGGTCCCTTCCCGCCGATCGCCGACTACGCGTTCCTCTCGGACTGGGAGAACACCTGCTTGATCGCCGCCAACGGGTCAGTGGAGTGGATGTGCGTCCCGCGGCCTGACTCGCCGAGCATCTTCGGCGCCATCCTCGATCGCGGCGCCGGCCACTTCCGGATCGGGCCGTACGGACACAACGTTCCGGCCGCGCGCCGTTACCTGCCGGGCAGCCTGATGGTGGAAACCACGTGGCAGACCAAGACGGGCTGGCTCACAGTCCGCGATGCGCTGGTGCTGGGGCCATGGCATGACGTCGATTCGCGGTCGAAGACACACAAGCGCACGCCGACCGACTGGGATGCCGAACACATCCTGCTGCGCACCGTGCGCTGCGTCAGCGGCACCGTCGAAGTGATCATGAACTGCGAGCCCGCCTTCGACTACCACCGCGAGGGGCTCACCTGGGAGTACTCCGGTGACGGATATGGCGAGGCGATAGCCCGGGCGGCCAAGAATCCCGAGACCAACCCGACCCTCAAGCTCACCACGAATCTTCGGCTGGGATTGGAGGGCCGCGAGGCTCGGGCCCGTACCCGGCTCACCGAGGGTGACAGTGTCTTCGTCGCGCTCAGCTGGTCGAAACACCCTGTCCCGCAGACCTATGCGGAAGCCGCCGACAAGATGTGGAAGACCGCCGAAGCCTGGCGGCAATGGATCAACATCGGCGAATTCCCCGATCATCCATGGCGGTCGTACCTGCAGAGCAGTGCACTGGTCCTCAAAGGCCTGGCGTACTCGCCGACCGGAGCGCTGTTGGCGGCATCGACCACGTCTCTGCCGGAAACCCCTGGGGGAGTGCGCAACTGGGACTATCGTTATTCCTGGGTGCGGGACTCGACCTTTGCGCTGTGGGGTCTCTACACGCTCGGGCTGGATCGCGAGGCCGACGACTTCTTCGCCTTCATCGCCGATGCGTCCGGTGCGAACAACGGGGAGCGGCATCCGTTGCAGGTGATGTACGGCGTGGGTGGAGAACGCACGCTGACGGAGGGGGAGCTGCCGCATCTGTCCGGGTACGACGGGGCCCGGCCGGTGCGGATAGGTAACGGTGCGTTCGATCAGGTCCAGCACGACATTTGGGGCACCATGCTCGATTCGGTGTACGTGCACGCGAAATCGCGCGAACAGATTCCGGCGACACTGTGGCCGATTCTGAAGAATCAGGCAGAGGAGGCCGCGCGGCACTGGCGCGAACCCGACCGTGGAATCTGGGAGGTCCGGGGCGAGCCGCAGCACTTCACCTCCTCCAAGATCATGTGTTGGGTCGCGATGGATCGCGGCGCCAAACTCGCTGAGCTGCACGGTGAGAAGAGCTATGCCCAGCAGTGGCGCGATATCGCCGACGAGATCAAAGACGATATTCTCGAACGCGGCGTCGACGAGCGCGGGGTGCTGGTGCAGCGTTACGGTTCAACCGCTTTGGATGCCTCGCTGCTCCTCGCGGTGCTCAACCGGTTCCTGCCACCCGACGACCCGCGGATCCGTGCGACGGTGCTGGCGATCGCCGATGAGCTGACCCACGACGGTCTGGTCCTGCGCTATCGGGTGGAGGAGACCGACGACGGGCTTACCGGCGAGGAAGGCACCTTCACCATCTGCTCGTTCTGGTTGGTCTCGGCATTGGTAGAGATCGGCGAGGTGCGCCGGGCACGGCACCTGTGCGAGCGGCTGCTCTCCTTCGCCAGCCCGCTGCAGCTCTACGCCGAGGAGATCGATCCGCGCACCGGTCGGCATCTGGGCAACTTTCCGCAGGCCTTCACCCATCTGGCATTGATCAACGCTGTCGTGCACGTCATCCGGGCCGAGGAGGAGGCGGACGTGAGCGGCACCTTCCAGCCGGCGAACGCACCCACGTGAGGGCCCGGGGCGGCACCGCCGCGGTCGTGGTGGTGATGTGTGTGATCGCAGCTGGTTGCGGCCGCACCACCGACCACGCCGAGCAGACGTCCACCACGAGGGAGTCCTCCTCGGGGACAACGTCGTCGGGCTCTGCGGTGAACACCGCCCCGGCCTTTGGGTACACACCCCTATCGGAAACGGTCACGGGTGCCGAAGGGCTGGTCACCTACGACGTGCAGGTGCCGCAGCTGTCCGGTGGAGTTCCCGCCGTTCGTGATCGATTCAACGAAGGCACGCGCGCCGCGCTACGGGAATTGATCGAGGCATTGCCCGGTCCCGGCAACAGCCAGCACGTGTCGATCGGTGACGGTGATGTCGGGCCTGGCCTGGAGGCCACCGGTGTCGCCATGATCGGACCGCACGTAGTCGCCGGCATCCAGGTGTATCTCTGGTACGCCGGCGGCGCGCACCCCAACCAATCGGTGTCGACCACCGTGATCAATGGCGATACCGCCCAACCCATCACCTATGACAACCTGTTCCCCAACCAGTACGCGGCCCTCGAACGGCTGAGGCAGGTGTTACCCGATCTCGATCCGACCGGACGGGTGCGCCAGGGGAACGTCAACGGGCGACTTGAGCAGTGGGTACCGGCGCCGACGGGGTTGCGGTTCTATGTGCCCGTGTCGCATGCCGCCGGTGATTTTGTTCCGATTACCGTGCCGTGGGAAAGGATCCGCGATCAGGTGGCGCCTGAGATTCTGCCGATACTGAGTCAATAGTTGGGGGCTGTGCTTGTGAAGTCACGTCTTGTGGTGATGCTGGTGTTGATGTGTGGTGTTGTCGCCGGATGTCTCAAACCACCGGAACAACCCGCGCAGCCCTCTGAAGCCCCGCCGTCCACCAGCACAACACCAGCCAAACCGGCTGTGTCCCTTACCCCGGCGCAAGCGCCGCCGACCGCGAAGCCCGCCTTTGGCTTCAATCCAACGCTGGAGCAGGAGGCCGGAAAGCAGGGGCGAGTGACTTACAAGGTCCAGCTGCCGCAGGTGACCGGGGATAAGTCCGCCGCTCGGGACAGATTCAACGAAGGCATGCGTGCGGCACTTCAGGATGTGATTCGCGACTTGGATGATCCGAAGCTCACGAAACCGGCAACGATAGGCGACGGGCAGCTGGCCGTACGCGAATCGAGCCGGGTCTCCTTCATCGGCCCGCATGTGGTGGCGGGCCTCGCGGTATTTCTCTGGGATGGGGGCGGTGCACACCCCAACCAGTCGGCGGCGACCATCACCATCAATACCGATACGGCCCAGCCAGTGATGTTCGACGAGGTTTTCCTCGATCAGGAGGCGGCCCGAGTGCAGTTGCGGAAATTGGCTCTGGAGCTTGGTCCGCCTGATCGCATCAAGGCTGCGGAGGACATGAAGTCCGAGCAGTTCCTGCACTGGCTACCCGTGCCCAGCGGGCTGACCTTCTATGTCTCCGTCCCGCACGTCGCGGGAGATTTTGTGCCGGTCACCGTGCCGTGGGAGAAGATTCGTGACCGGGTGGCGCCCGGGATGCAGCAGGTGCTCAGCCAGTAGGAAAGCGGCGTGCGAAATCGGGCGCGTGCTCGGGTAGCGGTCCGATCGCCACGCCATAGGCCGGAATCGCTTGTAACCATGGGTACTTGGTGGCAACGGACAGCACTGACGCGATCCTGGTGCTCGGGGTGACGGTGGTCGTGGAGTCCACCGCCGAGAACACCCGTCGGTGGACGGCCCGCTGTACCCGCTGGATCAGGGCGGTCGGTCCCCATCGGCGCACCTGTACCGTGCGTAGGTCGGCGGTGGTGAGGGTTCCCTGACGCAACGGCTCGGCGAGGATGCGTGCGGTGGCCACGGCGTCGGCGATGGCGAGGTTGATGCCGACGCCGCCGACCGGAGACATGGCGTGCGCGGCATCGCCGATGAACAGTAGCCCCTCCCGGTACCACTTGCGGAGCCTATTGAGCTGCACATCAAGCAGTTTCACGTCATCCCAGCTGGCGATGGCATCGGTGCGGTCGGCCAGCCAGGGCACCATCTCGGCGATCCTGTCCCGTAGCACCTGCACATCGCCGCTGCGCATCTGCGAGTCGGTGCCCTTGCCGATGAGGTAGCCGCATTGAAAGTAGTCGCCGCGATCGAGCATCACCATGAATCGGTTGGCGCCGACCCGTGCGCGCGGCCCCTGCGGGTCATCGGGATGCTTGGGGAGTCGGAACCACCAGACATCGATCGGAACACCGAACTGCCGCGGCCGCATTCCGGCCGCGGCACGAAGCACCGAGCCACGGCCATCGCAGGCGACTGTGAGGTCCGCCTTGAGCTGGCCGGTTTCTCCCGCGGCGGTGCGGTATTCAACACCGGTGATGCGGTCGCCGGCTCGTAGGAGCCCGGAGACTTCCGTGCTGCGCAGCAGCCGGAAGGTGGGTTCGAGCTCCGCGGCACTCGCCAGCATTTCCAGGAAGTCCCATTGGGGTGCCATCGCGATGTGTTTGTGCGGTCCGGGAAGCCGATTGAGGTCGCCCAGCCGATACGTCTGCTCGCCCAGGTCCACGGTTACCTGCTGAACCAGGTTGTGTGGCATGGCCGCGAACTTCGCACCGAGCCCCAGTTCGTCGAGCAGGTTCAGCGTGCTGGCATGCACGGTGTCCCCGCGAAAGTCCCGCAGGAAGTCGGGATGTTTCTCCAGCACGGTGACATTGACGCCGGCGCGTGCGAGCAGTAGTGCCAGCATCATTCCGGCGGGCCCTCCGCCGGCGACGGCGCACGTGGTGCTTTGCGGCAGATCAGGTTTGGTCACGAGTCCTCCTCCACGCCACGATCACGACCCCGGCCAACGCGAACACGGGTATCAACGACAGCGTCCAACTCAACGCCAGCGGCGGCCCGGGCTGGGGCAGCACGTCCAGGTTGAGTGTGCCCTTCCCGGGGCCCTGCGGTCCGGAGATGTCGAAGATGAACTGGTAGTGCCCCTCTTCCTGCAGCGCCCGGACGTCCAAGCCCCAGACCTCACGCTTGCGTGGGTGGCGCGCCAGCGGCTCGGCACGCCCCTGCTGACCGTCGGGCGACACGATGGTCAGGGTGCCGGACTTTCCGGTGATCCCATCGACGGGAATGAACGTGAAATCCAGTGATTGCATGGCGCGCAGCGGCCACGTCGAGAACCCGACAGTCAGCGGATACGGGCCTGCCGTCACCTGTTCGGTGTGCACCACATTCACCGGCGCATAGGCATGGGCGGGAGCGCTGAGTCCGAGGGATATGCCGATGACGGTTAAGAGTGACAACACGATTCGGGCGTGTCTCACGCGACGGCCTCCGTGGTGTCGACGTCGTTTCCGGGGATCCGCAACATCAGTGCGATGCGTTGTGCCAGGAATCCGGCGATCGCGCCCAGCACTAGACCCGCCAGGCCGACGGTGACGTAGCTGCTCACGGTTTCGGAGCCCTGGCGATACAGCATCGCTCCCTGCAGCAGATATCCCGCGCCCGCGGCCGATCCCAGAATCGCACCGATGGCGGTCATCGGCCACCGTTGCCATGTGCGATCGCGTGCCAGATACAGCAGCCCCGCGGCGAGCGCGGCGAAGATCGCGAGAAACATCGGCATCATTCCCGGGATCGTGGGTGGGCCTGCCCATAGGCCATCGCGTAGCGGCAATCCCACCGCTGCGGCGTATTCGTGTGCGGCCCAGGGTGAGAACCACCAGAAGATGGCCTGAATGGCGCCCATGATCGCCGCGACGCCGAGCGGTGCCAGCGTTGACCGCAAGACGCCCGCGATGAGCAGCAGCACGAGCGGAACGATGAACGCCGAGCCCAGAGAAATCGGGTTGAAGTCGAACTTGAAGAGGAACAGTGCCGTGAACGGGATGGCGGTCATCGCCGCGACCAGAGACGCCTGCGCCATCAAACCCACCGCACCCCAGCGGAATCGGCGTGCTGCCGCGAAGGTGATGACACTGCCGAGGTCGGTGAGCGTCCCGGATACGAACAGTGCGAAATGAGGGGGAGAGGCCAGGACCGCGTCGAACCCGTAGACCGTGTGCCACCACAGATCCAACAGCCCATACGTGAGAAATGATGCGGCGCCGCAGCCGGAGAGCAGGAAGCCCAGGGGGGTGGTGAATCTGCCGCCGAACACGCGAATGGGCACACCACCCACCCAGCGCGGTACCTCTTCGCCCGCGCGCTGAGCGGCAGTGACCATCAAAACCATGACGAGGCTGGTGATTCCACCGATCGCGCTGCCGGAGTACAGGAACAGGTGCGGCAACGTGAAGAACGTATCGGGGCCCACATCGTCATGCCATTCCACGTCCCAGGTGGTCCCCACCGCACCCACGACGCTGCCCAGCAGCACTCCGTACGCCCCCAGCGTGCGTACTTCTCGACGGTGGCGCGGGTAACTCGCGGCACCTGCTGGGCACCGACGCTCACGGTACTTGTCTCGGGGCTCACCTCAACCACCACTCACCCATAGTGGCATTGTCGTGCGTTCATCGGGATCACCCGACGGTGGCGTGACAGTCACGACGATGTCCCAGGGCCCGGCCATAGACAGCATCACCTGGTCGAACGTCGTACGGCAGGACACCACCTCGCGCAGCGGTGGCATGGCGTGGCCCATCAGGGGCATCACCAATTCGACTGACACCGATTCGGATTCAGGAAGGTTGCCATTTTCCCTGCTGGCGACGGCGAGCTCCAGCGCGGTGATCCCAACGCGGGGATTATCGACGGTCACCGTGATGGCGTAGTGCTCGGTGCCGGAATAAAGGGTGACGGCTTTGGGTGCGCTGGGCCAGGCGATCCACGTCAACCCCAAGACCGCGGCAACTATCACCGCGAGCCCCGCCCACACCTGACGTGTCATGAGATATCCAGTCGTACCGGGATTGTCAGTACTCGATAGTCACGCTGTGCCTGAATCCAGGCGAGGTACCGGCCCGGCTTGGGGAATGTGAAGGTGAACGGTACGTCCGGCCCGAAGGCGGCCACCGTCTCGTCGGGTGGACTGTCACCGTTGAGTGGTGGGGCTCCAACCATGGGTGGCATCGAATCATTTTGCGCAGACTGATGATCGGTACCATGTTCCATGCCGGGCATATTGGTGCCGCCGTGGCCGCCCATGGAATGAGCGTGGGCCCAGACCGCTGAATCCTGCACCGCAGCGCCGAGATCGCCCGCGGAGGTGTCACGGGGAATCGGGCCGGCGATCACCAGATGACCGAGCATGCCCAGCCACGGCTGCAGGACTGGGTCGGCCCCGACCGTGGCGGAGAGCGTCGTCGGCCGCCCCGCACGCAAGCCGGTGGCGCTCACATGCACGTGCAGCCCGTCGATCATGCGCATCCCGGGTCCGTCGAATGGTGCCGACGGTGCAGGCTTCCCGCCACGCGCTGTGAGTCCACCCGGCAAGCGCGCTGTCTGTACGCCGCCGCCACGTCGCACGAACTCGGCCGAGACCGCGTACCGACCCGCGACCGCGGGCAAGAGAGGTACCGAATAGCGGCCCGGTGCAACCCTTATCGGATGCAGATGGGATAGCCGCCCGTCCGGGGCCACCACCAGGAGGTGGATCAACGCGCTGTCGTGGATGACCAGGTCGTCGGCGGGCAGGCCGGTTGCCGTGTCGATGAGTGAGAAGTAGATGTCCGTCGCGCGATCCGAATCCAGCTCGGACTGTTCGGCGATGAGCGCGGCCGAAGGCCGGGAGTAGTCGGTGACCGCGGGACGGTCCAGCCGGTAGGGGTTGGCGGTGTTCTCGACGGTCGGGTCCCGTTGTAGGCCGGGCTGGGGTGGTGGCGGCGCCGATATCGACAGCACCGCGCCGGTGATGGCGACCGCGAGGGCCGTCGCCGTGGCGGTCACCGGCACCGCGATCCACACACCACGACGGACCCGGGTCGCCACCACGAGTGAGACGACCAGGAGCAGGCCCGTGGCGGCCAGACCCAGATAGGCCACTCGTTCGGATGGTGACATCGCCTGACCCATGAGGACCAGCGGGATCCGGGCGGTGTGTGCACCGTCGCTGATCGTCAGGTCGGCCGGCCCGGCGCGGTCGATATCGAGCGTCGCACCGTACGGGCCGGGCTTCTCACCGAGGACCACCATCGCCGTCGAGATGGGGACCCCCGGAGCGGGTTGATAGTCATCGGTGCTGGCGCCGGTGGGCACGATCTGCGCCCGGAGCGGGCCGGCCGCGGTGCCGCGGTGGGTGATCACATCGACGCGCAGCGGGCCGGGAATACTGGTCACCCGGCGGGCCACCACGGTGAGTTCACGCTCGCCCAGGCTCAGCGCCACCTGCACGTCGGCGCCCGCGGCGGCCGAATCCGCCGCCGCGACGGGGGCCCCGCTGAACAGTGCGGAGAATACGAGCACCAGGAACAGGCACATCGCGCGCAAGTGGCTCATCGGTGTCCAGTCTGCCCTGCGCCGGACGGGCCGCGGGATGGTCCGTAAACTGGCCCGCGTGAACAGCGACAGCGTGATCGGCCTCCTGAGTTGGTGGGATGGCGTGGAGCTGTGGCTCAGCGGACGCGGCTTCATCCTTCAAACGATCATCGTGATGCCGGTTGTATTGGTATTGGCGTACGCGATGGCCGTGGCCGGTGACAAGATCTTGTTTCTGCTGCTCAGCATGGTGAATCGGCTCGGCCGGTTCTATCAGGCGGCGCGCCGCCACTCCATGGAAAATCGGGCAGCCGCGGGCGCCCCGGTGGACCTTTCATGAGCGGTTTGCCGCAGTCGCGCGTCACGTTGGCGCTGATTGCGCTGGCCATTCTGGTGATAGTCGCCTGGCTGTTGAGCCGGTAGTTACTGTCTGTTGACGTAATAATGCTTCTACCTGCCGGTTCGGCCGTAAAGACCGCATCAAAGAGCTCTGCTACGCTTCCGCTCATGCATTCCGCCGCCCCGGTTATCCGCGTGCGCCACATCCTGGCGCTCATTGCGGTCGGTACATGCGCGGTCGCAGACGTTCACTGTTGTCGCTAGACCCATCCCGTCCGCGGTTTGGTGTCGGTAGCGGCTAGTTCGAAGCCCACTGGCTGTTTCGCTGCCTTTCTGTCGTCACGGGATTCCATGAGATATCCGTCCCAGGTAATCGTCATCCCACGAAAGGCATCGCATGCTCGGCTCCAGGATCAACATCGCAAAGACGGTTGGTGGCCGCCGGTGGCGCCACATCGGAGTTCTTGCTACAGCGGCAACAGTTCTCGCCGCCTGCGGTGGGGGATCCAGTGATGTCGCCGGTGGCGAGTCAGATTCGGATGCCGACACCACCTTGACGCTCGTCGCTTACGCCGTGCCGGAGCCCGGCTGGAAGAAGATCATCCCGGCATTCGCGAACACCGCCGAGGGCAAGGGTGTCGCGGTCACTACCTCCTACGGCGCGTCCGGCGATCAGTCCAGGGCCGTCGTCGACGGCAAGCCGGCCGATATCGTGAACTTCTCGGTGGAGCCCGACCTGAGCCGTTTGGTCAAGGCGGGCAAGGTTTCCGAGGATTGGAATGCCGATGCCACGAAGGGCGTGCCCTTCGGTTCGGTGGTCTCGCTCGTCGTGCGCAAGGGCAACCCCAAGAACATCAAGGACTGGGACGACCTGCTGCAGCCGGGAGTCACGGTCATCACCCCCAGCCCGTTGAGCTCGGGCTCAGCCAAGTGGAACCTGTTGGCGCCGTATGCGGCCAAGAGCAACGGTGGCCGCGATGAGCAGGCGGGTATCGACTACGTCAGCAAGCTCGTCGGCGAGCACATCAAGCAGCGCCCCGGTTCCGGGCGCGAGGCCACTGACGTGTTCCTGCAGGGCAGCGGTGACGTGCTGATCAGCTACGAGAACGAGGCGATCAACGTCGAGCGTCAGGGCAAGGACGTCGAGCACGTCAATCCGCCGCAGACGTTCAAGATCGAGAACCCGGTTGCCGTCGTCAAGGGCAGCGCGCACCTGGACAAGGTGAACGCCCTGAAGAACTTCCTGTACACCCCGGAGGCGCAGAAGCTCTGGGCTGAGGCCGGTTTCCGTCCCGTCGATCCAGCCGTTACGGCAGAATTCGCCAAGGACTTCCCGACGCCTGACAAGCTGTGGACCATTGCCGAACTGGGCGGCTGGAAGACAGTTGACCCGGCGTTGTTCGACAAGGAAAACGGCAGCATCACCAAGATCTACAAGAAGGCCACCGGATGACAGCCTCTGCGGAACAGTCGACGGAACCGGCTTCCGAGCCGAAATCGACTGCCCGGCCCGACCGCGAGGTTGGTGCCGGGCAGCCGGGGGGCCTGTTGAGGCGCCGGTATGGCAGTACCTCGCTGCGGGTCGGCGCGGCATCGATCTGGCTCAGCATCATCGTGCTGCTGCCGCTGGCCGCGATCATCTGGCAGTCCGCCGGTGGCGGGTGGACCGCGTTCTGGAACGCGATCACCTCGAATGCCGCGGTGAGCTCGTTCCGGGTGACCCTGGGCGTCTCGTTCGGGGTGGCCGTCATCAACCTGTTTTTCGGGCTGTTGGTGGCCTGGGTGCTGACTCGTGACGACTTCCCCGGAAAGCGGTTGGTCGACGCCGTCATCGACCTGCCGTTCGCCTTGCCGACAATTGTGGCGAGTCTGGTGATGCTCGCGCTGTACGGCCCGGGCAGCCCGGTGGGCATTCACATCCAGCACACCAGGTGGGGTATCGGGATTGCCCTGCTGTTCGTCACCCTGCCGTTCGTGGTGCGATCCGTGCAGCCTGTCCTGTTGGAACTCGACCAGTCCGTCGAGGAGGCCGCCGCCTCACTGGGAGCCGATAACTGGACGATCTTCCGCGCGGTGATCCTTCCCGCGCTGCTTCCGTCACTGTTATCGGGTGCGGGCCTGGCCTTCTCTCGGGCGATCGGTGAATACGGTTCGGTGGTGCTGATCGGTGGTGCGGTGCCCGGCGAGACAGAAGTGTCTTCGCAGTGGATCAGGACGCTCATCGAGAACGACGATCGCACCGGCGCTGCGGCGATCTCGATTGTGCTGCTGATTATTTCGTTTGTCGTGTTGTTCGTCTTGCGCACCATCGGGTCGCGTGCGGCCAAGCGAGAGGAGCTGGCGCAGTGACGCCGTCACCGCTGGTCAAGTATGTGGCGCGGTACGCGGCGCTGCTCTACATCGGCATCCTGGTGATCGTTCCGGTGGGCCTCATCCTGTGGCGCACGTTCGAGCCCGGGGTCGGCGCGTTCTTCGAGTCGATCGCCACGCCGGCCGCGGTGTCGGCCCTGCAGCTGTCGCTGCTGGTGGTCGCGATCGTGGTGCCGCTGAACGTCATCTTCGGCATTCCCACGGCGTTGGTACTGGCACGGAACAAGTTCCGCGGCAAGGCCGTGCTGCAGGCGATCATCGACCTCCCGTTCGCGGTCTCGCCCGTTGTGGTGGGTGTGGCGCTGATCCTGTTATGGGGATCTGCGGGCGTGTTCGGGTTCGTCGAGAACGATTTCGGGCTCAAGGTCATCTTCGGGTTCCCGGGCATCGTGCTCGCGAGCATCTTCGTCACGATTCCGTTCGTCATCCGCGAGGTCGAGCCAGTGCTGCATGAACTGGGCACCGAGCAGGAAGAGGCGGCCGCGACGCTGGGAGCCACTGCCTGGCAGACGTTCTGGCGTATCACGTTGCCGTCCATCCGCTGGGGGTTGACCTACGGCATCGTGCTCACCATCGCGCGCACACTGGGTGAGTACGGCGCGGTGATCATGGTGTCGTCGAACCTGCCCGGGGTATCGCAGACCCTGACCCTGCTCGTGTCCGATCGTCATCAGCGTGGCGCCGAGTACGGCGCCTATGCCATCTCAGCGTTGCTGATGGCTGTTGCGGTGATCGTCCTGGTGGTCCAGGTGGTCATTGATGCGCGACGAGCAAAAGCCAATAGCGAATAGCAAGGAGCCACAGAATGACTGACGCGATTACCGTTCGCGGCGCGAACAAGCATTACGGCGACTTCGCCGCGCTGGACAACATTGATTTCGAGGTGCCCTCAGGCTCGTTGACCGCGCTACTGGGCCCCAGTGGTTCGGGCAAGTCGACCTTGTTGCGGGCCATCGCCGGGCTGGACCAGCCCGATACCGGCACGATCACCATCAACGGGCGTGATGTCACCGGTGTACCGCCACAGCGGCGCGGTATCGGTTTCGTGTTCCAGCATTACGCCGCCTTCAAGCACCTGACCGTGCGCGAAAATGTCGGGTTCGGACTCAAGATTCGCAAGAAGCCGAAGGCCGAGATCAAAGAGAAGGTTGACAATCTGCTGGAAGTAGTGGGGCTGAGCGGTTTTCACACGCGCTATCCCAACCAGCTTTCCGGTGGCCAACGTCAGCGCATGGCGCTGGCGCGGGCGCTCGCCGTCGACCCGGAAGTGCTGCTCCTGGATGAGCCCTTCGGCGCGCTCGATGCGAAGGTGCGTGAGGACCTGCGGGCCTGGCTGCGCCGACTGCACGAGGAGGTGCACGTCACCACGGTGCTGGTGACCCACGACCAGGCCGAGGCTCTCGACGTCGCCGACCGGATCGCGGTGCTCAACAAGGGGCGCATCGAGCAGGTAGGTTCTCCCGACGACCTCTACGACCGCCCGGCGAACAGCTTTGTGATGTCGTTCCTGGGTCCGGTGGCCAAGCTGAATGGAATCCTGGTGCGTCCGCACGATATTCGAGTGGGACGCAACGCCGACCTGTCCCGTGCTGCCGTGGAGGGCACCGGTGAGACCACCGGGGTGACCAAGGCGACGGTGGGGCGGGTCGTGCACCTCGGTTTCGAGGTGCGGGTGGAGTTGACCAGTGCCGCCACCGGGGAGCAGTTCACCGCGCAGATCACCCGGGGTGACGCCGAGGCGCTCGGGCTGCACGAGGGCGACCAGGTATACGTGCGCGTCACGCGGGTTCCTGACCTGGGTGACCTCGCGGAGGTCGCGTCCTAAGCCGTTTTCCGCGCTTTTGGAGCGCACCTGCAAGTGCCCGGTTATGAGCGACCAATGTCGTTGTGTCGGTGGCGTGTGCCATCGTGCGGTCATGACGCGGTATCTGCTGACGTTGTACGTGCATCGGTTCGGTACGACGACTGTGTCGGAACTGGTGAACATGTTGGACCACAAAGGATTTAGCACCGATGGGCGTGCATCCAAGGCCGTGTCCGATGCGTTGCGTTGGGAGGTCCGCAGAGGTCGGCTCAGTCATGTTGACCGGGGGTGTTACGGCCTCGGGGAGCGGCTCCCGCGGGACCGAGCACCGCATGCTTCTTCGGGAGAAGGCCCTCTTGTCGCTCATAGCCGGGCACGACGAAGAGTGTTTCTGAAACGGGCCTGACAAGAAAATGGCCCCCGGTTCGCCGGGGGCCATTTGTTGTTGCGTTCTAGTGCTCGTCGTAGTGATCGCCGTGCGGGGCGTGGCGGTGTCCATCGTGGATGTAATCCACGTGATCCTCGTGAGTGACTGCCTCGTGGCCGCAGTCGGGGCCGTGGACGTGGTCGGGGTGGTCGTGGGTCTTGTGCTCGGTGCTGGTCACGCTGCCAACACTATCGCAGACATGCGCATGTAACAATATATTGATGTGGGAGGGGCGCCCGCGGGTGGAGGTCTGTCAGTGCGGCACCGGCGCCGGGACCGCGGCTTCGTAGCGCTCGACCACTACCTCGGCGACCAGCCGGTCCGCGCCCAAAGGTGCTGCCACCGGGATACCGGCATGGACGGCTTCGGCGCGGATCTGGTCCAGCAGCAGTCCGGGGGACAGGAACCACGGTGCAACAACGGCTTCCGTGGCACCGCGAGACCGCAGCGCGTCTGCCGCGTCGGCAATGGTGGTCGACTCTCCGGTGGCGAAAACCGTCGTCGAGATGGACCACTGCGCGGCCAGCGCCCGGGTGCGGGCATTGGCCGTGGAATCCGAGGACCCGACCGCGGTGAGAATCACGCCGGGATTGTCGATGCCGAGTTCGGCCACGCGACGCCGCGCCAGCCGCAGCAGGCGGTCATCGGCACCGAGTACGGGTGCTTGCGTCACCCGCGATCCCGAGAGCGCCGAGGACAGTACGGTCGGCAGATCGATCCGTGCGTGGTAGGCATCCGACAGCAGCAGCGGCACGACAACCGCATCACCACTCAGATCGCCCAGCACGTCCACGAGATTCGGCTCGGACAACTCAAGGAACGCCAGGCGGACGTCCAACTCCGGCCGGAGCATCCGTACCTGCGCGACCAATCGGCGCGCGTTCTCCGCGAACCGTGGGTCACGGCTCCCATGTGCGACGGCGAGAAGCGTTGGACTACGCACGATTCAGTTCGACGGCGCGCAAGGCATCGCCCACCAACCCCGCCGCCAACGTGTTACCGCTCGAGGGATCGATCAGCAGGAAGCTTCCCGCCGTCCGGTCGTCGACGTATTCATCCACACTGATCGCCTCGGCCAAGCGAACGTAAATCTGCCCGATGTCATTGAGTTCCAACGATTCCGGCGCGGGATCGGCCGACAGGTTCTGCTCGTCGAAGCGCTCCACCAGTTCGCTGACGATCGCCGGAACGGTGCGAGTGCCGTGCTTGAGTAGCAGGCGCGCGCCCGCCTTCAACGGCTTGTCGGCCAGCCAGCACACCGTGCCTTCAATCTCCGAAACCGGATCTGGCACATCGGTTGATGCGATCAGATCGCCACGCGATGCATCCACGTCGTCGGCCAGGATCAGCGTCACGCTGCGGCCCGCCTCGGCGACCTCAAGTGGCCCGTCGGCGGTGTCGATGCCCGCCACCGTGGTGCGCTGCCCGGCGGGGGAGATGACCACCTCGTCGCCCACCCGCACGACACCGGCGGCAACCTGCCCGGCGTAGCCGCGGTAGTCGGGGTATTCGGCGGTGCGAGGCCGGATCACGTACTGGACCGGGAAGCGCAGGCCGACATTGCTCGACTCCTCATGTGCCGGAATCGATTCCAAATGCTCGATGAGGGTCGGCCCGCCGTAGAAACCAGTTCGCTCGCTGCGGGTGGCGATATTGTCGCCGTGCAGTGCTGATACGGGGATCTCCACCACGCTCTCCGGCTTCCAGCCCAGCGAGCTGGTGAGCTCGTTGAACTCGGCGCTGATCGCCTCGAAGATGCGCGCGCTATCGGCCACCAGGTCGATCTTGTTGACCGCCAACACCAGCCGTGGCACGCCCAGCAGTGCCAACACCGCCGCGTGGCGACGGGTCTGTTCGATGACACCCTTGCGTGCGTCGACGAGAAGGATCACCAGCTGTGCCGTCGAGGCCCCCGACACGGTGTTTCGGGTGTACTGCACATGCCCGGGGGTGTCGGCGAGGATGAACGAACGCTTCGGGGTGGCGAAGTACCGATACGCCACGTCAATGGTGATGCCCTGCTCGCGTTCGGCGCGCAGTCCGTCGACGAGCAGCGACAGGTCGGGAGTGTCGAGCCCGCGTGACTCGGAAGCCTTTGTCACGGCATCAAATTGGTCGATGAGCACCGACTTCGTGTCATACAGCAGCCGGCCCACCAGGGTGGACTTGCCGTCGTCGACGCTGCCGGCGGTGGCAATACGCAGAAGATCGCTCATGATCAGAAATAGCCCTCTCGCTTGCGGTCTTCCATCGCCGCCTCGGACACTCGGTCGTCGCCGCGGGTCGCGCCCCGCTCGGTGATCCGCGATGCGGCCACCTCGGCGAGTACCGCGTGGACGTCGGCGGCATCGGAGAGCACGGCGCCCGTGGTGGAGCCGTCGCCCACGGTGCGGTATCGCACCGAAAGTGTTTGCAGTTCTTCACCGTCACGCGGCCCGCCCCACGGGCCCGGCGTCAGCAGCATGCCGTCACGGTTGAACACCTCGCGCTCATGCGCGTAGTAGAGGTTGGCCAGCTGGACATCCTCACGAGCGATGTAACGCCACACGTCCAACTCGGTCCAGTTGCTGATAGGGAACACCCGAACGTGCTCACCCGGGGCATGCCTGCCGTTGTAGAGACTCCAGAGCTCGGGACGCTGCTTCTTGGGATCCCACTGGCCGAACGCGTTGCGC
This sequence comes from Mycobacterium sp. D16R24, assembly GCF_002013385.1. Lineage (NCBI taxonomy): Bacteria > Bacillati > Actinomycetota > Actinomycetes > Mycobacteriales > Mycobacteriaceae > Mycobacterium > Mycobacterium sp. D16R24. Next base: position 98,424 of record NZ_MAEV01000015.1, on the reverse strand, counting down.
AGACTGAAGATGCGCTCCTTGGCGCGGGAGCGCTCCTCATCGCGACGTCCACCACCCAGCACCGCGTCGAACTTGTTGTCGGTGATGGCTTCGAGCAGCGGGATGGTCTGCAACGGGTTGCGGATACCGTCGGGCCGCTCGGTCAGGCGGCCGTCGGCCAGGTAGTCCTCGACATTCGCGACGACCAGGCGCAAGTTGTGGCGTTCGACGATCTCGTCGCGGAAGGCCAGCACCTCGGGGAGGTTGTGCCCGGTGTCGACATGCAGCAGCGCGAAGGGCAGCGGCGCGGGCCAAAAGGCCTTGAGCGCGGTGTGCAGGAGCACCGTCGAATCCTTGCCGCCGGAGAACAGCAGCACCGGTCGCTCGAACTCGCCGGCCACCTCGCGGATGATGTGAATCGACTCGGATTCCAGGTCGGTGAGCGTTTCGGTCTGATTCAACACGGCGTCCGTTCTGATTTCCGGTCCAATTTGTGTCGTCATGAGGCGTGCAACCCGCATTCTGTTTTGGCCATACCCTGCCAGCGTCCGCTGCGTGCGTCGGCGCCGAGTGCAGGCTTGGCCGTGCACGGGGCGCAGCCGATCGACGGATATCCCTCGTCGACAAGCGGATTCACCAGGGTCCCGTGATCATCGATGTACTTCTGCATGTCCTCGTCGGTCCACGCGGCAATCGCATTGATCTTCACCAGCCCGAACGCCTCGTCGAAGCTGATCAACGGCGCGTTGGCTCGGGTCGGTGCGTCGACGCGGCGCAACCCGGTCACCCATGCGGAGTATCCGGACAGCGACTTGCGCAGCGGCACAACCTTACGAAGCCGGCAGCATTCGCCGGGATTGCTCGCGAACAGGTCCTTGCCCACCAGCTCGTTCTGCTGGGCCACCGTCTGCTCGGGGGCCACGTTGACGATGTGGATGTCGTACACCGATTCCACGGCGTCGCGGGTGCCGATCGTCTCGGCGAAGTGATAACCGGTGTCCAGGAACAACACGTCAACACCCGGACGCACCTGTACGGCGAGGTCTATGAGCACAGCGTCCTGCATGTTGGAGGCGACGACATACCCCTTGGGGTCGTTGCCGAAGTTCTCATCGGTCCACCGCAGCAGCTCCTCGGCAGAGGCGTCCTGCAGTTCGGCGGCGCCGCGCTCAGCTAATTCACGCAGCTGGTCGGCGTTCCTTTGACCCTCCAGAACGCTCATCGCAGATCCGCCTCCTCGGCCCGAACGGCCCACTGCGCGAAGCGCTCTCCGTCGGTGCGTTGCTTGACGAAGTTGCGCACCACCCGGTCGATGTAATCGCCGAGCTCGGTGCTGGTCACCTTGTGCTGACGCAGCTTGCGGCCGAATCCGCTGTCCAGGCCCAGGCTTCCGCCCAGGTGCACCTGGAAGCCCTCGACGCTGTTGCCGTCGCCGTCGTCGACCATCTGACCCTTGAATCCGATGTCTGCGACCTGCGAACGCGCGCACGAGTTGGGGCATCCATTGATGTTGATGGTGACCGGAGTGTCCAGCTGTGCGTTGAGATCGTCCAACCGCTTGTCCAGCTCCGGCACCAGATCCTGTGCGCGCTTGCGGGTTTCGGTGAATGAGAGCTTGCAGAACTCGATGCCGGTGCAGGCCATCAGATTCTTGCGCCAGTGCGACGGACGCGAGGGCAGCCCGAGCGCATCCAGCCCCTCCGTCAACTCACCGAGTTTCTCGTCGGGGACGTCGAGGATAATCAGCTTCTGATACGGCGTGAACCTGACACGGTCCGAGCCCGCCTTCTCGGCAAGGTCGGCGACCGCCGACAAGATGGTGCCGGACACCCGGCCGGCAATGGGCGAGACGCCAACAGCGTTGAGCCCGTTCTTGAGTCGTTGCACACCGACGTGGTCGATCGGCCGCGGCGGCTGCACCGGAGCAGGCCCGTCGATGAGAGGCCGCTTCAGGTATTCAGTCTCGAGAACTTCGCGAAACTTCTCGACGCCCCAATCCTTGACCAGGAACTTCAACCGTGCCTTGGCGCGCAGACGGCGGTAGCCGTAATCGCGGAAGATGCTGACGACGCCTTCCCAGACGTCGGGCACTTCGTCGAGCGGCACCCACACCCCGAGACGCTGCGCCAGCATCGGGTTGGTCGACAGACCGCCGCCCACCCACACGTCCAGACCCGGACCGTGCTCCGGATGCACCACGCCGATGAAGGCGACGTCGTTGATCTCGTGCACCACGTCCTGCAGGCCGGAGATGGCCGTCTTGAACTTGCGGGGAAGGTTCGCGTACTCCTTCTTTCCGATGTAGCGGCGCACGATCTCGTCGATGGCCGGTGTCGGATCGAGTACTTCATCCAGGGACTCACCGGCGAGCGGCGAGCCGAGGATCACGCGGGGGCAGTCGCCGCAGGCTTGTGTCGTGTGCAGCCCGACCTCGTCGAGACGGCGCCAGATCTCCGGCATGTCCTCGACCCGGATCCAGTGATACTGCACATTTTCACGGTCGGAGAGATCGGCCGTATCCCGCGCGTACGTGGTGGACAGATCACCCAGGGTGCGCAGGGCACCGACCGACAACGCGCCACCGTCCGAACGCACGCGCAGCATGAAGTGCTCGTCTTCGAGCATGTCGGTGTTCTCATCACCGGTCCAGCTGCCGTCGAAACCAGGCTTGCGCTGGGTGTACAGACCCCACCAGCGGAAGCGGCCACGCAGGTCGGTCTTGTCGATGCTTTCGAAGCCCTTGTGGGCGTAGATGGTTTCGATGCGCTCCCGCACGTTCAGCGGGTGGTCGTCCTTCTTTGCCTGCTCGTTGGCGTTGAGGGGTTCGTGGTGGCCGAGTGCCCATTGGCCCTCGCTGCGCTGTTGCTTCGGGCGAGCGGGCCGGGTCTCGCTGGTGGTCATGGTGCTCCTCAGAAAGGCAGACACAGTCGTGGGCGACACACCGGGGGCTGACCGGAGGCGCAGATCCTCACGACCGTATGGGTGGCAGACGGGTAGGACTACGTCAGTAAGGGAGACAACACGCGCTACAGACACGCTTCAGGTCGATGTGTCGCCGCGCGACAAGCGGGACCTGATGTGTGCTCACCCGGCCAATTGTGCCATGCGAAACTGGCACCCCGTACGACCGGGTCGTAATTCCGCTCATTGTGAGCAAAACCTCCATTCGGTGTGGGGGATTCCCGCTATTGACCGGACAGATTTTTTCTGCCGTCGACCCTGGCACACACTTGAGCGGTGAGACCCGAAACCACCGCCGCCCTGCCGCCCCTGGTGCCAGCGGTGGGCCGTCCGTTCGGGATCTACGTACATGTTCCGTTCTGTGCCACACGCTGCGGATACTGCGATTTCAATACCTACACCGCCGACGAGCTCGGTGACGGCACCTCACCGGCGGGCTGGCTCGAGGCGCTGCGTGCCGAGCTGGACCTGGCCGCGCGGACTCTGGACGGAAAACCGCCGGTGGAGACCGTATTCGTCGGCGGCGGGACACCCTCCCTGCTGGGCGGTTCCGGGCTCGCAGAGGTGCTCGGCGCCATCAGTGCACACTTCACCCTGACGCCTGGCGCCGAGGTGACCACCGAGGCCAATCCGGAGTCCACCTCGCCGGAGTTCTTCGAGACGATTCGTGCGGCCGGATACACCCGGGTCTCGCTGGGGATGCAGTCGGCGGCTGCACATGTGCTGGCCACGCTGGATCGCGTGCACGCGCCCGGGCGGGCGGTGGCGGCGGCGCGGGAGGCGCGTGCGGCCGGTCTCGAGCATGTGAACCTGGACCTCATCTATGGCACTCCGGGGGAGACCGATGACGACCTGCGTCGCTCCATCGATGCAGTGCTCGACGCCGGGGTAGACCACGTGTCGGCGTACGCGCTGGTCGTCGAGGAGGGCACCGCCCTGGCGCGGCGTGTCCGGCGCGGCGAACTGCCGAATCCCGACGAGGACGCCCTGGCCGACCGGTACCAGCTGCTGGATACGGCGCTGTCGGCGGTGGGGCTGGACTGGTATGAGGTGTCCAACTGGGCACGCCCCGGCGGGCAGTGCCGGCACAATCTTGGCTACTGGGCCGGCGGTGACTGGTGGGGTGCCGGACCGGGTGCGCACGGACATGTCAACGGCGTGCGGTGGTGGAACGTCAAGCACCCCAACGCCTATGCCAAGCAGCTGGGGCAGGGGCAGCTGCCCGTCGGCGGGCACGAGATCCTCAGTCCCGCCGAACGGCACACCGAGGATGTCCTGCTCGCGGTGCGGCTGAACACGGGAATCGCCTTGGCGGACTTGACCGTCGAGGAACGCGGCCGGGTGCCCGCCGTGGTGGCCGAGGGGCTGGGGCGGCTGGTGGATGATCGGCTGGTGCTCACCGATCGGGGGCGCTTGCTGGCCGACGGCGTGGTGCGCACGATCCTGGATTGACGCCGCCTAAACCCCGCGCAGCTGATCCATATCGAAAACCCTGGCGTGCAGCACAACCCGATTACGCAACGCGGCTCGCACGGCTCGGTGCAGTCCGTCCTCCAGATAGGTGACGCCCTGCCACTTCACGGCGTGCGGGAACAGGTCCCCGTAGAACGTCGAGTCCTCGCTGAGCAAGCGGTCCAAGGCGAGCACCGTCGTGGTGGTGACGAGTTCGTCCAGACGGATCTGCCGGGGCGGGATGCGCGACCAATCCCTCGTCGATAGCCCATGTTCTGGGTACGGCTTCCCTTCGCGAACACCCTTAAAGATCACTGCAAATCACTCCGTAATGATCCCTGCATAACACCTGAGGTTAGCGTGGACTGCCATGGTGGCGGGTTGGCACAGCGTGGCCCCGTAAAATAGGGGCACATCACGCGTGAGGGAGGTGACCATGGCCAGTGCCGATGACCGGCGCTTCGAGGTACTGCGGGCCATCGTCGCCGACTACGTCACCACCAAGGAGCCGATCGGCTCCAAGGCCCTGGTCGACAGGCACGGCCTCGGGGTTTCCAGCGCCACCGTCCGCAACGATATGGCGGTCCTGGAGGCCGAGGGTTACATCGCCCAGCCGCACACCAGCTCCGGACGCATTCCGACGGAAAAGGGCTACCGAGAATTCGTCAATCGGCTTGAGGACGTCAAACCGCTCTCGGGTGCCGAGCGCAAGGCCATCCTGAATTTCCTGGAAGGCGGCGTCGACCTCGATGACGTGCTGCGACGTGCCGTGCGGCTGCTGGCGCAGATGACTCGTCAGGTCGCCGTCGTGCAGTATCCGACGCTGTCCTCGTCCAGCGTGCGCCACCTCGAGGTGGTGCTGTTGACCCCGGCCCGGCTGCTGCTGGTGGTCATCACCGACTCCGGGCGGGTCGATCAGCGGATCGTCGAGCTGGGCGACGTCATCAGTGATGACCAGCTGAGCAGACTCCGCGTCCTGCTGGGCGCGGCGCTGGATGGCAAGAAGCTGTCGGCGGCCTCGGTGGCCGTCGCCGAGCTCGCCGAACAGTCCGACGACGACCTGCGCTATCCACTCACCCGTGCGGCGACGGTCCTGGTGGAAACGCTCGTCGAGCATCATGAGGATCGCCTGCTGCTCGGTGGCACGGCCAACCTGACCCGCAACGTCGGTGATTTCGGTGGTCAGCTGCGCACCGTGCTGGAGGCGCTGGAGGAGCAGGTGGTGGTGTTGCGCTTGCTCGCCGCACAGCAGGAGGCCGGCCGGGTCACGGTGCACATCGGCCACGAAACCGCTGCTGAGCAGATGATCGGCACCTCGGTCGTCTCCACCCCGTATGGTGCGGGCGGAGCGGTATTCGGCGGTATGGGTGTGCTGGGGCCCACACGAATGGACTACCCGGGAACCATCGCGAACGTCGCGGCGGTTGCCATGTATATCGGCGAAGTGCTAGCCAAGCGCTAGCAGCTATGTGAATTAGACAGATACCAACGGAGCGAGATCAACACAGTGGCGCGTGATTATTACGGCATCCTCGGGGTCAGCAAGGGTGCCAGCGACAGCGAGCTCAAGCGGGCGTACCGCAAGCTCGCCCGTGAGCTGCACCCCGACATCAACCCCGATGAACAGGCCCAGACGCAGTTCAAGGAGGTCAGCATCGCCTACGAGGTGCTGACCGATCCGGAGAAGCGGCGCATCGTCGACCTGGGTGGAGACCCGCTGGAGAACGGCGGCGGTGGCAACGGGTTCGGGGGTGGCTTCGGTTCGGGCTTCGGCGGTCTGGGCGACGTCTTCGAGGCGTTCTTCGGCGGATCGGCCGGCGGCTCGCGTGGTCCGCGCGGCCGGGTGCAGCCCGGTTCCGATTCTCTGCTGCGCATGCGGCTTGAACTGCTGGAATGTGCGACCGGCGTCAGCAAGCAGGTGACCGTCGACACCGCGATTCTGTGCGATGGATGTACCGGTAAGGGCACCCACGGAAACTCGGCGCCGAGCGCCTGCGAGACCTGTGGTGGCCGTGGCGAGGTGCAGACCGTGCAGCGCTCCTTGCTTGGCCAGGTGCTGACGTCGCGCCCCTGTCCGACGTGTCAGGGGGCCGGAGAGGTCATCACCGATCCCTGCCACAAGTGCGGCGGCGACGGCCGGGTGCGCGCGCGTCGAGACATCACGGTCAAGATCCCGGCAGGTGTGGGCGACGGCATGAGGGTGCGGCTGGCGGCCCAGGGTGAGGTCGGTCCCGGAGGTGGACCGGCCGGTGATCTGTACGTCGAAGTGCACGAGAAGCCGCACGACGTGTTCATTCGTGACGGGGATGACCTGCATTTCACGGTCCGGGTCCCGATGGTGGAGGCGGCGCTGGGCACCAGTGTGTCGGTCGACGCCATCATCGACGGGCCGACCGTCGTCAAGGTCGAGCCGGGATCGCAGCCGGGTTCGGTGGTGACGATGCGCGGGAAGGGCATGCCGCACCTGCGCACCGGTGTCCGCGGAAACCTGCACGCCCATCTGGACGTGGTGGTGCCGACCCGGATGGATGCTAAGGAACGTGAGCTGCTGAAGGACTTCAAGACCCGGAACAAGGAAACCGCCGAGGTGGTGTGGGCCGAGTCCGCGTCCGGCGGGGTGTTCTCGCGGCTGCGCGAGGCCTTCACGGGCCGGTAGATCCAGATGGCGGCTGCCACCATCTTCTACGTTGACCAGGTCCCCGCCGTCGGGGAGCAGGTGAGTCTGCTGGGTGACGAGGGACACCACGCCACGCGGGTGCTGCGCATGCGTGTCGGTGAGCCCGTCATGGTGTGCGACGGGGCGGGAGAGGTCGGCGACGGTGTCGTCGCCTCTGTCGACCGCACCAGCCTGTCGATCGAGGTGACCGCGCGCTGGAGCGTCGCTGCCGCGGTTCCCACAGTGACTGTGGTGCAGGCACTTCCGAAATCCGATCGCGCCGAGCTTGCCGTCGATCTGGCGGTGGAGGCGGGCGCCGACGAGATCGTTCCGTGGCAGGCGCAGCGATGTGTGTCGCGCTGGGACGCACCGAACGACCCGGACAAGGCGGCGAAGGGACGACGGCGCTGGGAGGCGGTGGCACGGGCGGCGTCACGACAGTCCCGCCGGGCCTTCGTCCCGACAGTGTCGACACTGCATTCGACGGCGCAGCTGGCCGAGCTGGTCCGTCAGCGGGCGGCCGACGGGGCCGTCGTGCTGGTGCTGCATGAATCGGCGGACTCCGGGCTCAGCGCCCGGGGCGAGCGGCTGTCCGCGGCGTCGTCGGTGGTGCTCATCGTCGGGCCCGAGGGCGGTGTCGCGGACGACGAGCTGGGGGTTTTGGCGGACGCGGGTGCGGTCGCGGTGCGTTTGGGGCCAACGGTGTTGCGCACATCCAGTGCCGCTGCCGTCGCGCTGGGCGCCCTCGGGGTGCTCACCGACCGATGGGCCGGCGGTCCGCTGACGCACCGGTGAGCGCTCGCGTGCAGAGACAACGACACTAATCGCGTGGAGGCGCACGGTTGCCAGCGGTAAACTCAAGGCAACTTCACAACCCAAGAAAGCAGGCGACCTTAACCACGTGACGAGCCGAGAAGAAGATGCCGCTGTGCAGTCCAGGGAAGTACGCAGCAGCGTCGAGATTCCGAACGATCTCATCATGGGCCTGCTGGGTTCTGCTGATGAAAACCTGCGCGAGCTTGAGGACATGTTGACCGCCGATGTCCACGCCCGCGGAAACACCATCACCTTTACCGGCGAGCCCGGCGACGTGGCGCTGGCCGAGCGTGTGGTCTCCGAGCTGATCGTGATCGCTCGCCGGGGCCAGCAGCTGACGCCCTCGACAGTGCGGCATACCGGGGCCATGCTCACCGGCGACGACGATGAGTCGCCCGCCGAGGTGCTGAGTCTGGACATCCTGTCGCGGCGCGGTAAGACCATCCGCCCGAAGACGCTGAACCAGAAGCGCTATGTGGACGCGATCGATGCCAACACCGTGGTTTTCGGTATCGGCCCGGCCGGTACGGGCAAGACGTATCTGGCGATGGCCAAGGCGGTCAACGCGTTACAGAGCAAGCAGGTCACCCGGATCATCCTGACCCGTCCGGCGGTCGAGGCGGGGGAGCGGCTGGGCTTCCTGCCCGGCACCCTGAGCGAGAAGATCGACCCATACCTGCGGCCGCTGTACGACGCGCTGCACGACATGATGGACCCCGAACTCATCCCCAAGCTGATGTCGGCCGGGGTCATCGAGGTTGCGCCGCTGGCATATATGCGGGGCCGGACACTCAACGACGCGTTCATCATTCTCGACGAGGCGCAGAACACCACCGCCGAACAGATGAAGATGTTCCTCACCCGGCTGGGGTTCGGTTCCAAGATCGTGGTCACCGGTGACGTGACACAGGTCGACCTACCGGGTGGCGCCCGTTCCGGGCTGCGTGCCGCGGTCGAGATTCTTGACAATATCGAGGGAATTCACTTCTCGGAGTTGACTAGTGCCGATGTGGTTCGTCACCGATTGGTGTCGGAGATCGTGGATGCCTATGCACGTTTTGAGGACTCCGATCTGACAGACAACCGCGCGCAGCGGCGCGCATCGGGGAACCGGAGCCGGCACCGATGAGCATCGAGGTCGTCAACGAGTCGGGTGTCGACGTCGCCGAGGGCGAATTGGTCAGCGTCGCACGATTTGCCATCGCGGCAATGGATGTCCATCCGGCAGCGGAACTTTCCATGATGCTCGTCGATCTCGCGGCCATGGCAGACCTGCACATGCGGTGGATGGATCTGCCCGGCCCCACCGATGTGATGTCCTTCCCGATGGATGAGCTGGAGCCTGGGGGCCGCCCGGACGCACCCGAACCCGGGCCCTCGATGCTCGGCGATATCGTGCTGTGCCCGCAGTTCGCGGCCGAACAGGCTGAGGCGGCGGGGCATTCGTTGGCACACGAGCTGGCGCTGCTGACCGTGCATGGCGTGCTGCACCTGCTCGGCTATGACCACGCCGAACCAGAGGAAGAGCGCGAGATGTTCGCGCTGCAGAACCAGCTGCTGAAGGACTGGTACGAGCAGCAAGCCCAGCTGTATCGGGATAGTCGCCTGCTCGACAAGTCGCGCAACTTCGACGAGTGATGTCTGGCATAGGGCTGCTGCTGGCGGCGATCGTCCTCGTCGGCCTGGGGGGCGCGTTCGCGGCCATCGATGCGGCCATCAACACCGTGTCGTCGGCGCGCATCGACGAGCTGGTTCGTGAGGAAAGGCCGGGCGCGGTAAGGCTTTCCGTGGTGATCCGAGACCGTCCACGCTATGTGAATCTGGTTGTGCTGCTGCGTACCACGTGCGAGATCTTGTCGACGGTGTGCCTGGCCGGATATCTGACCGCACGGATGAGCCTCGGTGCCGCGCTGACGATCTCGGCGATCGTCATGGTGGTGACGAGCTTCGTGGCGATCGGGGTGGGCCCGCGTACGTTGGGGCGCCAACACGCGTACTCGATAGCGCTGGGTGCCGCCGTTCCGCTGCAGGTGATTTCGGTTCTGCTGGGCCCCATTTCGCGGCTGCTCATCCTGCTCGGTAACGCGGTGACGCCCGGGCGCGGTTTCCGCAACGGCCCGTTTGCCTCCGAGATCGAGCTGCGCGAGGTGGTCGACATGGCGCAGCAGCGCGGCGTGGTGGCCGACGACGAACGTCGAATGATCCAGTCGGTGTTCGAGCTGGGCGATACGCCCGCCCGCGAGGTGATGGTGCCGCGCACCGAGATGGTGTGGATCGAATCTGACAAGACGGCCGGGCAAGCCACCTCGTTGGCGGTGCGCAGCGGGCACTCCCGCATCCCGGTAGTCGGGGAGAACGTCGACGACGTCGTCGGGGTGGTCTTTCTCAAGGACCTTGTGCAGCAGACCTACTACTCGGTGAACGGTGGCCGCGATGTCACCGTGGCGCAGGTGATGAGGCCGGCGGTGTTCGTTCCGGACTCCAAGCCGCTGGATGCGCTGCTGCGTGAGATGCAGCAGCACCGCAAGCACATGGCGCTGCTCGTCGACGAGTATGGAGCGATCGCCGGGTTGGTGACCATCGAGGACGTACTGGAGGAGATTGTCGGGGAGATCGCCGACGAGTACGACCACGACGAGGTCGCTCCGGTGGAGGACTTGAAGCACAAGACATTTCGTGTCTCTGCCAGGTTGCCCATCGAGGCCCTGGGGGAGCTGTACGGCGTTGAATTCGACGAGGACCTGGACGTCGAGACCGTCGGCGGACTACTGGCGCTGGAGCTGGGGCGCGTTCCGCTGCCGGGGTCCACGGCCGCCTCGCACGGACTTTTGTTGCAGGCTGAGGGTGGCCCGGACACGCGGGGCCGGGTGCGCATCGGCACGATCCTGGTGCAACCCGACCCCGAAGGGGCCGCGGTGGCAGATGACGAGAAAGCGGAGGAAAGAGATGAGTGAATCAGACGCCAGTCTGAACGATGAAGATAACAAGCTCGTCGTGTTGGCCCGTGGAGCGATGGGGCGTGCCGAGGCGAAATCGGGAGCGGCGGTGCGCGATGGCGACGGCCGCACCTATGCGGGTGCGCCGGTGTCGCTTTCGGCACTGTCGCTGACGGCGCTGCAGGCGGCGGTGGCAGCGGCGGTCTCCAGTGGAGCGTCGGCCATCGAGGCTGCGGTGCTGGCCGGTGGCTCCCATGAGGATCCGGGTATCGCCGCGGTGCGAGAGCTGTCGCCGTCGGCGACGGTCGTCGTGACCGACCGCACCGGTGTGCCTGCGGGGCAGTTGTGAGCGGATCCGATGAGGAGTTCCGTTCTGGCTTCGTCTGTTTCGTCGGGCGGCCGAACACCGGTAAGTCGACGCTGACCAATGCGCTGGTGGGGCAGAAGGTCGCCATCACCTCAAACCGGCCGCAGACCACGCGGCACACGATTCGCGGGATCGTGCACCGCGAGAATTACCAGATCGTCCTCGTCGACACTCCGGGGCTGCACCGGCCGCGCACGCTTCTTGGGCAACGGCTCAACGACCTTGTGCGCGATACGTATTCCGAGGTTGACGTGATCGGCCTCTGCATTCCGGCCGATGAGGGCATCGGGCCGGGCGACAAGTGGATCTACGAGCAGATCAAGCTCATCGCGCCGCGCACCACGCTGATCGCGATCGTCACCAAGATCGACAAGGTGAGCAAGGAGCGGGTGGCCGAGCAGCTGCTGTCGGTGTCCGAGCTCGTCGGGCCGGATGCGGATATTGTTCCGGTGTCTGCGGTCTCAGGATCCCAAGTTGAGGTGCTGACAGAGGTTTTGGCGTCCAAGCTGCAGCCCGGGCCCGCGTTCTACCCTGATGGTGAGCTGACCGATGAGCCCGAAGAGGTGCTCATGGCAGAGCTGATCCGTGAGGCGGCGCTCGAAGGTGTGCGTGATGAGCTGCCGCACTCGCTGGCGGTGGTGATCGACGAGGTGAACGAACGCGAGGGTCGGCCCGAGGGCTCAGAGCTGATCGATGTGCACGCGATCCTCTACGTCGAGCGGGACAGCCAAAAGGGCATCGTCATCGGCAAGGGTGGATCACGGCTGCGCGAAGTCGGGACCAACGCGCGCAAGCAGATCGAAAAGCTACTTGGCACTAAGGTTTTCCTGGATTTGCGGGTCAAGGTAGCCAAGAACTGGCAGCGCGACCCCAAGCAGCTCGGCAAGCTGGGGTTCTAGCTCGCCCCTCGCGCCCCTCTGCGCCGACACGCCGTGTTGTGGCGTATTCGTATCGCACGTTCTCGCCACTAACAGGCGTGTCGGTAACAGCGTTCGCTTTGTCGGTGGTGCGTGGCAAGGTCCGGCCATGGACAAACTCATTGTGGGCAGCGAGGCCATCGCTGCGGGTGTGCTCACACGACATGAGCTTCGTCAGCACTACGACGCGGTCTTCCGTGATGTGTACCTCCCGGCGGGCGCTGAACTCACGGCGAGCGTGCGGGCGAAGGCGGCGTACCTGTGGGCGGGCCGCCAGGCGGTGGTGTGCGGGGTGTCGGCGGCGGCATTACTGGGCAATCCGTACATCTCCGCCGAACGTGTGGTGGAGCTGAATCGATCGCGACGAAATGCCCCGGAGGGAATCGTCATTCGCGGCGATCGCCTCGTAACTGACGAATGCACGATCGTCGGTGACGTTGCGGTGACTACCCCGGCGAGGACGATATTTGATATCGGTCGACGAGTGCAGTCGGGGAGGGCTATTGAGCTGACGGATGTGCTGCTCCGTGATTGCGATGTCACCGAGGTGGATTCGCTAATCGCACGACATCCCGGCGCTCGCGGCCTGCGCCGTCTACAGAACGTGCTCTTGCTGGCAGACCCGGGCGCCGAATCGGTGCAGGAGACCAGGTTGCGACTCTGTCTTGTCGGTGGTGGGCTGCCGCGTCCTGAGACACAGATTGAGCTCAAGGGGCCGAGTGGGCGGGTGGTACGCCTCGACATGGGCTGGCGAACTGAGCGGTTGGCTGCTGAGTTCGATGGTGCACAGCACTGGGGCGATTCCGCTCAGCATCGTCGGGACATCGAGCGACAGGAGTTCATCTCGGCGATGGGCTGGAAGCTCATCCGCGTCAGCCGCGACCAGCTGGTCAATGACCCGGGTTCGGTTGTCGCACGGGTCAGGTCCGCCTACCGGGTCAGAGCACAGGCAGCCTAATCTCGACACGCCCGTTAGTGGCGAGAACGTGCGATACGAATACGCCGTAAGGGGGCGTGTCGATGCAAAGGGACCGTCACCACCAGGGATCGGGGGTCTCCGATGCCCAATTGTTGATCGATTCGAGCTGTGCCGCAAGGGAAATCAGCAGTGGCTCGCTGTTTGCCGGACCCATCAGCTGTACGCCGACCGGCAACCCGTCTTCGGTGAAACCGGCGGGGACGTTGACCGATGGCCACCCGAGTACATTCCATGGCCAGGTCATGGGGCAGGCGCCGATTTGTCCGCGATCCGTTGCGATGCTGCCGATATCGTCGAAATCGTAGATACCCGTTGGCGGTTGGGCTGTCGTTGGCGCCAGCACGACGTTGAAGCTGCCGAAGATTTTGCCGACGCGTGCCTGCAACCTCGGCTCCGCGGCACGCGCACGCCGCAGCGCCCAGCCCGCCAGGCGTCGGCCCGTGCGCATGTTGGTCACTGTGCGGTGATCCCAATGCGCGCCGGCATCGAGCCGGTCCTGCCAGGGCAGCAGCCCGGCGGTCGCCCGCGGCAGGAAGTTCAGGCCGAGCCCGACGCCGTAATCCGGATCGCCCTCGGACACCATGTGCCCGAGGGAACGCAGCTGATGGCCCACATAGCGGGTCGCGGCTTCGATCGTCGGATGAATGTGCGCGGGAAACCCTGAGAACGGAACCTTGAGCGACAGCGCGATACGCAGCTGCCCCGGGTCCTCCTGGACGGCGTCGAACACCCGCACATGGGGTGGCTTGTGCAGATCCCCGGGGGCGTTCCCTGAGACGGCGTCCAACAACAGCGCGGCATCGGCGACGGTGCGCGCCAGGGGCCCGTGCACCGTTATCCCGTTGAACGCCTCCGCCAGTGGCCAGGTGGAGATCCGTCCACGCTGCGGCTTGATGCCGACCAGGTGCGTCCATGCGGCCGGAATCCGGATGCTCCCGGCCCCATCCGAACCGATTGCCCCGGCGACGAGGCCGGCCGCCACCGCGGCCGCGCTACCTCCCGACGATCCGCCGGGGGTGTGAGCACGGCTCCACGGGTTGCGGGTGTGTCCGAAGCCGGGACCGCTGGTGAAGCCCCACTGACCGAGCTCACAGGTATTGGTCTTGCCGACGATGATCGCGCCCGCTGCCCGAAGCCGTCGCACCAGTTCGGCGTCCTCGGATTCTGAGCCAACCGCCCCGGCGGTACCGAAGGCGGTGGGGGTGCCCGCCAAGTCGGTGTCGTCCTTGATGGCAATGGGAACCCCGAGCAACGGCAGCCGCTCACCGGCGGCTAATCGCTTGTCGGCCTCGGCGGCATCGGCGAGGGCGCTCTTGGTGCACACCACCCGGAACGCGTTGAGGGTCGACTGGCTGGATTTGATCGCGTTGAGCGCCGCGAGGGTCAGCGAAATGGAGCTGGCCGAACCCTCTACCAGTGCGGAGGCCTGCGAGGTGAGCGTAGGAAAGCCCGACATGACCAGAAGGGTAGGCCGTCGAAATAGTGCGTCAATGCGGGGATTCGTCGGTACCAGATGGAAAACTGTTCGCATGCGGCTTTATCGGGATCGTGCTGTCGTGCTGCGGCAGCACAAGCTCGGTGAGGCCGACCGCATCGTGACCCTGTTGACCCGCCAGCATGGCTTGGTCCGCGCGGTAGCCAAGGGGGTGCGCCGCACCCGCAGTAAGTTTGGGTCGCGGCTGGAACCGTTCGCGCATATCGATGTGCAGCTGCATCCGGGACGCAATCTCGACATCGTCACGCAGGTGCAGGCCATCGACGCCTTCGCGTCGGACATCGTCAGCGATTACGGCCGGTACACCACCGCCTGCGCCGTCCTGGAGACCGCTGAGCGGATCGCCGGTGAAGAGCGCGCCCCGGCCCTCGCTCTGCACCGCCTCACCGTTGGTGCGCTCAGGGCCATCGCCGATCAGCAGCGCTCCCGCGAGTTGGTTCTGGATGCGTATCTGTTGCGCGCCATGAGCATTGCCGGGTGGGCACCCGCCATCAACGAGTGCGCGCGCTGCGCCACCCCGGGCCCGCACCGGGCCTTCCATGTGGGGGCGGGTGGCAGCGTTTGTGTGCACTGCCGTCCCGCGGGTGCGGCGACTCCACCACCGGGTGTGCTGGAGCTGATGGCCGCACTTCATGACGGCGACTGGGCGGCCACCGATGACGTGCCGCAGACCCAGCGCACCCAGGCCAGCGGATTGATCGCGGCGCATTTGCAGTGGCATCTGGAGCGCAAGCTGCGGACACTCCCGCTGGTCGAACGCGGGACCAGGTTAAATATGACCCATGGTGAAGAGCAGCCAGCCCGATCCGCAGCAGGATAAGTACTTCACGGATTGGGCCGACGTCCCGCCCGGCTACGCCCCGACGTTCCCGGACAAGACGGTTTTTCCTGCCGTTTTCCCCAAGCTGCTGCCCGGTTCGGGCCCTGATGGCACCCGTCCACATCCCGCGCCGAAGCATCCGTCGGGGGCGATACCGCCGGTGATCCCCAAGGAGCTGATTCCCCGGCACGTCGCGGTGGTGATGGACGGCAACGGGCGCTGGGCGCGCGCCCGCGGGTTGCCACGCACCGAGGGGCACAAGATGGGCGAGGCCACCATGATGGACATGGTCTGCGGTGCCATCGAGATGGGCATCCCGTGGCTCACCACCTACGCGTTCTCGACGGAGAACTGGAGAAGGCCCGCGGACGAGGTTCGATTTCTCATGGGCTTCAACCGCGACGTGGTCAAACGGCGCCGCCACGACCTGAACAACATGGGGGTGCGGTTCCGCTGGGCCGGGCAGAAGACGCGGTTGTGGAGCAGCGTCTACAAGGAGCTCGAGATCACCGAGGAGCTTACCAAGAACAACAGCACGCTGACATTGACCACATGCATCAACTACGGTGGCCGGGCCGAAATCGCCGAAGCGACAAGGAGAATCGCGCGGCTGGTGGAGTCCGGGCAGCTCAAGCCGGACCGCATCACCGAGGAGACCGTTGCCAAATACCTCGACGAGCCGGATATGCCTGACGTCGATCTGTTTCTGCGGCCCTCGGGTGAGTTTCGGTCTAGCAACTTCATGATGTGGCAGTCGGCATACGCCGAGTTCGTGTTCCAGGAAAAGATGTACCCCGATTTCGATCGCCGCGACCTCTGGGCGGCTTGCCTGGAGTATGCGCAGCGCGACCGGCGATTCGGTACGGCGTAGTGACCGACCCCGATAACGGAGCCGACGAGATTCTGGACCGGGTGCACCGTGTGCTGCACCCGGTGCTGCCGGTCACCAGGGAAGCCGATGGTGCGCTGACCGCCGATTACGAGGGCACGCTCACCTCGATCCGCGCTGTCACCATCGCACCGGGTCTGGATGTGGTGTCGCTGTCGCAGGTGCTGGCCTGGGACGTGGCCGTCAATGCGAAATCGCGGCATCTGGTCGACGGGCTCGCGCAGAAGTCCCTGTTTGGGAACATTCTGTTGATCGCCAAGGGGCGCAAGGCGGATGTGTTGTTGCGTTACAACTTTCCCGCCACCGAAATAACGGATGAGGCATTGGTGACACTGCTGCTGATGGTGTTTTCGACGGGCGCTGACGCGAGAAAGGCGTTGGGTAACTAGGGGAGCGGGTTGGCGGCGCTGCAGCGACTGCACAGACCGAAGACTTCCACCGTGTGGTGGACTTCGGTGAAGCCATGCTCCACGGCGATGTCGGCGGCCCACGCCTCGACCGCACCTGCCTGTACCTCGACCGCGAAACCGCAACTCTGGCAGACCAAGTGGTGGTGGTGGCCGTCCGAACAGCGCCGGTAAACCGACTCGCCCGTGTCATTGCGCAGCACATCGACCTCGCCCGAGGTCGACATCGACTGCAGGGTCCGATAAACGGTGGTCAGGCCAATGCCTTCCCCGGTGCGCTTGAGTTCGTCATGCAGTTCTTGTGCGGACCTGAATTCGTCGGTCCGTTTCAGCAGGGCGGTAATGGCCGCGCGCTGGCGGGTGGAACGCACGGTTCCCGGCAAGACCGGCCGCTCCTCGCGGACGCTCATCGCTGTTCCTCGGTGTGCGCAACGGCGTCGACGACGATATGAGAAAGGTGATCGTCGACGAGGCGGTACATCACCTCGCGCCCCTGGCGCTCTCCGGAAACCACGCCGGCAGCCTTGAGCACCCGTAGGTGCTGACTGATGAGCGGCTGGGCGACACCGACCGCGTCGACCAACTCGTGGACGCAGCGTTGCGATTCGCGCAGCTGTAGCACGATGGCGATGCGCACCGGAGCGGCAAGTGCACGGAGCAGCTCACCGGACTGTTCGAGGATCTCGCGCGGGGGCAGCGGGCCGGGCGGCGTGAGTGGAGCATGCGGTGGTTCGTCATGTGCGGAACTAAGCACGGTGTTCACCACGGCGCTTCACCTCAACCTGAATCACGCCCCGGCCTGTCCGGAGACCCAACATACGGTCCGGCGACAAACCGGGCCCATCTCTTGAGGGTAGTGGCCGATTGCCGATCTGGTTATCAGGGTGTTGTTGTGGCGGCTGGGGATCAGTGTGGACTCGGGTCACGGAAGGGCGCCACCCCCGGCGCTCAGAAAGTTTGCTGTAGTGCCTCGATTTGCCGACGTGGTGGGTGGCGAGTGGAGTGGAAGGGCCTGCAAGTCTGGCCACAATCGGTGACTTGACCATGGTGGCCCGGTGTTCACTCGATGTTGGCGCAGTCGAGTTTCTGATCTGCCGCATCGTAATTTATGCACCTTAACCGGCCAATTGTGGGTGAGAAGCGTCACAGCCTGCTCACAGGTCCCGGCGTTGACACGCGGCCGCTACGTCTCTACGTTATGAAAACGATAATCATTATCAATTAAAGTTGTGACGTCTACTTGAGGATGATCGCCATGGCCACCTTTGCTACCGGCACCGACGAGCTGAAGAACACCGACGGTGTGAACCGGCCGGGGTGGTTTGTCAGCAGACGCGTCGACGTCCTCTTCGTCTTCGGTTTGGGCGCGTTGTTGTCGGCAGTGCTCTTCGCGGCCGACGGGCACAAGGGGGTATTCCTCGTCGGTGCGGTGGCCTTCTCCCTGCTTTCCGACCTCCCGCATGTGCTGACCACCACGGCGCGCGTGTGGATGGATCCTCGCGAGCGGTCCCGGTTCTGGGCGCACTACATGATCAGCTTCGCCGTGGTCGCCGCGATCGTCGGCACGCTGTGGTTCGGCGGCTGGATGGTGCCGCTGCTGGCCGTCTGGGCCTATTGGCAGGTGTTCCACGTTCTCAAACAGCACTTCGGCATCATCAACATCTACGCCGCGAAGAATGGTTACAAGGGCCCGCGTAACCGGATCAAGTACGCGCTGTACGCCGTCTGCCTGGCCCCGGTGCTGTACCGGGCGAGCCAGGGCCTGAACTTCTCCGAGTACGTGGTCTTCGGTCACCGACTGCCCTTCTCGAACCTGAGCGTGCCGGTGCCGCCCATTCCCGGATTCTTGGTTATCGGCGGATTCGTCTGCGCCGCAGTCATGTTGGGTATCGCCGTCTGGGAGCAGGTACAGCTGAAGCGAGCCGGGCAGCGCACACTGCCGGCCATGTCGGTGGCAACCTTCGTCATCGCGGCGCTGTCCTACAACCTGTCCTATCTGCTGGTCTCGGACCTTTTCGCGCTCATCCTGATCGCGACGACAACGCACAGCCTGCAGTACCACCTGATCAACTGGACGCGGAACAACACCCGCTTCGCGCGCACCGAGGACCCGGGCGAGAAGAAGCTGCTGCTGGCACGGCTCTCGACGCGTAAGGCGCTGCCGCTGTACATCGCATTCTTCGGGGGGCTGGGCATCCTCGCGGGGCAGCTCGACACGGTCATCTTCGCGGTCCCGCTGACCTTCGTGCTGCACCACTTCTACATGGACGGTGCGCTGTGGAAGAGTAAGGGCAATCCCGAACTGGCCTACGACCTGGGAATCGTTCGTGCTGGATAGCGGACTGATCGAGCAGCGACAGGCTCGCCTGCCGGTGTCGGTGCGGCGCGTCGAGTCGCACCGCGAGGCCAAGCAATTCGTCGCGATGCCCTGGCGCATCTATGGTGACGACCCCAACTGGCGTCCCACGCTGCGCCGCGTCATACACGCGAAGATGAACTCCAAGCACAACCCGCTGCACCGCGAGGTGCAGATCGAGAACTTTGTCGCCTACCGCGGCGACTGCCCCGTGGGCCGCATCTCCGCCAGCATCGACTCGGCATACGTGCAGCGCTACGGCGAGTGCGCATTCTTCGGGTTCTTCGAGAGCGAGGATGACGACGCGGTCGCGGGCGCCCTGCTCGGGGCGGCCGAGCAATGGGCCGTACGCCGGGGCATCACCAAGATGGTCGGCCCGTTCAGCTATACCTCTCGCGAGGAAGTCGGCCTCCTGATCGCCGGGTACGACAGGCCGCCGGCGGTCATGCAGCCCTACAACCCCCGGTACTACCCGGCGCTGGTAGAGGCGGCCGGATATCGCAAGAAGTTCGATACCGCCTCCTTCCGCTGGCATGTCGACGGCAGCCGGGAGGTCCAGCAGCGCCTGCTCAAGCGGGCTGACGCGGTCATGCGCGACCAGGGGGTGACGGTGCGCTCGGTGCGGATGCGCGACTACGGCGACGAGCTGGAGATGTTGCGCGGGCTCTACAACGACTCCTTTGCACACCACCCCGAGAATGTCCCGCTCAGCCGTGAGGTGTTCTCGGGGATGGCCGCGGAGATGCGGCCCCTGATCGACCCGAACATCGTCCGCATAGTCGAATCCGCTGGCAACCCAGTGGGATTCCTGTTGATGCTCCCCGACGTCCACGAGGTCGTCGGACGCTCGGGCCGACTCACGCCGGCGCTGCTGGCACGGCTCGCGGCCCGGCGCGACGGGCGCATCCGCGGAATCGACACCGCCGTCGTGGTGCTCATCGGCGCGGTGCAGACCCAGTTCGGTGCAGGGATCGGAAGGATCCTGGCGGGGGAGATCGTCCGGACGATCACTGGCAGCGGCTACTCCTCGGTTGCCACCACCTGGGTGCATGAGGACAACGTGTGGTCGAATTCGCTTACCTCCCAAATGAAGACGGACCCGGAGAAAATCCATCGGGTCTACCAGAAGGCGCTGTGATGGGCAGCCGGATACTGGTCACCGGGGCCACCGGGTACCTGGGTTCCACCCTCGTCGCGTCTTTGGTACAGGCGGGCGAGCGGGTCACCGTCCTGACGAACCCGCACGACTCCGCCGTTCTCGGCGGCGAGCTGCGTGCGCACGTCGACACGGTCTGCGCCGACATCACCGATGCGCAGAGTATCGATGACGCGATGCGCGGTGTCTCCCACGTGTATCACCTCGCCGGTATCGCGTCACCGAATACCCGGCTTGGGCACAAGATTTGGCAGACCAATGTGCTCGGTACCTACCAGGTGGCGCGTGCCGCCCTGAAGCACGATGTCCAGCGCGTGGTACACGTTTCATCTACCGCTGCCGTCGGCTACCCGCCCAACGGTGTGGTGGCCGACGAAGACTTTGATCTGCGGGATTCGGTGCTGGACAACGTGTATTCGGAGTCCAAGCGCGCGGGGGAGCGGCTGATGCTGGACTTCGCCGAGCGTGGCCTGGACGTTGTCGTCGTGAACCCCGCCGCCGTATTCGCGCCGGGCGCGGGGCCCGCCCGGTCCTGGCAGGGGCTGTTGGTCGCTGCCCGCAAGGGTCTGCTGCGCGTGGTGCCGCCCGGCGGCACCGCGGTGTGCTCGGCGCGGGATTTCGTCGTGGGTATCACCGCGGCGATGGCCAAGGGCGACACCGGGCGCCGGTACATCCTGAGCACCGTGAATCTGTCCTACCGGCAGATCGGGGAGCTGCTCGTGGCTGCGGTGGGGCGCGATCACCCGGTGCGGTCCGCGCCCATGGGGCTGTTCCGCGCGGTGGGCAAGGGCAACAGGCTGGTGCGTGATGTCTCCATGCGCTTCGACCCCGACGATGCGCTGATTCCCGAGAACGTGGAACTGATGGCCCGTGAGGTGTATTACTCGCCCGATAGAGCAGTGCGAGAGCTGGGAATTCCCCAGGTGTCTACCCACGAATTGATAGCGGAGTTTGTGCGATGACGGTCGAGGCGCGGCAGACGCAGGGTGGCTCCAAGGAAGCGCTCGGCATCTCGATGGCCGATGCGCGGGCACTGGTGGCAGACCTGACCGCACGCCGCCAATGGATCTACTGGCTGGACCTGGCCGCCTGCGTGGCAATCGGATACACGGCATTCCTGTTGTGCCCGGCCGATGATCTGCTGTCGGTGCCCGCGGCGGCCTGCATGGTGGTGGCGGCCTTCGCGTTCTATCGCGCCGTGTTGTTCGTCCACGAGCTCGTGCACGCCGAGCGCGACCTGCGCTGGTTCTCGATGGTGTGGCACGCGATCTGCGGGATCCCGCTGTTGACACCGAAGTTCACCTTCGAGTTCCATCATGAACACCACGCTTCGCGCACCTATGGCACCGCCGAGGACGGCGAGTATGTGGCCTACAGCAATGAGCCGCGCTGGCGCATCATCCTCTTGCCGTTCACCGCGCTAGGCGGGCCGTTGGCATTTGTCTTCCGGTTCCTGGTGCTGGCCCCGCTGAGCTGGCTGATTCCCGCGATCAGGCCCGTCGTGCTCACCCGTGCGTCATCGCTCATGATCGACGCCGATTTTGAGCGGCCGTTGCCGCCGGAAGGCACGCCCCGCTCCTGGCTGGTGCAGGAAATCGCTTGTTTCGCCTACACATTGGCCCTGCTGGTGCTGCTGCTCCTGGGCGCCTACTCGCCGTACCGGCTGCTGGAGGCGCACCTGGTGGTCGCCATGGCGTTGTTCGTGAACTGGCTGCGGGTGCTCGCGGCGCACCGGTACGAGGGCACGACCGAGCGGATGACCTTCCCGGAACAAGTTCTCGATTCCATCGACCATCCGTCGGTCCCGGTACTGGGTTCACTATGGGCGCCGGTGGGGTTGCGTTTCCATGCGGTGCACCACTTCTTTCCCCAATTGCCCTACCACCAGCTAGGTGAGGCGCGCCGCCGGCTCATGGCGGCGATCCCGCCCGATGCCGGGTACTGGTGCACCGAAGACCGTTCACTCGCCTCATCGCTGCGGCGTCTACTCGCCCACCCGCGTAAGGACACGGTATGAACACCACCCAATTGACCGCCATGGCAAGAGAATCCGGAGCCGCCACCTACTCCCGCCGCCTGCCGATACGGCCGGTGGAGGCGCGGGGTGCGCGGGTGCGCGCCGATGACGGCCGCTGGTATGTCGACTGCCTGGCCGCTGCCGGGGCCATGTCCTTGGGCTGGAATCACCCCGTCGTCAGTGAGGCCGTCATGAAGACGGTTTCCTCCGGAGAGCCATTGCTGTCACTGGACTTCCACACGCCGTCCCGGGACCGTTTCGTCGAGGAGCTGCTCGCCATCCTGCCGGTGCGGCTTGCCGCCGACGCCAGCATTCACTTGTGTTCACCGAGTGGGGCGAGCGCGGTGGAGGCGGCGCTCATGCTCGCCGAGGTGGCCACCGGCGGACGCGAACACGTGGGCGTGCAAGGCGGATTCCACGGCTGCACGCGGGCCGCACGCGCGGCGAGCTCCGGAGGTGGCCTGCGCCAGCAGCCGGTGGTGCTGGCTCCGCACGCGAGCTTCCTGCCATACCCGCAGGAGTACCGCAGCCCGTTTGGGGTGGGCGGGGAAGAGGGTATCGACCTGGCGATCGCAGCGGCCGACGGGCTTGCGCGCCCACATAGCGGCGTGACGGCGCCGGCATCACTGATCGCCGAGTTTGTGCTGGGTGAGGGCGGGGTGATTGCCGCTCCGCCGCGCTGGGGACAGGCATTGCGCCGGACCGCATCGACGCTCGGGATACCGCTGATCGCCGACGAAGTGCAGGCCGGTATGTACCGCACGGGCCCGGCATGGGCGTTTCAGCACTGCGGCATCGAACCCGACATGGTGGTGATCTCCAAGGGGCTCGGCTCCGGCATCCCCATCGCAGTCCTGGTGGTGCGCAAGGAATTCGACGTGTGGGAGCCCGGCGCGTTCACCGGGACCTTCCGCGGGAACGCCATGGCCTTCGCCGCCGCCAGCGCCGTGATGCGCTTCGCGCGCGAGAACGGACTGCGCGGGCAGGTTACCGCCCGCGGCAAGGTTTTCCTGGATGGCTTGAACGCCATCGCATCCCGCTCGAATCTGATCGGTGATGTGCGCGGGGTCGGGCTCATGCTGGGCGTGGAGATCGTGGACCCCGATCTGCCGTGGCCGCATGATGCCGGAGCGCCTGCGCCCGAACTCGCCGCCGACATTCAGCGTGCGTGCCTGCACTACGGCCTCATCGTCGAGACCGGCGGCCAGTACGGCAACGTGGTGCGATTCTTGCCACCGTTGACTATCGAGGAACCCGATATCGCCGCGGCGCTCAACGCATTCGAATCGGCTCTCGTGGCGGTGGAGCGCACGCGGTCCACCAGCGAGCGCGCAGGGGCAGAATCCTGGTGACGCCCAACCCGAGTCCCTTCGTGAGTGACTTCCTCACGGGGCAAAGCACAACCGCGTATCGCGAAGCCGTCGGGCTGGCGGCGGACCGAGCGAGCGCTGCGCTGGGTGGCGCCACCAGGCCGGGCCTGGTGGATGGTTACGCGGCGCTGAAGAGTGACGCCGGGCGGCTCGATCTCGACGATCCCGAGGGCGTCGGACTGAGCCGGGCCTTGGACGAAGCGGCCGGGCTGCTCGCGGAGAAATCCGTGGTGGTCACCCACCCGGCATATCTGGCACATCTGCACTGCCCGCCGGCGCTGCCGTCGCTGGCTGCCGAGGTGCTGATCAGTGCGTTCAATCAGTCGATGGACTCCTTCGATCAGGCGCCGGCCGCCACCGCGATCGAGCAGCAGGTTGTCGAATATCTTTGCGCCAGAATGGGGTACGCACCCGGCTCGGATGGGACCTTCACCAGTGGGGGCACTCAGTCGAACCTGCAGGCACTGCTGCTCGCACGGGACCTGTTCGCCCACAACACCTACGGCTGGGATATCGCGGCACGGGGCTTGCCGCCGCAGGCCAGTTCGTGGCGTGTGCTGTGCACCCGGCAGACGCATTTTTCGGTGCAACAGGCACTCCGGCTGCTCGGGCTGGGGACTGCCGCCGTCATCGAAGCACCCACCGATGAGGCCGGGCGCCTGCGCGTCGAGGAGCTCGCGGGAATCCTGGACGAGGCGGACCGCGTGGGGACGCCCGTATTCGCGCTTGTGCTTACCGCCGGGACCACAGATTTCGGGGCGATCGACCCGCTGGAAGCATCCATCGCGATGGCCCGTGCGCGCGGGATCTGGAGCCATGTGGATGCCTGTGCGGGTGGGTGCCTGATGTTCAGCGAGCAGCACCGGAACCTACTGCACGGTATCGAGCTGGCGGACTCGGTTGCCCTCGACTTCCACAAGCTGCTGTTCCAGGCGATCAGTTGCAGCGCGCTGCTGGTCCGCAGTCGTGCGAGCTTCGATGTGCTTGCCGCACATGCCGATTACCTCAACCCGGAGAGTGACTCGGAGCACGACGTACTCAATCTGGTGGGCAAATCGCTACAGACCACACGCCGTTTCGATGCGCTCAAGGTACTGGTCACGCTGCGGGCGGTGGGCCAGCGTCATGTCGCGGCGATGATCGATGCCACCTGTGCGGCGGCGCACTCAGCGGGCCACGCAGCGGCCGAACACCCGGACCTGGAACTGGCGGCGCCGGTATGCACCAACACCGTGGTGTTGCGCTGGCGGCGGCCGGGGTTGGCGGCCGAGGCGTGCGACGGGATCAACGACACGGTTCGCGCCGAGCTGGCTCACTCCGGCAGGGCGATTGTGGGCCGGTCCAGTGCGGCTGGGGGACAGGTGATCAAGCTCACCTTCGTCAACCCCTTGGTGACGGCGTCGATGGCGGCCGCGATGGTCTCCGAGATAGCGGCCCACGGCAACCGGATCTGGTGTGCCCGTATCCCGGAGGGCAGTGCCGTATGAACAATCCCGTAGTGCGCGTCGAACGCGTTCCGGCCTCCGACGCCCGTTTTGCCTGGGCGAAAAATGTCGAGTTCACGATTTTCGGCCTGGAGAACGATTTCGCCGACGACGTGGATATTGCGGCGGGGGAGATGGTGCACTACCGCCCCTGGGAACGGTCGTCGGAGATCTACGTCGGGTTTACCGAAGAGTCGCGTGAGCATCCCGTGGGCGTATTGCGTTCCCTGCGACACGATCCCGAGCTTGGGTTCGACAGTTTCAGCACCCTGCGAGACGCGCGGAACTTCCGGGAAGGCGGTGGACCGGCGCGCAATTATCTCTATCCGCGCTGGGATTCGTTCTTCGGCGAGGTGGCGCCGGAGCGCGTCGCCGAGCTCGCCACCCAAGGGGTGCGCAAGAAGTACCGGCGCGCCGGAATGATCGAGCAGATCTGGCAGGCATTCTTCGGCAGCCTGGCCGCCGACGGCGTCCAGTTCGTGACGGTGGCACTGGTGGTGCCGTTGTTCGACTGGTATCACCACCTGCTGCCACTGCGGCTGCATCAGATCGGCGACATCCTGCCCAACTACATCGGTGCGGACAGCGTGCCGGCCGTCCTCGACATCAGCGGCTCCTTCGTCCCCGACGCCGCCGAGGCCGTGCGTGACGGCTCGCTGCTGACCGCCACCACCGCACTTCCGTCCCCCGATAAGGAAAGAACCAGATGAGATCGATTCACACCGAAGAGCATGTGTTCCGCAAGGTCAGCGAGATCGACTGTCCCGTAGACAAAGTGTGGGAGCGAGTCACTTCGCAAGAGGGCATCAACGACGAGATGGGCCCCTACATGAAGATGACCATGCCCAAGCAGTTCCGTGGCAGGTCCATCGCTGACGTCACTCCGGGCACCCGGATCGGCAAGAGCTTCCTGCTGTTGTTCGGTGTCCTGCCGTTCGGGTTCGACGACATCACGGTGGCGCGGCTCGAGCCCGGCCGGATGTTCCGCGAGGAGTCGCTTATGACTGGTATGCGGGTGTGGGTACACCACCGCACCCTGGAGCCGGTGGCGTCCGAGACGGGCGAAAAGACCAGGGTGACCGACGAGATCACGTTGGCCCCGCAGGCGCCGCTGGGTCTCATCCCCGGGTGGGGCAGGCTGATGAGCAGGATTTTGGCGGCCTTCTTCGCGCATCGACACCGGCGGCTGAGCCGGACCCTGTCCGTCACCGGAGCTCCGCGATGAGACGTCTCGGTGCGGGTGCCGCCGCGGTGCTCTCGGTCGTGGCGGCAGCGGCCTGCGCACCGGTGAACGAGGAGGCCGGGAAGCCCGTCGGTCATGCCTTCGCGCTCTTGAAGTACCCAGCAGCACAAGGGGAACCGGCCTCCGAGCCGCAAGGAAAATCGCCCTTCGGGGACTATGCCCAGGAGGTCTCCGGCTCGGTGACCTACCTCGGGGAGACCAGCGCGCTACCTGGTGCCGGTGTCATGACGATCGGCCCCGGCCCCCGACGCGGCGAGCTGAAGATCGAGCAGTACTACCAGGGAGACCGATTCCCGTACGAGACCGGGATCGTCTCCGGCGGCGAGGGCAAGCCCAGCACCCTGGATGCCATCACCATCGTCAACCCGCTGGACTCGCGGGTGACGCTGCAGTGCACCATCGACGGCGGAATATCCCTGGCGGACATCGACAGTGAGCGTGAACTCAACGGCACGTGTGGCGGCGGAGCCAAGGCGCACGGTCACATCAGGCCCGACGGCAGTCGCAAGGCGACCTGGCGCGACAAACCCGTCGAGCTGGTGCGCACCGTCATGGATCTCACCGTCACCGGAGCCAGCAGTGGCCAGATCCATCAGATCAACGAGGTACCCAGGGACAGCACGGTCGGCAGCTTCCCCCTGTTCACATCGATCGACGTGAACATGACGGCACAGGGCATCAGCCTGGCCGAGAAGCTGGAACGCCACGTCCTCCCGAAAGTGAAGGGCTGAGCATGACCACCGATGAGAAGACCCCGGCATTGCGTGCGGCAGATCTGGTCAAGGCCTACCCGGGCGCGGAGACTCGCGCCGTCGACGGACTGAATCTGACTATTCCGCAAGGCATTGTCTACTGCCTGCTCGGCCGGAACGGTGCCGGGAAGACCACCACCATCCGGATGGCGACGACGCTGCTGGCCCCCACCAGCGGGGAGCTTGAGGTGCTCGGAATTCCCGTCGACAAGACCAAGGAATTGCGCCCTCTGATCGGCGTGGCCCTGCAAGAGGTGGCGCTGGATCTGTGGATGTCACCGGTCGAGCAGATCCGGATGAGCCTGGCCATCGCCGGCTGGCCCAAGGGACAGCGCAAGGCGCGTGAGGAAGAGCTCGTCGAGCAGTTCGGGCTGGGCAGCTACCTGAACCGGAAGGTGGGTGCACTCTCCGGCGGCATGCGCCGCCGCGTCGATGTCGCGCTGGCGGTCGCCCACAACCCACAGATGTTGTTCCTCGATGAGCCGTCCAGCGGGCTGGATATCGAAGGCAAACAGGAGGTATGGAATGCCATCCGGCTGCTGCGCTCCGAAGGACGCACCGTCGTGCTGACGACTCACGATATGGACGAGGCGGTGTCGCTTGCCGACGAGGTCGGCATCGTCAAGAGCGGTCAACTTGTCGCCTCGGGCTCCACTCAGGAGTTCACCCGCAGCCACGGTTATGCGGTCGAAATCGCGGCCGACGGTGGCGTATCGGAAGATACGGCCAAGGAGTTGGTGGCGGCGGGTTACGCCGTACAACGCACGGAGACCGGGACCTTATCCGGGACTTTGGATTCCGCGTCGGCATCGGATCTGAGGGCGCTGAGCGCCGAACTGGGCCGGGTCGGCTTGGGCACGGCCAGTATCGAAGTGCGATCCACCTCGCTGCGCGACGCATTCCTGGAGGTAACCCAGTGACCGCCTTGTCCAATACCGCACGGTTGTTCCGTCGCTACGTCGTGGTGGGCCTGCGGCAGCCGGTCTTCGGATTCATCTTCCCGATCGTGTTCCCCGTCGTGCTCGTGATCTTCGTGCGGTCGATGTTCCAGCGCGTGGCCGATCTACCCGGATTCCCGCTCTCCTCGTACACCGCGTACATCGCGCCCGGGCTGATCATGCTCATTCCGATGCTTGGCGCGGGGTACGGGGCCGGGACGCTCATCGACGAGATCAGATCGGGATTCACCGATCGGCTGCGGCTGTACGGCGTCTCCACCGGGCAGATCATGGCGGCCAAGATCGGCTTCGAGATGTTCCGCATCCTGCCCGCCGCGGTCATCGTCATCGGGCTGCTTGCCTTCCTCGACGCACCACTGCGGGCGGGCTTGTTGACCGGGGTGTTTCTTGTGCTGGTGATGTTCCTGTGGTCGGCGGCCTACAGCTCGCTGTTCTACCTGGTGGCGCTGCGCACTCTCAATCCACAAGCGCCGGTGGCGATGTTGCCGCTAGCGTTGCCGGTGCTGTTCGTCAGCCAGGCGCTCATGCCCTCGGTCTTCCTGTCCGACTGGCTCAGGATCAGCATCAACGCGAACCCCTTCTCACACATTGTGTCCGCCGCCTCGACGATCATGTACGGCGAGTTCGATGTGATGCTCGTTGTCAAGGGTGCCCTGGTGGCCATCGGCATGTTCGCGCTGCTGCAAATCCCCATCCATCTGGTGATCCGCCGAAAAATAGGCAAGTAGAAGGCTTACAAAGAAAATGGAAACTACTTCAGAAGTTCGCGAGTTCCTCATCGAGTTCATCGCCGAGGAACTCGAGATGCCCACCGGAGATGTCAACGACTTCTCCGAACTGGTGGGTGATCTGGGATTCGATTCACTGTCGTTCGCGGTCGGGGTCTCGGAAATTAAGGGCCGCTTCGGTATTCAGCTGACCAAGGATGATGTCTTCGAGTGCAAGACGCTCGGAGCGTTGATCGAACTGGTCGAGAGCCGTTTGTGATGAGCCGCTTGCGCGAAGAACGTCCGTTGATGAACCCGGTGCTCGACAGACTGCGCGGCAGCGCCGTCACCGACCGTGGCCTCACCTCGGCGCCGATGGGAGCCGACGGCACATCACGGTTGACCGAGCTGCACACCACACCATGGGCCGATGTGCACCAGCAGGGTCTGCGTATCGCGGGCGCCCTGCAGGCGGCGGGTGTGCGCCCTGGTGAGGCGGTGACCGTATTGGCCGGTACCCCCGGTGAAATCGCGCCGTTGGTGCAGGGCATCTGGATGTCCGGTGCCTCCGTGACCATGCTGCACCAGCCCACGCACCGGTCCGATATGCAGGTGTGGATCGAGGACACCCGCAAGGCACTGGCTGCGGTGGGTTCCTCGACGGTGGTGGTGGGGGATCCTTTCCTCGCGGCCGCCGGGCAGTTCGCATCGGTCGGTGCCCGCGCCCTGGAGCTCCCGGGCCTGCTGACCGGCGCGCCGGGGGAGATCGTCGATACCGACCAAGACGCTATCGCCTTCCTGCAGTTGACCTCCGGGTCCACCGGGACACCGAAGGCGGTCAGCATCACTTATCGCAATATCGAGGCCAATCTGCGGGCAATGGTGAGCGCTTCGGGTGCCGATCCCGAATCCGATGTGGTGGTGAGCTGGCTGCCACTGTTCCACGACATGGGCATGATGGGTTACCTGATCGTCCCGATGTGCCGGGGGATGAACACCGTCAGCGTGACCCCGATGGACTTCCTCGGTGATCCGCTGCTGTGGGCGGAGCTGATCAGCAGGTACCGCGGCAGTATGACGGCGGGTCCCAATTTCGCGTACTCACTGCTGGCCCGTCGGCTGCGCAAGGCACCCGACGGTGCCTACGACCTGTCCTCGCTGCGGTTCGCGCTCAGCGGCGCCGAGGCCATCGATGTGGCGACCCTGGAACGATTCGTCACCGAGGGCGCCCGGTTCGGGATGCGCGCCGACGCCGTCGTTCCCGCCTATGGCATGGCCGAGGCCACCTTGGCGGTCTCGTTTGTGCGGCGCGGTGAGGGCTACCGGGTGTGCCCGCCGCATCCTGATCTCGTCGCCGCCCAGGGAGAAGAGGCCAGTTCCCGTGTGGCACTGGGCCTTCCCTTGCCCGGCTGCGAGGTGCGGGTGGTGTCCGAGGACCGCTCGGTGCTGCCCGCGGAGGCGATCGGCGAGCTCGAGATCCGTGGGGAGAACGTCACCGCCGGATACCGCACGGCGGCGGGGTTCGAGTCGATGCTCGACGCGCAGGGCTGGCTGTCCACCGGCGATATCGGGTACCTCACCGAGGACGGGCAGCCGGTGATCTGCGGCCGCAAGAAGGACATCTTGATCATCTCGGGTCGCAACGTGCACCCCGAGGACATCGAGCGGTCGGTCGCGGGCGTCTCGGGAGTGAAGTCGGGCGGTATCGCCGCGGTACGTCTGTCCACCGCTGCGGCAGGCGAGGGGTTCGCGATGGTGGCCGAATCGGCGCTGCATGCCGATAGCGCTGAGAGTGCACGCATCCGTGCCGAGGTGGCGGACCGTGTCTACCGCAGCCTGGGGGTGAGTCCACGCGATGTCCACGTGGTCCCCGCCGGGTGGATTCCCAAGACATCCTCGGGAAAGCTGCGCAGGAGAGCGACCAGTGACCGGCTGAAGAGGTGTGAACCGACCCGATGACGACACGGGAACAACTTCTCCGTGTCCGCACCTGGATGCCCGAAGGGCTTCGCACACTTGGTGATCGCGGTGCACGCTATCTGCGGCACCATCCGATCGCCGCGCTCACCACCGTCGGCGAACAGTTCGTCCTCGGTGCGCACACGCTGCGGTACTTCGCGACCGATCTGGTGACGGGCAGGTTCCAGTGGGCGGAGTTCGTGCGGCAGGCGGCGTTCATGGCAGGAACCGCCGTGATGCCGACGGTGCTGGTGGCACTGCCCATCGGGGTAACGCTCTCCATCCAGTTCGCGCTGCTGTCAGGTCAGGTCGGTGCTACCTCACTGGCCGGTGCGGCCAGTGGACTGGCCGTGGTGCGGCAGGCCGCCTCGTTGGTGGCGGCCATATTGCTCGCCTCGGCGGTGGGCTCGGCGATGACCGCCGATCTGGGCTGCCGGACCATGCGGGAGGAGACCGCGGCCATGGAGGTCATGGGGGTGTCGGTGGTGCGGCGTCTGGTGGTGCCGCGCTTCGCGGCGGCCATCGTCGTCGGTATCGCCCTGACCGGTGTGGTCTGCTTTGTCGGGTTCCTGGCGAGTTATCTGTTCAACGTATATGTACAGGGCGGTGCCCCAGGAAGTTTCGTCGCCACCTTCGCATCGTTTGCGACGACGGGAGACCTGCTGCTGGCCTTGTTGAAGGCCGCGGTGTACGGAGCCATCGTGGCGGTGATCGCCTGCCAGAAGGGGCTGGCCGCGCACGGCGGACCGACCGGGGTGGCCAATTCGGTCAACGCGGCCGTCGTGGAATCTGTGCTGCTGCTGATGGTCGTCAATGTCGTGGTCAGCCAGGTCTATACCATGTTGTTCCCGCGGGGGGTGCTATGACCGCCATACTTCCGGCGCGTCGGGTGCTGCTGCAGCCCAGGGTATTCCGGGCCGACGCCGCGATGAGGCCATTGGCGCGGTTCGGTCATATGGTCACCTTCTTCCTGCATGCTTTCCTGGCGATCCCGATCGTGCTGCGCCGGTATCGGCGTGAGTTCCTGCGGCTGCTTTCCGATATCACCTGGGGCAACGGGTCGATCGTGGTCGGTGGGGGGACCGCAGGTGTGGTGCTGGTGCTCGGCGTTACCACCGGTGCGCTGGTGGCGATCGAGGGCTACAACTTCCTGGAACTGATGGGCCTGGGCCCGGCGACGGGCGTCATCTCTTCGTTGGTGACCACCCGCGAGCTCGCCCCGATCATGGCCGCGCTGGCCTTCGCCGTGCAGGCGGGATGCCGCTTCACCACCCAGCTCGGATCGATGCGCATCTCCGAAGAAGTGGACGCGATGGATTCCCTTGCCATCCGGCCGATTCCCTACCTCGTGACGACACGCCTGCTGGCCTCTGTGGTCGCCATCGTCCCGCTGTACGTGGCATGTCTGACGATCAGCTATCTGTCCTGCCAGGTCATGGTCGGCATTGTCAGCGGCGGCTCGCAGGGCCCCTACCTGCACTACTTCACGCTGCTGTCCAGCGGCACAGATATCCTCTACTCGATCCTCAAGGCCATCGTCTTCGTCTGGATAGCCTCGGCCGTGCAGTGCTATTACGGGTTCTGCGCCGACGGCGGTCCGGAGGGTGTCGGTATCGCGGCGGGGCACGCGATGCGTGCCAGCATCACCGCAGTGATCGTCGTCAACATGCTGCTCACCATGGCGCTGTGGAGCGTCGACTCCGGCGCCAGGTTCGGGGGATGAGGTGACGAATCAGCTTGGCATTCATTACGACCTGGACGGCGCGCGCTTCTCCCGTCGGCAGCTGCTGATGCGCGGGAGTGCCGCGTTGGTCGCGGTCGCCCTCATCACATCGGCGTTGTTGATCAAATCGACGGGGGTGCTGGACAGGTACGTCAACGTGGTCGCCGAGCTGCACAACGTCGGCGACGGGCTGCCGCCGCGCTCGGATGTGAAGTACCGGGGTGTGCTCGTCGGAGTCGTGGACAGCGTCACCCCCGCCGCCGGCGCACAACCCAATCGGGTGCATCTGCGGCTCAAGCCTTTGTACGCCAACTCAATCCCGGGGACTGTCACCGCGCGCGTGGTGCCCAGCAATGTCTTCGCGGTCTCGGCCCTGCAACTCGTCGACCACGGTGCCGGTGCACCGGTTCGCAACGGCGGGCGTATTGCCGAGGACACCCGGCTACCGACCGTCCTGTTCCAGACCACGGTGAACAAGCTGCGCCAGATCCTCTCCGCGACGGGCCGCGGCCGCGAGGACAACACCGTCGGCGTCCTGGCGGCGGTTGGTGCGGCCACCGATCACCGCCGCGCCGAACTACTCACCAGCGCAGCACAACTCGACCGTATCCTGGACCAGCTGAACGCCATCGTGGCGACGGACCAGGGGCCCTCTACGGTGTCGGTACTGGTGGATGCGGCGCGTGGGCTCTCGCAGACCGCACCCGACCTGGTGGATGCCCTGCACCAAGCCGTGGGGCCCATGCGCACCCTCGCCGAGAAACGGGACCAGTTGCGCACGTTCATCGGCGCCGGGGTGCACACCACCGGCACCACCGTGGAGTCGCTGCGCAACCACACCGATCAGCTCATCCAGATCACCACCGATCTGACGCCGGTGCTGGGCGTGCTGGCCGATAACGCCGAGCACTTCGTGCCGATCACCCGGCGCATCACCAAGTTCTCGGACACCTTCTTCCAGGAGGTGTGGGACCCGGAACTTGCCACCGCCCGCGGACGGGTCAATCTGTCGTTCACCCCGTCGTACACATACACCCGCGCCGACTGTCCCCGATACGGAGAACTGAAGGCGCCCAGCTGTTTTACCGCTCCGCAGATCGCGGTACGGCCCGATCTTCCCGAGGTGCTGCTGCCGCAGAATTACCACCCCCCGGCCAACCTGGCTCCGCCGCGCGGCACGGTGGTGGGCCCCAATGGCAACCTCGTCGCGGTCGGGCCGCCACTGGTCAACCCCAACCCAGATCTACGTGATCCCAACCCGCCGGTGCCGTCGTGGCTCAGTCCGGCTCCACCGGTACCCGGAAGCGCAGTACCGGGCGAAACAGCCATCGCACCAGCATCATTCGGTGGGAATGTGGGACCCGTCGGCAGTGCCGAGGAACGGGGTCAGCTGGACCGAATCCTCGGACAGCCCGCGACGGCAGCCGATCAGCTCATGCTCGGGCCCATTGCCCGCGGCACCGCGGTGACCCGAAACCAGGACGCACACAACGAGGAAGGCACACGATGAGGCGCTCGGCAGCCGGGAGCGTGCGTGGCCCCGTGATTGGCCTCGTCATCTTCCTGGTGATCGCGACCGTACTGACCTGGCTGGTCTACGTCACGTTGCGGCGCGACGTCAAGGGCACGACAGTCTCCTACGGCGCGATGTTCACCGATGTCTTCGGGCTGCGCGAGGGCGACGATGTGCGGATCGCGGGGGTCCGCGTGGGCAGAGTCCAGGGCATCGAGCTCAACGGGACACTTGCGAAGGTGAGCTTCGAGGTCCAGGACGGCCAGCGGCTTCCCGACAGCACCACCGCGTCGGTGACTTACCAGAACATCGTCGGCCAGCGGTATCTCGCACTGGCGCAGGGACACTCGGGGCGCGGCGGCCTGCTGGCCCCGGGCGGCGTCATCCCCGTCGAACGCACCGAGCCCTCCTTCGATATCGGCATTCTGCTCAATGGGTACGAGCCTCTTTTCGCGGTGCTGGACCCCGCCCAGGTGAACAACCTCACGCAGGCGGTCATCGGCTCCCTGCAGGGGGACACCGGCGCGTTCGCGACGCTCGTGGACCAGACATCGACGTTGACCAAGACATTCACGGGGCGCGATGACGCCCTGGATCATGTGATCGGGAGCCTGGACCGGGTGGTGGGCAGTCTGGCGGCGCAGAACCGGGACTTCGAGGAGGCGATCGCCGCGACCCGTGCGGTGGTCGGTCAGTTCGACGGCCGCAGACCCGAGCTGGTGTCCTCCGTGGGCAAGATGAACGCGGTGGTCAAAAACCTGTCGCGGATTGCCCATGACGTGGACCCGCCGCTGCATGAATTACTCACGCGCGAGCCCGGTTACACCCGGCACATGCTCGATATCGAGCCGCAGATCGCCTACACGGGTCTCAACACACCACTGTTTCTCAAGGGCCTGGCGCGCATGTTCGGGGAGGGCGCGTACATGAACGCCTATGCCTGTGACGTGAACGCATACGGATTCTTCCCCGGTCTCAACGATGTCGTCCCGATCATCGTCAACGCGGCCACTCCGGGCGGCAAGGCCAAGCACACAGCGCGATGCAGGAATGCCGGCGATGGCGGCTGACACGATGAGGCCGCACGGGCTTTCCTCTCTTCGCAGGCCGCTGGACTCCTACAACAAGACCTGGCTCGGTGTCATCGCTGTGGCGGTTATCGCGGTGCTCATCGCCGCACTGCTGCTGGTGAAGGAGCTGGGGATCGGATACCGGCAGTTCACCGCCGAGTTCCTGCAGGCCGCCGCGCTGCGGCCGGGAAACATCGTCACCGTCGCGGGGGTACAGGTCGGGTCGGTAACCGGTGTCAGGCTGGCTGGAGACCGCGTCGAGGCCACCTTCCGGGTCCGTGACCACATCCCGGTGGGCAGCGATACGCGAGCGGCGATCAAGATCACCACGCTGTTCGGTTCCCGGTATCTCGACCTGCACCCCGCGGGCACCGGTACACCGGCGGGGCGGCAGATCAGCTTGCAGCACACCGAGGTTCCGTATGACCTGCAGGCGGCCCTGGCCGACTCCACCCGCACCTTCGAACAAGTGGATGCCGACCGCATCGCCTCCTCGCTGAACGTCCTGGGCACGCAACTCGACGGACTGCCGAATGTGGTGCCACAGGCCATGGAGAACGTACGTGCGTTGTCTTCGGTCATCGCGCAGCGGCGTGATCAGCTGGGCACGCTGCTGGCCAGTACCGAGAAGGTCACCGGCATGCTGCGCCGCCAGCAGTCCGATATCGGGACGTTCATCCGCCAGGGACACGAGCTGGTGGGGGAGTTCGTGGCACGCTCGGCGGCCTTCCACGCGATGATGCGCTCACTGCAGAGCATCGTGGACTCGCTGCGCAGCATCGTGGTCGATGACCACCGGGTACTCGACGGCGTCATCCACACCATGGACGAGCTCAGCGGCAAGCTCGCTGAGCAGGACGCCTTGTTGCGCAATCTGCTCCAAATCGCGCCCGTGACTGTCCGGGAGATCGCCAACGCCACCGGATTTGGCAACGCGGTCGAGGGCAACCCGCCCGGGGGCGCCCTCATTGACTCGTGGATGTGCGCGATCAGTGGGCGCGCCAAGCAATTCGGGATGATCGAGTACTTGAAGGACTGCCAATGACCAAGATTCGCCATCTGCTCCTGGTCGGGCTGGGGCTGATAGTCGTCACCGCGACCACGGTGGGCGCGGCCTGGTCCGTCGCAGGAGGCGGTAGGACCATCACCGTGACGGCTCAATTCGACAGTGCCGCTGGTCTTTATCCCGGAAATGTGGTCGCCGTGCTCGGTATGCCGGTGGGACAGGTCTCTAAGATCACCGCGAGGGGCGGATATGCGGAGGTGGAGTTCACCGTCGACAGGCAGGTCAAGATCCCGGCCGATGTCCAGGCGGTCACCCTTTCGACGTCGATTCTGACCGACCGCCAGATCGAGCTGTCGCCGCCATACCGCGGCGGGCCGGTGCTGCATGATCGCGACACCATCGGCCTGAACCGGACCAAGACTCCCGTCGAATTCGACCGGGTGCTTGGCATGCTCGACAAGCTATCCGGTTCCCTGCATGGCGATGGCGCCGGCGGCGGTCCCATCGCCGCGGTGCTCAATGCCGGTGACGGCGTCGCGGCGGGGAACGGCGATCGCATCAAGACGGCGTTGGACGAGCTGTCCCGGGCATTGCGTCTCGGTGCCGATGGTGGGGCGCGCACCCGTGAGCAGATGACCGCCATCGTCAAGAATGTCAGCGGATTGCTGGATGCGGCAGCCCGCAACGATACGAGCCTGCGGCAGTTCGGTTCCACGGTGCGTCAGCTCAGCGACATCCTCGCCCGCGAGAGCTTCGGTTCGGGGAGCACTGGCCGGCAGTTCAATGAGGTGATCGAGCAGACCGGGAACATCCTGCAGTCCAACCGGGACGCCATTGGCCGAGGTATTGCCAACGGCAACAAGAGCATCCAGACGGTGTACGACCGCCAGCGCGAACTGGCTGAGTTCTTCGACGTGCTGCCCCTGATGGCCGACAACTTGTACAACGCCATCGACCAGCGCAACGGCGCGATCCGCGCGCACTTCCTGGCCGACCGCATGGTCTTCGACGGTCAGATGGCCAAGGAGATCTGCAATCTGCTGGGTCTGCGCCAGCTTGGCTGCAGCACAGGGACATTGCAGGACTACGGTCCCGACTTCGGATTGACATACATGCTCGACGGTCTCGCGGCGATGGGGCAGAAGTGATGAGGCGCAGGCTGTCGGCGGTAGCCCTGACGGTGGTGTTTCTGTGCGCAGGATGTTCCACCAGCGGCCTGGCCGACCTGCCGCTGCCGGCGCCCGGATTGGGCGCCGGGGGATACCGGCTGACAGCCATCTTCGCGAATGCGCTGAATCTGCCCGAGCGCGCCAAGGTGAAACTCGCCGGTGCCGATATCGGCGAGGTGGAATCCATGGCGGCCCGTGATTTCAGCGCGGTGACCACCCTGCGCATCCGGCATGACGTCACGCTTCCCGTGGGCAGCACGGCGCAGTTGCGCACGGCCACACCGCTGGGCGATGTGTTCGTGGCCATTGCGCCCCCGGAGCAATCCGCCGGCGGCATGCTGGCCGACGGAGACACCATCCCGATCGACCGGACCGGGGCGGCCGCCACCGTGGAATCGGTGCTCAGCTCGGCGGCCATCCTCGTGAACGGCGGTGCGGTGCATAACCTCACCAACGTCATCAACGGCACCGGCAGGGCCGCCGGGCCGGACGGTCAGGCCTTCGGGCGCATGATCGGGAAGTCGAATGAGCTGCTGGGCAAGCTCAACGCGCGCTCGGGACAGCTGGACGCCGCGATGACCGAGACGGCTCAGCTGGCCGAGGCGCTCGACGGCAAGAGCGACAAACTCGCCGAGGTGCTGCACGCGGCCGGCCCAGCGACCGCGACTTTGCGCGACAATGCCGACCAGATCTCGAATCTGTTGCTGTTGCTGGGCGATACCGCCAGCGAGCTGGGCAAGTTCCCGTCCATCGCGGGTACCGACGCCAGCGGGCGCAGCGTCGTCGCCGACGCGAACGCCATCTCCCGGTCCTGGAATGACGTGGTGCTGGATCCCGAGACGAGCCTGCTCGCGCTGAACCGGTTGTACGCACCGTTCATCAAAATCACTGCGGGCTCGGCCATTTCCGGCAGCGCCGGTATCGATCGCCTCGTGTTGGGGGCGATACCGGATGCCGGATTCGGGGGAGACCAGGGTTTTCACGGACCCAAGCGGTACGACTGGGCCAAGCTCGTCGGGACCTTCAAATACACGCTATGGCGACTGCAGGAGCGCGTGGTAGGTCAGGGACCCGCCGCGCAGGAGGCCCCCCGATGACCCGCGCCTGGGTCAGCGGCCTGTCACTGCTGCTCATGTTGACGGTCTCGGTGACCTATTTGCTTGTCGGGGTGCTGCACGTGCGGCCGCTGGCGTCGAGCTACCCGGTGACCATCGAGCTCGCCGAATCCGGTGGCCTGCTGCCCAATCAAGACGTGACGCTGCATGGGGTGCGCATCGGTGCGGTCGATTCGCTGACCTTCACCGGCCAGGGTGTGAACGCGACGGTCAGGGTGGACGGCGGTGTGCGCGTTCCCGCCTCCGCCTCGGTGCGGGTGTCCGGGCTGTCCCCGGCCGGTGAGCAGTACCTGGACTTCTCGGCGGGATCGGACGCGGGTCCGTTCCTGTCCGCCGGGGCCGTGATCACCCGGGACCGTACCGCCATCCCGGTCACTCCGGCACAGCTGCTGGTTCACGCCGATGGTGTGCTCGCCCAGGTGGATCCGTCCAAGATCGAACGCATCAAGAGGGAACTGAGCCTGAGTGCCGAAGGGCCACAGAAGCTTACGGCGATCGTTGACGGCGGGGTGTTCCTGCTCGCCACCCTCGACTCGGTGTTGCCCGAGACGGTCAGCGCCATAAGAGACAGCCGGACGGTGCTGTCGGCGGCGATCGACGTCAACGGCGGTATCGCGGCCACCGCGCGCAATCTGCGCGGCACCCTGGCGGGCATCAACAGGATGGACGGCGGCTACCGGAAACTCATCGATCAATCGCCACGCGTGTTGGGGGCCACGGACAATCTGTTCACCGACAACTCGGACACCATGGTGCAGCTGCTGGCCAACCTGGCCGCCAACGCCCGGTTGTCGTATGTGCGGGTACCGGCGCTCAACGCGCTGTTCCCCGACTACCGCGGTTCGGCGCTGGAGGCGTTCAGCACCACCATGCACGAGCACGGGCTATGGGTGACCGCCGATCTGTATCCGCGCTACGCCTGCGATTACGGAGTCCCGCGGCATCCGCCTTCCTCGGCCGACTACCCGGAGCCGTTCCTGCACACCTATTGCCACGACGACGATCCCGCGGTCTTGATACGCGGCGCCAGGAACGCTCCGCGCCCGGCGGGCGACGACACGGCGGGCCCGCCCGCGGGTGCGGATCTGGGCGCCACCTCCGACCCGACGCCGCCGGGGCGGTACACCATCCCGACGCCCTACGGCGGCCCCGCGCTGCCCATCGAGCCACCGAGGTAACCGATGCCGGCCAACAGTGCGCACGACCGTCCACAGTCCGCGGCTACGCGGGCGGTGAACACCCGCCGGATCGCGTTCACCTTTGACGGGGCCTCACCGGCGCGGCGGCATTTCGTGGCCGGCGATATCGCGATGAGTCACCTGGTCGCCCTGCTGTCCGGCTTCTTCCCCTCGGGGGAGGAGTTCTTCATCCAGTCGGTGCGGCGCTACGACGGTCAGATCGTTGATCCCGTGCTCAGGAAGCAGGTCGCCGGGTTCATCGGGCAGGAGATGACGCACGGCATCCAGCACCGCGAGCTCAACACACAGCTGGTTCAGCGCGGCTACTGGGCCACCGGGCTCATGGACCGGGTGGGCACGCGGCTGGTCAAGCGGATGAAGCAGAACAGAGACCGGCTACCGGATCGGGTGGCCAGGTCCGCACTCGCGGTGACGGCCGCGGTCGAACATCTCACGGCCATCCTCGGGGAGCAGGTGCTCAGCGTCCCGTGGATACAGCAACAGCTGACCGATCCGGAGGTGCGCGCGATGCTCAACTGGCATGCCATCGAGGAGATGGAACACAAGTCCGTCGCCTTCGATGTGTACCGCCACGTAGGGGGCACCGAGCGCATGAGGATCGCGGCGATGGCCCTCACGCTGGCTCTTTTCCTGAGCCGGACGCTGATCCTGCTGGCCTCGATCCTCACCGACCCGTGGGCATGGCGCCATCCCGCGGCGACCCTGCGCAGCATCGTTACGCTGCCGCGCACACCGCTGTTCGCCGGGCTCGGGGCCAAGATCCGGTGCTACCTGCGCTCCGGCTTTCATCCCGATGACATCGACCACGGCCCCTTGCTGGAGAAGTGGCGCGACGAGTACTTCGGTCCCGAAGGCATCCTGCTGGACCATCTGAAGTAGCTGCTAGCAGCCACCGAGGTAAAAGGCGCTTTGCGCGGCCCTTAGGCTGTTCAGGTCAATTACTGCAGTCTTGCAAGAGGAGCCTGAGCAGATCGTGGCCGCCAAGCCGAACGCCGCCGGTAAGAAGATCGAGGCTGTCGTCAACCTCGCCAAGCGCCGGGGACTGGTGTACCCGTGCGGCGAGATCTACGGCGGCACCAAGTCGGCGTGGGATTACGGGCCGCTCGGTGTGGAGCTCAAGGAGAACATCAAGAAGCAGTGGTGGCGCTCCGTCGTCACCAGCCGCGACGACGTCGTGGGCCTGGACTCCTCGGTGATTCTGCCCCGTCAGGTCTGGGTCGCCTCCGGTCACGTCGAGGTGTTCAACGACCCGCTGGTCGAATGCCTGAACTGTCACAAGCGCCACCGTCAGGACCACCTGCAGGAGGCGTACGCGGAGAAGAAGGGCATCGACAACCCCGAGTCGGTCGCGATGACCGAGATCGTGTGCCCGGACTGCGGCAACAGGGGCCAATGGACCGAGCCGCGCGACTTCAACATGATGCTCAAGACCTACCTCGGTCCCATCGAAACCGAAGAGGGCCTGCACTACCTGCGTCCCGAGACGGCGCAGGGCATCTTCGTGAACTTCAAGAACGTCGTCACCACCTCGCGCCAGAAGCCTCCGTTCGGCATCGGCCAGATCGGCAAGAGCTTCCGCAACGAGATCACCCCCGGCAACTTCATCTTCCGCACGCGCGAGTTCGAGCAGATGGAGATGGAGTTCTTCGTCGAGCCGTCGACGGCGCCGGAGTGGCACAAGTATTGGATCGACGCCCGCCTGCAGTGGTACATCGATCTGGGTATCGACCCGGAGAACCTGCGGCTCTACGACCACCCCAAGGAAAAGCTGTCGCACTACTCGGACGGCACCGTCGATATCGAGTACAAGTTCGGTTTCAGCGGCAATCCGTGGGGCGAGCTGGAGGGTGTCGCCAACCGCACCGACTTCGACTTGTCCACGCACGCCAAGCATTCCGGTGAAGACCTGTCGTACTACGACCAGGCCGAAGACCGGCGCTACACGCCGTACGTGATCGAGCCCGCGGCCGGTCTCACCCGCTCGTTCATGGCCTTCCTCGTCGACGCCTACCAGGAGGACGAGGCCCCCAACGCCAAGGGCGGTGTGGACACGCGCACTGTGCTGCGCCTGGATCCGCGTCTGGCTCCGGTCAAGGTCGCGGTGCTGCCGCTCTCGCGCAATGCCGACCTGAGCCCGCGCGCCAAGGCGCTGGCCGCCGAGCTGCGCCAGAGCTGGAATGTCGACTTCGATGACGCCGGTGCCATCGGTCGCAGGTATCGTCGACAGGACGAGATCGGCACCCCGTTCTGCGTCACAGTCGATTTCGACTCGCTCGAAGACGACTCCGTCACCATTCGCGACCGCGATGAGATGACCCAGCAGCGTATTCCGATCGGCGGCGTGGCCGATCATCTCGCCAAATCTCTCAAGGGCTGCTAGCCGAGGAGCAGAAATGACTGACGTTCAGAATCACATCGGAATCGATCCCGCCAGCGCGCCCATCGAGGCGCCGGCGGCCGAGGCGCAGGTCCGCGCCGACGACCGTGGACATGTTTTCCACTCGTGGTCCGCCCAGGCGGCCATCGACCCGTTGCCGGTCGCCGGAGGTTCGGGTGCCACGTTCTGGGATTACACCGGCAAGGAGTACCTGGACTTCGCCTCGCAGCTGGTGAACCTCAATCTGGGACATCAGCATCCGCGTCTGATCGAATCCATTCAGTGTCAGGCCGGCCGGCTGGCCACCATCGCGCCCGCGTTCGCCAACGATGTGCGCGGTGAGCTCGCGCGGCTGGTCGCCGAGCGTGCGC
Source organism: Mycobacterium sp. D16R24 (assembly GCF_002013385.1). Classification (NCBI taxonomy): domain Bacteria; kingdom Bacillati; phylum Actinomycetota; class Actinomycetes; order Mycobacteriales; family Mycobacteriaceae; genus Mycobacterium; species Mycobacterium sp. D16R24. The sequence continues at coordinate 56,204 of NZ_MAEV01000015.1, read as the reverse complement.
CCGGAACGCTGAACAAGGTGTTCTTCACCAACGGCGGCACCGAGGCCGTGGAGCACGCGGTGCGCATGGCGCGCCACCACACCGGTCGCCGCAAGGTGCTTGCCGCATACCGCAGTTACCACGGCGGTACCACCACCTCGATGTCGCTGACGGGTGAGCCGCGTCGCTGGGCCAATGACCCGGGTGACAACTCGGTGGTGCGCTTCTTCGGTCCGTACGCCTACCGTTCGGTCTTCCACGCCACCTCGCCCGAGGAGGAAACCCAAAGGGCGCTGGAGCATCTGGAGCAGGTGATCAACCTGGAGGGTCCGCCCACCATCGCCGCGATCATCCTGGAATCGGTGGTCGGTACCAACGGCGTGCTGGTGCCGCCGCCGGGCTACCTGGCCGGCGTTCGCGAGATCTGCGACCGGTATGGGCTGGTGTTCATCGCCGACGAGGTGATGGTCGGCTTCGGGCGATTCGGGGAATGGTTCGCCATCAACGCCTTTGACGTCGCCCCGGACCTCATCACCTTCGCCAAGGGCATCAACTCCGGTTACGTCCCGCTGGGCGGTGTGGTGATCTCCGATGCCATCGCCACCAGCTTCGATCATCGTCCGTACCCGGGTGGGCTGACGTACTCCGGTCACCCGCTGGCCTGTGCGGTCGGCGTCGAGACCATCAAGGTGTTCGAGGACGAGAAGATCCTCGAGCGGGTGCGCGACCTCGGCGAGCGCGTGGTGCGTCCCGAGCTGGAGCGCTGGGTGCAAACCCATCCGAGCGTTGGCGAGATCCGGGGCCGTGGCCTGTTCTGGGCCGTGGAACTGGTGCGCAACAAGGAAACTCGTGAGCCGCTGGTGCCGTTCAATGCCAGCGGTGAGGCGGCCGCGCCGATGAACGCCTTCGCGGCGGCGTGCAAGAAGGATGGCCTGTGGCCGTTCACGCACTTCAACCGCACGCACGTGGCTCCTCCGCTGATCATCAGCGAAGAGGATCTGCGGCGCGGGCTGTCGATCATCGACGAAGCACTGAACGTCGCCGACGGGTATGCCGACTAGCCGGTGAAGACGCCGCTGTAGGCGTTCAAGGCCGGCTGGCCGCCCAGGTGGGCGTACAGGACGGTGGAGCCCGGTTCGATGGTCCCGTCGGTGATCAGGTCGATAAGGCCTGCCATCGATTTACCCTCGTACACCGGGTCGGTGATCATCGCCTCCAGGCGCCCGCACAGCTCGATCGCTTCGATGGTGGAATCGACAGGCACGCCGTATTTTTCGCCTGCCCAACCCTCGAGCACGGTGATCTCATCGGTGCTCAGGTCGCGTTCGAGGCCGATCAGGCCTGCGGTGTGTCGGGCGATGCGGGTGACTTGGTCGACGGTCTTCGGCGTCGTGGCCGACGCGTCGATACCCAGTACCCGCCGCGGTGGGCCGCCGGCATCGGCGAGCGCGGCGAATCCCGCGATCATCCCGGCATGCGTTGAACCGGTCACGGTGCACACGACGATGGTGTCGAAGAAGACGCCGAGCTGTCGTTCCTGCGCGGCCACTTCATAGGCCCAGTTGGCGAAACCCAGTCCGCCGTACTTGTGTTCGGATGCACCTGCCGGGATGGGATAGGGCTTGCCGCCGCCCTTTTCGACCGCGGACAGTGCGTCCTCCCACGACCCGCGGATGCCGATATCGAAGCCCGCAGGGTCCAGCTGAGTCCGGGCTCCCATGATTCGTGAGAGCAGGATGTTGCCTGCCTTGTCGTTGACCGGATCGTCCCAGTCCACCCAGCGCTCCTGCACCAGGTGGCATCGCATACCGAGCACCGCCGCCACGGCGGCCACCTGGCGGGTGTGATTGGACTGGTAGCCGCCGATCGACACCAGGGTGTCGGCGCCGCTGGCCAAGATGTCCGGGACGATGTATTCGAGCTTGCGTGTCTTGTTGCCGCCGAACGCAAGTCCGGAATTGCAGTCCTCGCGTTTGGCCCAGATCTGGGCTCCGCCGAGGTGTCGGCTCAGGCGCTGCAGCGGGTGGACGGGGCTGGGCCCAAAGGTCAGTGGGTAGCGGGGGAAATCGTGGATCGTCAAGACGTTCTCCTGGCTTCGGCAGTTTCCGGCGTCGGGATGAGGGTGTGCCAATTGGCGCGCGCGGCATGACCGGCGCCCTCGCCGTCACCGGCCTCGCACCGGGCGATGATCTGCTCGTGCAGCGCCACGGAGTGGCGCCCATCGCGACTGGCGAACCGGATGCGCTCGAGGCGGCGCAACACGGGGGTGACCTGCTCGAGCACCGCCGCGATGTACGGGTTGGCGCTGGCCTCGACGGCGATGGCGTGAAACTCGTCGTCCGCGGCGAGCGCGGCATCGGGATCGTGCGCGTCGAGCGCGGCGGCGAAACGCGCGTTGGCGTGCCGCATCGCGGCGAGGTCACCGGCGGAGATGTTGGTGATCGCTTCCCGTACGGCGAGCTCGTGCATCGCCGCGGCGACGGACTGCGCCGCGCGTGCCTCTCGGACGTCGACGGGGCTGACGATGGTGTGCCGGCCCGGTTGGGTCTGCACCAGACCGGCCTGCTCCAAACGGGCGAGGGCCTCGCGGATCGGGGTTCGGCTCACGCCCAGCCAGCGACTCAGTTCGTCGTCCCGTAGCCGCTCACCGGGGGCCAGGGTGCCGTCCACGATGGCCTTACGCAGGGCTTTGTAGGCGTCGTCGCGGAGCAGGGACCGCGCGACGACACCCTCGGACGGGGGTACTGGCATGCAATATATTGCACATCGATAGCGGCGTGCCGTCAAGTGCTGCGGGAAATTTTCGGAAAGAGACGGCTCGCTAGAAGCGGCCGCCGCCGCCCCGGAAGCTCGACCCCGAGGATCGGGACGACCCGCCGTAAGACGACGACCCGGACCCGGACCAGGAGCTGTGGTGGCTTGATCCGCCGCTGAGCATGCCGCGCAGGATGCCGCCGATCACGGCGCCCGCGACGTTGCCGGCCACATCGCCCGCGACGGAGTATCCGGCGGAACCGCCGTAGTTGCCATAGCCGTTGCTGTAGTAGGACTGGGCCGCGCGCACCTCTTGGATCGCGCCGCCCTCGGCGCGCGTCGCCAGTTCGGCCGCCCGGTTGGCCCACAGAATGGCGTTCGAGGGATCCGACTGGCGGGCGGACTCGGCAGTGGCGATGCTGCGCTCGGCCTCCGCGAGGTATCCCCGCGCGGCGGCACCGACGGCTCCGCGGTGCAGGCCGATGTACTGGCTGACCGCGTTCACCTTCTGACGCGCGGTGCCGATCGCTTGATCGAGCGCCCGGGCGCGGCGTTGGGCGGCGTCCTTCTCCTCCCGCACGGCAGCCAGGAGCTTGTCCAGCTCGGCATCGGCGGTGGCGAGGTGTGTGAAGGCGGTCAGCGGATCGGTGGCCCCCACGCGCTCGGCATCGGCCACGGCGGCGACGGCGGTGTCGTGGGCCTTGGTCAGCTCTTCGGCACGCGGCACCGAACCCTGCCGTTGGAGTTCTTCGGCCTGGGCGATACCGGACTTCGTGTCCGCGATCGCCGCGGGCAGTGCGTCGGTGGCGCGCCGGATGTTGTTGGCGGCGTTGTCCACCGCGTCCAAGAGCGCGGCGGCCTGGGTCAGTGCCGATTCGGCGCCGCGCACGGCGTCGACGAGATTCATCTGTTGGCCCTCCAGGGGGCGGGCGGCCAGTTCCCGACCGTGGGTGATCCGGGAGTCTGCGAACGTGGTGCGTTCGGTGGCTTCGGTGATGTTGTCGGCAATCGAGGCCAGCGCCGCGGCATCGAACTGGGTGCGCAGCTGTTCGAGAACCCGTTGCGACTCGGGCACCCGAGCGGTCGTTGCGACCACTTGCTGGGTCAGGGTGTCCAGCTTCGTGGGCGCGTTGATCACCAGGTTGCGCAACGCGTCGAAGGCGTTGGACTGATCGTCGAGGGTGCGGTCGGCGCGTGCGGCCGCGGTGATGACGTCGATCAGCAGACGGCGCTGCTCCGTGGGCGTCTCCGGGACGGCGTCGTCGAGTTGTTTACGCACGGAGAATGCCTGGGCCAGCGCCTTTTTCGCGGAGTCGACGGCTTGCTGGAAGGGTGCGGTCTGGTCGGTGCCGAATTCCTCGACGGCCAGCGTGAGCTCGGCCTCGCTGGTGCGGACCGCGTTGTCGACATTCACCACGATCGATTTCGACAAGCCATCGAGTGCATCGACCGACTGCGCGGCGAGGGCCTCGGCGTTGGTCGGATCGATGCCCTTGGCGGCCTCGACCTCCGCGCGGCGACGGGAGCGACTGCGGAACCAGGAATACAGCATGAAGGCGCCGACCACGACGGCGCCGAAGGCCAGCGCGACCAGGATGGGCTTCCAGGGAATGGAGGATGACGAGGCGGCGGCCGACTCCAGGCCGTTGGCGGTGTTGATGGCCGCGCCATCCCAATTCGATGCGCGTAGCGCGGGTTCGATCGTGTTGGTGCGCAGCTCATCGATCTCGGAGTCGCTGACGTTCTTGATCTCTGACGCGACGAGGAACGCGTAGCTGCGCTCTTGCGTTGCCACGGCCAGCAGGGCGTCGCGATCGCCCAATCCACTTGTCTTGAGGGTTTTGTTCGCCCATGTCACGGGATCGGCGCCGTCGAAATCCTTGACGTACACCACCCAGAGCCGCACATGCTGCTTGTCGTAGAGCTGATCGATGGCGGCGCGCACCTTGGTGGGGTTCTTGAGCGCCCCGGCCCGATCGGTGACATAGCCGGGTACCCGGAAGGGTGGGTCGGCGCTCGCCACTGGTGCCAGCAGCAGGGTCGGGGCAAACACCGTGAGTACCGCGATCATGACTCCCAGCAGGCTCCCGAGGGCACGCAGCAGACGCATGGTCGCCAATCTAATGCCTCGCGAGGCGCGTGGACCCGTCCTGGCAGACTGGTGCCCACGATGCGTACTCCGGATGCCCATAAGGACGCCTACACCGATTTCGACCGTGAACGCGTCGTCACCGAGACGCCGAAGACGGCGGCGATCGTTGAGATTCCATCATCGGAGCACCGGACCGACTTCGCGCGTGACCGGGCCCGCGTCCTGCACAGTGCTGCGTTCCGGCGTCTGGCCGATAAGACACAGGTGGTGGGCCCGCGCGAGGGGGATACGCCGCGCACGCGGCTCACGCACTCGGTGGAGGTGGCGCAGATCGGCCGCGGTATCGCCACCGGGCTGGGCGCCGACCCGGACTTGGTGGACCTGGCCGGGCTGGCACATGACATCGGCCATCCGCCGTACGGACACAACGGTGAACGCGCGCTCGACGAGGTGGCTGTCGACTGCGGCGGGTTCGAGGGCAACGCCCAGAATCTGCGCATCCTCACCCGGCTGGAGCCTAAAGTCGTTGACGCCGAAGGTAATAGTGCCGGGCTCAACCTGACGCGAGCGGCCCTGGATGCGGCGACGAAGTACCCGTGGCTGCGTCCGCCGGGCGGCGGGAAGTTCGGCGCCTACGTCGAGGACGCGACGGCCCTGGATTGGGTGCGGGCCGGGGCGCCACCGCGGCGGCGCTGCCTGGAAGCGCAGATCATGGACTGGTCCGATGACGTCGCCTACTCGGTGCACGACGTCGAGGACGGCGTGATCTCCGGGCGCATCGATCTGCGGGTGCTGGCGTCGCCGGGGGAGGCGCAGGTGCTCGCGGAGCTGGGAGTGAAGTCCTTCGGCGGGGTGGAGCAGGGCGCGCTGGAGGAGGCCGCCGCGCGCCTGGCCACACTGCCGGTGGTCGCGGCCATCGGCCCGTATGACGGCACCCTGAGTGCGTCGGCCAACCTCAAGCGACTGACCAGCGAATTGGTGGGCCGGTTCGCCTCGGCCGCGATCGGTGCCACCCGTGAGGTGGCCGGGGATGGGGCGTTGGTCCGATTCGAGGCCGAGCTGACCGTGCCCGAGGTGGTCGCCGCCGAGGTAGCAGTGCTGAAAATGCTTGCGCTGCAATTCATCATGTCCGATCCGCGACATATCGCGGGACAGGGCCGTCAGCGTGAACGCATCCATCGGGTGGCGCAATGGCTAGGGGCAGGGGCTCCTGCGACGTTGGATCCGGTGTTTGTGCCCGCGTTCGAGGCCGCCGCGGACGATGCGGCGCGCACCCGGGTGGTGGTGGATCAGATCGCCTCGTACACCGAAAGCCGGCTTGAGCGGGTGGACCGCGATAGCCAGGGTGTGCAAGCCAGCTGGGCCTGACGGCGCGGTTGGCTAAGCTGACTCAGTGGCCGGCCGGATTCCTGATCGCGATATCGCGGCGATCCGTGAGCGCACGCAGATCGAGGACATCGTCGGCGACTACGTTCAGCTCAAGCGCGCGGGTGCCGACTCCCTCAAGGGGTTGTGCCCCTTCCATGACGAGAAGTCGCCGTCCTTTCATGTGCGGCCCAATCATGGCCAATTCCATTGCTTTGGCTGCGGTGAGGGCGGCGACGCCTACACCTTCATTCAGAAGATCGAGCACATCACGTTCGTGGAGGCCGTCGAGCGGCTGGCCGACCGCATCAACTACACCATCAACTACGAGGGTGGCGGCACGGCCGCGCAGCGTGACCGTGGCACCCGGGCACGGCTCGTCGCTGCCAACGCGGCCGCGCAGGAGTTCTATGCCTCCGCATTGGATTCGCCCGAGGCAGCACCAGCGCGTCAGTACCTGACGGAGCGCAATTTCGATGGGGCCGCCGCCAAGCAATACGGTTGCGGATACGCGCCGTCCGGGTGGGACACCCTGACAAAGCATTTGATGCGCAAGGGTTTCGAGTTCAAGGAGCTCGAAGCCGCGGGGCTGTCCCGTGAGGGCCGCCGCGGTCCGATGGACCGATTCCACCGGCGGCTGCTGTGGCCGATCCGTGCCAGCAGCGGGGAAACGATCGGCTTCGGAGCGCGCAAGATCTTCGAGGACGACACCATGCCGGGTAAGTACGTCAACACCCCGGAAACCATGCTGTACAAGAAGTCCTCGGTGCTCTTCGGTCTGGATCTGGCCAAGCGCGATATCGCCAAGGGGCATCAGGCCGTGGTAGTCGAGGGCTACACCGACGTGATGGCGATGCATCTGGCCGGGGTGACCACGGCGGTGGCGTCCTGCGGCACTGCCTTCGGTGACGAGCACCTCTCGATGCTGCGGCGTCTGATGATGGACGACTCCTACTTCCGCGGCGAGCTCATCTACGTGTTCGACGGGGATGCCGCCGGGCAGGCCGCCGCGCTGAAAGCCTTTGAGGGAGAGCAGAACCTGGCCGGCCAGTCGTATGTCGCGGTGGCCCCGGATGGAATGGATCCGTGCGATTTGAGGCTCAAGTCAGGGGAGGGGGCGCTGCGGGATCTGGTCGCGCGCCGCACTCCGCTGTTCGCCTTCGCGATCCGGACGGCACTGACGGATTCGGATCTGGAGATCGCCGAGGGGCGAGTGGACGCGTTGCGACGGTGTGTGCCGATGGTCGCCAAGATCAAGGACCCGACGCTGCGCGACGAGTACGCCCGGCAGCTGGCCGGATGGGTCGGGTGGGACGACGTGGCCCAGGTGCTCGCGCGGGTGCGGGAGGAGGCCGGTAAGGCTGCGAAGGGCGGTGCGGTGTCGCCTGACCGTCGTCCCCGCGGTTCTGAACCTGCCGCGGCACCCAAGGTCGCCATGCCCGACGCCAAGGACCCCACGTTGTGGCCGCAGCGCGAGGCACTCAAGGCCGCGCTGCAGTTCCCGGCCTTCGCCGGACCCGTGTTCGACTCGCTGACCCCCGACAGCTTCACGCACCCCGGATACGTGGCGGTGCGTACTGCGATCGAGACGGCGGGTGGTGCCGCGGCGGGGATTGTCGGTGCGGAGTGGATCGACAAGGTGCGTCAGAGCGCGTCGTCGCAGAACCAGGTGATGCTGATCAACGCCCTGACCGCCGAGGCCATCCAGGTGGATAACGATGAGCGGCTGCCGCGCTACATCGGATCGGTGCTGGCCAAGCTGCAAGAGGTGTGGGTCGGACGGCAGGTGGCCGAGGTCAAGTCCAAGCTGCAGCGGATGTCGCCGGTGGACAACGCCGACGAGTATCACGCGCTGTTCGGTGATCTGGTGGCGCTGGAGGCGTACCGGCGCAGCCTGGTGGAGCAGGTCAGCGGGGACGATCCGTCGGTGTAGCGGCGCTACTTGTTGTCGAGCTGAGGCTCGGGCTCCAAGATCATGGTCGTCTCATCGATCGGTGTGAGCTCCACCATGTGCGGATCGGGAGACAGTGAGTTGGCCAGGCGGCGACGGCTGATCTCGATCAGCTTCTTGGTCGCGGGGCTGCCGGTGACGGCCTGATACCCGTTGACGATCTGCTCGTAGCGACGACGGCCAGCCTTCGCACCCAGCACGTAGCCAGCGGCCAGCACCAACAAAACCCGAATCACGAACCCTCCACCAACTAACGAAGTTCTCCCTATCCTGCCTGACGCACCTGTGAACGGCTGAGCCAGGACACTTCCTTGTGCCCGACTATGAGCGACAACACCCTGTGCACTCCGTCTTTGTCGCTCGTAGGCGGGCGATACGGCCTGGCGACCGGTTTGGCTTTCACCCCCACCCGTAGGCTAAAGTCATGCCTCGGTTCGCGGTACAAACCGACGCGATCCGGATAGTCCCCTGTAGCTCAATTGGCAGAGCTTCCGACTGTTAATCGGACGGTTCTTGGTTCGAGTCCAAGCGGGGGAGCACAGTAGGTTCCACGCCTTGAACTCCGTCTCCTTCTGGGGGCGGAGTTTTGCTTTCACCGCCCAGCAGCAGCGTCAGCCGCCGCCGCAGGATGTCAGCAGATCTCGGCTGCGGGAGCCTCCAACGATGAGCGGTCGGGCATCATTCGTGCCTGGACCGCTTGACGGAGGCGGCTTACCGACAGACCCGCATGGCCGCTGGACTCGGTGAAACCCGAGTTCATCGACCTGGCGTTCTTCCCGGGTGGCGCCGCATCCCCGCCGACTACACGGCATCGAGCGCTGACATGGCGCGCTGGCTGGTCCACAACCTGCTGGCGATCATGTCCGAGGAGAACGCGGCCGAGTTCTACGGCGGACTCGTAGCGCTGACCAAGAAGGCGCACAGGGCGATTGACCGCCCGGAGTTGCAGCTCTTTGGGGAGTGCTCGAAGCCGATGGGGGAGAGCGACGACGGTGTCCCGCTGACGTGTGGGGTGAAGTTCTATGCAGAGAAGGGCGAGAGCGTTGTGGGATGCCCGCGGTGCCGGTCGACGTACGGCGTCGATGAACTCCGCGAGGACATGCGTGCTCGCGCGCGTGATCAGCCCATGACAGGGGCGGACGTGCTGCGCATGATGAAGCTTGCCGGCGAGGCGCCACCGCGCTCGACGTTCTACAAGGTGCTACGTCGTGTCGTGCCGCGCCTGTATCTGCATGCTGACGGGCAGCGTAATCAGCACCGGACACCGGGCTGCAAAGAGCTGTACGCCTACGACGACGTTGCAGCCAAGCGTGAACGAGAAGCCAACCCATCGAAGGCGTGAGCGGCCGCGTCAGGCGGGCTAGATGGGATCGGTGTCATATTTCAAGTTCAACCCCGCTGGAGTTGGTGATGCGAACATCGTCGTAGTCTGCGACCAATTCCACCGCAACGTAGTTCTTCTCGTAGACATCGATGCAGGGAATGTTGTAGCGAGGTTCGGTCGATGCGACAAACTCGATGGTGATCTTCTCGGTGGGTGAGAGATTCTCAAATCCTGTGCCTGGAGGCTCAAGCACCATTGTCCAGGTATCTGAGGTCGAGCACGTTACTTGGAAGGTGATGGTTGGCTTGCCTTGCGGATTGAACATGATTGCGAGGCTACGGCTTTGGGTTCGCGCCAACCAGACTGCGGCTGAGGCCCGCAATCTGGCCGACGGGGCGCAACACAAGAATCCAGGCCACGCCGCCCCTAGGGCTTACAAGCCGTGGTGACTCTCACGCCTTGCCCGGGCAGTACACCGTGTTCGCATCGTGAGTCAGTTGGGACACCTGCTGTGATGAAAGTCCCTGACTCATCAGCTGTCCGGTGATCTTCATCATGGCCAAACCGTAGGGGCTCACGCCGTAACCGATGCGCCCTTGATCTAGGGCATCGCAGGAGTCGTGGCCCGATGCGATCAACTGGGCTGGATCGCCCTCAATGCCGTGTGATGCCAGCAGCTTCAGATACTGGTCGTCAAGAGAGTCGGCATGTGCCACGCCGCTTGACATCACCAGCGCGAATAGTGCCACGACGATTGCCTTGAACATGAATCAAAACCCCCGGTCTGTCGAATGTGAAAAAGACACTCGGAAGTTTTACAGGTTGCCACAGGATTCACGCAGTGAATTCGCAGAAATGTTCGGGCCGTGCGCGCTGGCGTTAGGGTGACAGGCGGCTGCAATCCCGGTGCTGCAAAGACGGGCGATCGGGCAGGGGACACCGGGAGTTTCTTCTGCTCGCGCCCGTACCAACACTCCTAGCGATCCAGGCGACACGAAAGCGCTGAGAAGCGTTGGTGATCAGAGTGTTTCGTCCACGGCCTCCAGCTTGATCCCTAGAACTCTAGACGTTGCCAATGCTGAGCTTGTAGAAGATCTGAAGCCGGGACCGTCTTGAAGCCAAGCTGCCGTCAAACGTGCCACTAGATACCGGTCTGTCGTCAGAGTCTGGAAGTGGCGATCCGGGTTCCCGTCCTGATACTCCGCTTGGCACTGTTAACAGGTCTTCGTCGTGGAGTCGGACTACCGTGCGCGGATAAGGGACGACATTGCAGATCTGGGGGATTCAATCCAAACGCTCTTCCAAGACCGCAACCCATACTGACTGAACCGAGAAGGATGACCAGACCATGGTGAGAGACGAACCACCGAAAATTGATCCACTCAGGCCAATCCACCGGGCGATCATGAGCAACGACGTCGGAGCGTTTCGTGCTGAGGTTGCGGCCGGCGTTGACATCAACCTTCCTGGGCCAGAAGACATGACGCCGCTGCATATTGCCGCTGAACGCGGAAACATCGAAATCGCTAAGGAACTTCTCGACGCTGGCGCGAACGTTGACCCCATCAACGTCTGGGGAAACACGCCGCTGTGGATGTCAATCAGAAAACGCCGGAACTGCCCTGACGGTTCGATGATCAAACTTCTGCTCGATCGCGGTGCCAATCCGAACACTAGCGAGTCGGATAGCCCGCCAGTGCGAACTGTGAGGCTAGTGGCCGGATTTCCCGAGGAATGGGCACAAATCGTCGAGGCTAAGGCGGCGGAGATGGATACTCAGCGGTAGCTCAGCCTAGAGCGAAGCGGCGAGTATCCAAGGTGACATGGCAGTCTGCCGCCAACCGCTAAACCTGGACCGCGGACCAGCTGCGGCCTTTTGGTTACCTTCCATCACGGGTTCCCATTCTCGTCACGTGGTGTCGTCGGCCAGGCCGTATCGCGTATCGCCGGAAACCGTTGGTGCAGTTTCTTAATCAGCCGTTGCGCTTCGTAGATGTCCTTGCGCATGGCAGCCACACGGAGTCGGTGGTGCCGGTGCGGGGAGCTGTGGCGTGGGGTATGTCGGATCAGGTCTTCGGCCTCGGCCATCGACTGCGCTACTTCATTGACATGCTCATAGAGTGAGATCAGCAGTGTCCGCGCTTGCGCCACGGACGAGTCCTCCGCCACCGCACCATGCTCTCATCTATTTGCTAATCCCGCTTTCTTGAACTCCGGGAAAATTGTGTACGGTCGTTCTGAAAACTGTGGGCTGGTCGACAGCTAGTTACCAAGGGGCCTTTCGGATCGACGTTTTCCATCATCAAGGCTACGTTTAGCTGGTGGCTATCAGGAAACACCACGATCGGTGGCCCGGCATCGAGATAGCTGAGCCGAATCCTCTCCGTTGCGTAGCGAAATGGTGGTACTGCTAGTACGGTTACTTCGCCATGGTTGCTAGCCGATGGCCACACGCAGGCGGCTTTCGAGGCTGTCCGGGGAAGGGGAGTGGGTGGTACGCGCCATATGGGAGTTCGAACATCCGCGCACACAGGTGTGGGACGCGATCATCGATCCAGAGCAATGGCCTGTGAGCGTGCGGGGATTCCGCCCAGAACTTGGCGCGAAGTTCGTCATCGGATCGATGCCGGCGGTGGGGACGGGATACGCGGGGACGCTGGAATGTCACGTCGTGGAATTGGCGGCGGGCGAGTTCATTTCGGTTGATTCGTTCGCGCCCAAGAGTGATGGACCCGGTACCCATTGGCGATTGACCGGCGAGCTGTATGAGCGTGGCTGCGGTACGTCGGCGGTCACGAACATCTATGGGGTGGACACACAGGATCCTGAGCAGCGGGTGCTGCTGCACCTCGTCAGCCGGGTCATCTTCTGGATCTACGGGCACGCGGGTGAGGACTTGGACGAAATGAAACGGCCAACGCGCAGTCTTCCCGACGCGGTTCGATAGGCGACCGGGGTCACGTCAACGCCGTGTTCAGCGCAGGCGACCAGAGCTATCCTGGAAATATGAAGCGACCACGAAATGTGGCGCGAACTCTCTGCTCGGCACTCATTGTCGGAGCTCTGGCTTCAGCGCCATTGATCTTGCCCAGCCCCGCGGCGGGTACCGCGCAGGCGACCGTCTGCGCCTCGGCCGGAGGCACCACCAAATGTGAGGGTGTGCCCAGCTCGGCCTGGTATGGCTACGGCTACTACCCGCCCGGCGGGTACTGGGGTGCGCCCGGGTACCCGCCCCTTGCTGCCGGGGCGGGCATCCCGGTACGGCCTATCCCTTAACGGCGTTGACGGCCTTCACGAAGACGTCAGAGAGCTCGTTGCGGTCGACATCACCCATGCCGGACACCGACACAGCGTGGTGGTCATCGAGCTGAGCGGAGTAGGCGATCTGCACCATCTCCTTCTCCATGCCGGGCGCGCTGATCTTGATGTTCGTTGAGGTACCCGTCGTCTTCACGCCATCGATGGCCGGCGCGTCGATCTTCTCGCCGGTGCCCTCGGCCATGCCGGCGATCGACAGGCTGAACTTGTCGCACGCTCCACCGGTGGTGTCCTCGGGGATCGCGCTGACCGTCTGCATGGCCGCGGCGATGATCATCGTCTTGGACATCGGGTCGCCATTGCCCTTGGCGCCGGTAACACCCTGCATGGACGTACCGGTCACTTGTGGGAACGCGCCCAGCATCTTGTCGGCGCATTCCTGCGGGGTGAAGGTGGCCTTGTCGAAGATGCCCTTCATCTGATCGAGCATCTCTTGGGTCACCGTGGTCTTGGGCTGTACCTCGACGGTGTACCCCGCGGGGAACTGGTCCTTGATGGCGTCGATCTTGGCGATGTCGAAGCTGCTGGCGGCCACCGCGGAGGTGGTGGCGCTGCTGCTGGCTGAAGAGCTCGCGGACTCGTCCTTCTTGTCATTGCTCGAACACGCAAGCATCAGCCCGCCGGCCAACACCGCGGTGCCGAAAACAGTCAGTGAACGCTTCATATCGGTAATTCCCCTCTGAGCAGTGCGTTTTCAGCTACCTGGAAGTAGATTCATTCATCGTGGCACTCGACGGCTCTGCGGAATCTGCCGAACTACCGCATGAATTTGACCACACGCACCCAGACGTGTCCGGGGGATGGTTGCGTGCGGCCACGTTCGGCGCCATGGACGGCCTGGTTACCAACACTGCTCTGGTCGCCGGCGTGGGTGCCAGCGGCCTCGACACTCAGGCGATCGTGTTGACCGGGGCCGCCAGCCTGGTGGCGGGCGCGTTCTCGATGGCGCTCGGCGAATTCACGTCGGTATCGACCTCCAACTCGCAGATCGAGCATGAGGCGAGCGTGGAACGTCGCGCCATTCAGCTGCACCCCGATGCCGAGAAGAAGGAGCTTATCGCCATGCTCGGCGATATCGGGCTCTCGCCGCAGACGGCGACCGCGGCCGCCGACGAGATCCACCAGGACGAGAACACCGCGGTGACGATTCACCTCACCCGCGAGCTCGGCATCAATCCCAACGAGACGCCGTCGCCGTGGGTGGCCGCGATCTCGTCGTTCGTGACGTTCTCGGTGGGCGCGGTGGTGCCGCTGATCCCATTCCTGCTGGGATTCGCGTCACTCCTGGCCGGTCTGGTCTGCGGAGGAGTGGGTCTGGTGATCGCCGGATGGGTCGCCGGGCGCTTCACAGCGCGAGCCCCGTGGCTGAGTGCCTTGCGACAGTTGACGTTTGGTGCCATCGCTATCGGCGCCACCTACGTGATAGGTCATCTGATCGGCGTCGCAGTGAATTAGCGGTGCGCCGGGCGAAGCTGAGAATGTCCTGAGAGCGGGCAAACCTGCTGGCAGAATTGTGAAGTGAATTTCACCAGGGTGCCTCTGAAACCCGATGAACTGGCTCAAGCGGCCGTCATGGCCGCGCTCACCGCCGCCATGGTCATCGTCGGGGTCGCCCTGCCGATTTTGGGTGCCGTGCAACTACTCGGCGCCGTACCCATGGGCTTGCTGGGATATCGCTACCGCGTCCGCGTGCTGCTGGCCGCCGCCGTAGCCGGCGGCGTCATCGCCTTCCTGCTGGCCGGGCTCGGCGGTCTCATCGCCATGGCCAATTGCGTGTACATCGGTGGCCTCACCGGCGTGGTGCGCCGCCGCGGACACGGCATGCCCCTGCTGACGGTGCTCGGGGTCATCTGCAGCGCGATCATCGCGGCGTTGGCGGTCGGTGCGCTGGCCCTGCTGGACCGCATGCGCAACCTGCTCTTCGACGCGCTGCGCGCCTCGCTGGAGGGCCTGTTCAAGATGATCGCTCACCTTCCGCATTTGGAAGCCGTGGGTGTGAACGCGACGAGCGCGATCGACTTCGCGATACGCAACTGGGTGTGGTTCATCGGTGGCATCGTCTTCGTCTTCGTGCTGTTCAACGCGCTGTTTGGCTGGTGGGTACTCTCTCGCGTGATCCATCGCTTGGCGGTGATCCCCGACGTGCACCAGCTCGACCCACCGACGCCCGCGGGTGCGGTGGGTCCGGTGCCCGCGCGCCTACGGGATGTGCGATTCCGGTATCCGCGTGGTGAATCCGATGCGCTGGCCCCGCTTTCAATGAGCATCGAGGTCGGCGAGCATGTCGCGATCACCGGTCCCAACGGATCGGGCAAGAGCACCCTGATGCGCATCCTGGCGGGGCGTGAACCCACATCGGGGGAAATCGAGCGGCCGGGTTCGGTGGGGCTCGGCGCCATCGGTGGCACCGCAATCGTCATGCAGCACCCCGAAAGTCAGGTGCTGGGTACCAAGGTCGCCGACGACGTGGTGTGGGGTCTGCCCGCCGATCACGACGTCGACATCGAGGGTCTGCTGCGCGAGGTCGGTCTGGACGGGATGGGCCAGCACAGCACCTCCTCGCTCTCGGGTGGCGAGCTGCAACGACTGGCGGTGGCCTCGGCCCTGGCGCGCGACCCCGCGCTATTGGTGGCTGACGAGATCACCAGCATGGTCGACCCGAAGGGGCGCGAGGACCTGCTGGGCGTGCTGTCACGGCTCACCGCGCAGCACCGGATGTCGGTGGTGCACATCACCCATTTCCAGTCCGAGGCCGCTGCCGCCGACCGGGAGATCGCCCTGCGCGCGGTCAACGGCAAGACGGCGCGCACGGCGATACAGACCGTGCCGGTGCCCACCACCACGGCAGCGCGGCCCGACGTCGAGTCGCCCGTTGTTCTCGAGTTCGATTCCGTGGCGCACCAGTACGCCAGCGGAACTCCCTGGGCGAAAACGGCATTGCACGACGTGTCGCTGGCGGTGCACGAGGGCGATGGTGTGCTGATCCATGGCGGTAACGGGTCGGGCAAGTCGACGCTGGCCTGGATCGCGGCAGGACTCACCAAGCCAACCTCGGGGCAGTGCCTACTGGACGGCAAGCCGGTGTCCGAGCAGGTGGGCTCGGTGGCCATCAGTTTCCAGGCCGCGCGGCTGCAGCTGCTGCGCAGCCGCGTTGACTATGAAATAGCCTCGGCGGCAGGGTTTTCCGCCCGTGACACCGACCGGGTGGTGCACGCCCTCGCCAGCGTCGGGCTGGAGGCGGACCTGCTCAAGCGCCCCATCGATCAGCTCAGCGGAGGCCAAATGCGCCGCGTGGTGTTGGCCGGGCTGTTGGCGCGTTCTCCGCGTGCCCTGATTCTCGACGAGCCTCTGGCGGGGCTGGACGCCGAGTCGCAGGCCGGGCTGCTGCGACTGCTGATTCAGGTACGCGAGCGGGAAAGGCTCACCATCGTCGTCATTTCGCATGACTTCGATGGCATGCAGGAACTGTGTCCGCGGACTGTGCATCTGCAATCCGGCGTGCTGCTGGCCGAATCGGTGGGCTCGGGGAACCGCTCATGACGACGACACGTGCACCGCGCCGCCCGGTGGTACTGCTGCGGCCTGTCCCCGGCACCTCCCCGATCCACGAGCTGTGGGCCGGAACCAAACTTGTTGCGGTCTTCCTTATTTCGGTGCTGCTGACGCTGTTCCCCACCTGGACGGCTATCGGCGCGGTGGCGGCTCTGGTGATCCTCACTGCGTGGTTGGCCCATATCCCGCGCGGTGCGATGCCCACGATCCCGATCTGGATGGTGGCCTTGGTGATCGGTGGCAGCCTCACGGTGTTCTTCAGCGGCGGGCCGCCCTTCTGGCATATCGGCGGGATGACTATCGGATTCCACGGTGTGCTCGCAGTGGCGCGCACCACCGCGGTGGCGATCGTGCTGCTCGGTACGGGAGCCATGGTGTCGTGGACCACGAATGTCTCCGAGATCGCGCCCGCTGTGGCCATGCTGGGGCGACCATTGAAGGTCTTCGGGATTCCGGTCGACGAGCGCGCCGCCACCCTGGCGCTCGCGCTGCGCTCGTTCCCCATGTTGTCCGACGAGTTCCGGGTACTCATCGCCGCTCGCAGGTTGCGTCCGCCTCAGGTGCGCGAGGGCAGGCGCGGGCTGCGGTGGGTAGCCGAGGTGGTCGACATGCTTACCGCGGCAATCACCGTCGCCCTGCGACGCGCCTCCGAGATGGGGGATGCCATCACCGCGCGCGGTGGCACTGGGCAGATTGCGGCGCATCCGACGCGGCCGGGCCTGCGTGATGCGGTTGCGCTGCTGATCATCATTGCGATCGGGACCGCCGTCGTGTTGTTCGAGGTGCTGTAGTGCGAGGCTTACCTTTTGGCGGCGTTTAACGCCTTTGTTGCAGTGGCCCTTGCTCTTTCGATGGCAAGCCACGTCGTCGTCGGTGGGTGCCGCGTCGATGTCTGGTATCCCAAGTTGGCGTGAGAAGCGGCGTCCGCTGCGCGGTTGTCCGCCGCGGTTGGGCACCTTCGATAGACGATGCCGTTGGACTAGGCGTTCCTCGGGGCGAAGCTCGGCGGTGAGCGTTGAGTCGGCCGGTACCGGATCCATGACCGTCGCTACCTGTTCCATCCTGCCATGATCTTGAATTTGCTGCTGCCGCCATCTGGTCGATATTCCATCCGCCGTGCTGGTTGATAGGTGGCGAGATCCCAG
Source organism: Mycobacterium sp. D16R24 (assembly GCF_002013385.1). NCBI lineage: Bacteria > Bacillati > Actinomycetota > Actinomycetes > Mycobacteriales > Mycobacteriaceae > Mycobacterium > Mycobacterium sp. D16R24. The sequence continues at coordinate 38,724 of NZ_MAEV01000015.1, read as the reverse complement.
GTTGTTGATCTCAGCTCGTTGTATTTGCCATATGGCTCGACAGTCGTGATATGCATGCGTATTGTCCTCATTAACTAGTTGCCATACATGGCTGGAGGGGTCAGTGATGCGTGCAGAGTTGGACGAGAAGCCCATCGTTAGGGCGGATTCTCTCGCTAATAGAGAGTTCGCTAAAATGAACTGGTCGGCGGGTTTCACGAGTCGCCGGGTCGCTGCGGCGATCGCGGGTGTGGTCGTCGCAACGGGTGCGGTCGCCGGGCTCCACGGCCTCCATCGGACCGGTGAAGGGGTAGGAGCTTGGCTTGTTTGGGCAGCTGAGTTGTTGATCTTGCTGATCGCTTTGAGCGGCGGGATCAAGTTGGCTGTTTGGGGGCGCCAGCCGATCATTTCGGCGATGTTCAGTGCGGTCGAGACTCGAGTCGGGGAGCCGACGCGGGCGGTACTCGCCGCGCTGAGCCTGCTTGCAGGTGCTGTTGGCACTTGGTGGGTTTTCCGGGGCGGTTATCTCGCGTGGTGGGCGTCGGCGACAGGGCAGAGCACGTGGTCGATCGCGATGGGCGCGGGTCAGCTACTCGTCGCGGTCGTGTCGGGTGCCGCGCTGTTCACGGGCGGCCGGTATTTGTTCGGGCTTGCCCGAGAGGCGTTAGTCGATGCCGGTTTGGCTGGAGTGCGTTCTCGGCGGGGACGAGCCGGCCAGCAAGATACCCGGAGCTGGCACCCGGGGTTGGTGGGTGTTTTGGTGGCAGGCGCGGTTGGCTTGATTGCGCTGGCGGCCTGGCTCGCCCCCACGTTGGCGCCGGTGGTGATGGGACCGCAGCTCTTTACCGCAGCAGGTGCGATCGCGGTCATGCTTGCGGTGGCAGTGTGTTCGAATGCCGGTCTCTGGAACGGTCTTGCAGGCCTGTATAGGTGGGCTGCGGGCGGCTCGCAGAAGGCAGGTGCGACTGCGGGTGTTGTTGCGGTGCTGATGTTTTCCGCAGGCGGTCTGGGCTTAGGTTGGTTTACCCCGGCAACGGTGCCGCAGGCTCATGCTGCGTGCCCGCCAGATTGCGGTGGCAGCCCTGGCGGTAATGACGGTCCGCCTGGGGGCGGGCAGCTGTTTCAGCCGCCTCAGATGCCGAATCAGATGCCCGACTACCAGGGCTCCAACTCAGGCATGCCGGGTCTGGACCAGAACAACGGCATCAGCATCTACAACCAGCAGCCCGCTCGGGGCGCGAACGCCTCGAGCCCAAGCAACAGCGGCTCGGCGCAGCAGGGGTTGTCGCCTGGGCAGAACGCTGATGGCTCGTGGCAGCGGGCGGCCAACGGTGAGCAGATCCCGAACTATCAGAACGCCACCCCCTACACCCAAGGGCCCGGTACGCCGAATCCGGAGTACAACGGTGGACAAGCCAACCCTGGCACTAATACGGGATCGCAAGGTGGGCAACCGAATCAGGGCGTGCAGCAGCCCGCGCAACAACCGCAACAGCCGGGGCAGCAGAACTCTGGGCAGCAGCCGAATCGGTCGTCGGATCAACAAAAGATCGATGACTTGACACGTCAGCTGCAAGATCGGCAGCAGCAGGCAGGCCAGGATCGTCAGCGTCTGGACGATCTCACCAAGCAGCTGCAACAGCAGAAGCAGAACAAGCAGCAGCAGCCGCCGAAGTTCCCGTCGAAGGACAAGAAAAAGGACGACAAGGACGACGAGCGGGATAGCGACCAGCAGTCTGGCGATAACGATCTGACGGCGTTGTTGTTGGGTGCGGCTTCGACGCGCCGCCGCAAGCAAGATGAACAGCAAGGGCCGGACACCGAGGCGCTGGGGCAGGATGCATCGCAAGCGGTGCAGGGGCTTCCGGGCGATATTCAGACATATGTGCAGTCGGGTCAGCAGATCGGGCAGTCATCTGGGCAGGCCGCCCAGGGCTTCGGCTCGGCCGCCCAGGCCGGCGCCTCGTTGGCTTCCTCGGCGCAGTCCGGTGCGGTGAATCCGCAGGATGCGATCACGCTGGTGCAGGGCGCTGCTCAGGGCATCCAGGGCACGGCCGACGCTGTCAATGCGGGCAGCCAGATCGTGAAAACCGCTCAGAAGGAAGCCGATCAAGTCGCTCAAACAGTCGGCGATGTCAATCCACAACTCAAACCCCAGGCCGAGCAGTTCACGCAGCTCAACGACCAAGCATCACAGGTCACCGATCTTGTGGGGCAAGGCTCCCAGCTCACCTCGCAAGGAGCCGGGGCGGTCAACTCTGTCTCTAGCCTCGGTGCAGGTGGGGTTCCCGCTGATCCATCCGAATCATTGTCGGGGGCCACCAACAGTGCGGATCTTGTTTCTGCCGTGACCAATTCAGAAACCGGCGAGGTGGATACCCAGTCTCTGGCGTGGTTGGTGATGGATGCCGACCGCCAGGATCCAGCTCGAAGCGATGCTGCCTACCAGGAAATCAGTTCGGCCCTCGCAGAGCGTGATCCAGGTTTTGTCGACCAGTTCAACAACGACCTTGTGCAGGAAGCATCCAATTTCCCGACGGTGCCAGGTACAGGTGTTGCGGAGGGTGTCCGACATGCAGGGTACAAGACACTGGTCAAGAATCCAGAGCTGACCGTGCGCTGGGAATTCACGAGAAGCCCTTGGAACGAGGGCGGAGGGTTTTCCGGTCCACTGCGACAGATGTTGGAAAGCCATGGGATTGAGGTTGATCCGACCATATACCCCAAACCGCCTGGTGGAGTAGGCAAGAATTCTGGAAAGACGATGGGCCAGGCGAACAACATCAATGGCGCCGAAGCCGAACACGAGACCGCCAAGCGGTATCAGGCCCCCGGCAATGTTGTGCAGGAGCAAATGCAGGTACTCCAGAACGGTAAGCGGGTCCCGGTGACCCCAGGGGAGCCGTATCCGACAGGATCACGTCGTGTTGACGTCCAAGTAGACCAACCGAACCCGGCAGACCCCCGGAATGCCAAACGCATCGATATTGAATCCAAGCTAGGTAAGACGAATAGCAGCAACGACCCAGAAAGCTTGATCCGGAGTGAGGCCGAGCGAGATGGTCAGCGACTATCCGATAACAAGGCGCTGAGGGCAGCGGGCCAGACCCTGGAGAAAGTTGGCAAGGTCGCACGCCCCATCGGAGTGGTGGTAGATGCGGTTCAGCTCGGTGAGGCGTTTCATGCCGACGGAAACCGTGTTGGGGAAAAGACGGTGGAGGCGGGCGTCAATCTTGCCGGCGGAGCGGCCGGGGCATGGGCCGGTGCCGAAATAGGTGCCTCGATAGGCTCTGTGGTCCCTGGGGCAGGCACCGTGGTCGGTGGGATCATTGGAGGCGTTATCGGTGGTGTCGCCGGTAGCGGCCTGGCAAGCAAGGGATGGAGCGCTGTCAAAGGCTTGTTCAGTTAGCAATTGCGGATAGATTGGATTAGACGTGTTCGGACTGTTTCGCCGTCGACCAGACGGTTCGGACGGCGGTCGCCTACAGCGGCTGCTTGATGACTATCCGCCCTATGAGACTCCCTTTACCGGACCACCGCAGACATTGAACGTGGCTCAATGTGAAGCCAATCTGAAGTATTTGCTTGACCAGCGAGCCGCGAGGCTTGAGATTTTGGCAGATCTGTTGCGGGAATTCGATGTCGATCTACACGCGGGGCTGGCGGCAGCTGACCCGGATGCTTTCCTAGCAGAACTGGATCAGTGGGCACGTACGCAGTGGCCCAGTGTCCATGTCTCGACATTCTCGGCCAGCCCGGAAGCGTGGTTACCGCTACGCAAGGAGGGCGAGCACATTGTGTTGGCGATGCTGATGGACGTCGCCATCGCCCTGGGCCAAGTCGTCATCGATAAACGTCCAGGGTATGACTGGCGCCTCGACCTCGCCAAGCAAAATCGCAACCGAGATAGCTATCGGCGGGTGGTTGTTGCGAGGGCACTGGAAGATCCACTGTGGACAGAAATGTCAGTGGATTTCGAAGCCCAATGCATCTATGACTTCCATACAATTGGCCGCGGGCTAGCCAGCGGTCGCACTCTTGGCTACTCGGCTCAAGTGGCCATCAGTGGCGGGTATGACGCGTACACGGCGTCACGGGAAGCAAGCGTACCCAGGCAGGTGGCAACTGGCCCTCACGCTTATGACAAAGCTAAAAACCATGTCAACTCCTTGCAGGAAGATCAGGGCTTTACCAGCGAACAAGCAAACGAGCAGGCTCCTGTATTGGGCGCATTCTTCCTTGGCTGGCTGGCCTCACGCGGTCTCTTGAGTCCTCGCCAGGCCAAGAACGCTCGCCGCGAAGTCGACTCCTACCTAGAACACCGTCACACCGCAGTTGATCTTTACAGGTTCTTTGACTACAGCCTCATCGATGACATGCTTGCCGCCGAGGCAAATGCGTTCGCCCGCAGTTATTTCGATAGCTCTTCCGGCTACTACGCCGACCTTACGTCGCTAGCGCAAGACCTGCCGTCCTACTTTCATGTGCCCTACACCTTCGAAAACCAAGCACGCATCGACGCAATCCTCGACGAACGCTATGCACAATGGAAAGCCGACCATCTATCGCATTAAACCGTGGCGGGAGTCGGCTTCGCCGAACTGTCGCTAACCGCGGTCGTGTTGTTCGAGGTGCTGTAGCGGCGCTACTTTTCCAGCGCCGTGTTCGCCGCCTGCTGCGCTTGTTGTAATGCACTGCGCACATCGAGGCGTCCCAGGAACATTTCGGCGAAATACGGCTTCAGCGCGGCGAATCCGGCTCCGAATCCTTGCCCGCCCGGTGCGGCGATCTGCGCACCGTTCAGCACCTGAAAGAACGGGGCGACGTCGACACCCCGGGCGGTCCAATGCTGGAAGTACGGCTCACGCGCACCCAGCACCGCGGGGATCGCCGAGCCGCTGCGACCCAGGAAGGCGTTGCCCTCGGTGCTACCCATCCAGGCCAGCACTCGCTTGGTTGCCTCGATGTGGGGGGATGACGAATTAGCGGCGGCCACAATGCCGTTGGTGACGCTGACCCGGCCTTCCGGCCCGGCAGGCATCATCGCCACACCCCACGGGAAGCTGGCGTTCGCCTGGATTTGGGCCAGGTTGTAGGTGCCCGATTGAAACAGCGCCATCCGTCCCTGCAGGAACTGGTTGCGTGAGAAGTCGTTGTTGGCGTTGGTGTCGGCGGCCGACGGAGCCACCTTGTCGACGTTGATGAGCTGCACCAGGTAGGTGAACGCCATCTCGGCTCGAGGATTGGCGAACGCGAACTTGTCGCCGGCCTGGAAGACGGCCCCCGCCGACCCGAGGTAGTTCAGGTAGATGCCCTGCAGATCGTTGGCGGCGTTGTAGGCCCAATGCCCGGGCCCGGTGAGCCGGTGCAGCATCGGGCGCAGGGTATCGACGGCGGGGTCGGCGTCCCATCGCAGCTCCGCCAGCTCGGCCGGATCCACCTGCGCCTCGTCGAGAAGATTCTTGTTGTAGTACAGCGCAATCCCGGCGTCGCTGAGCTGAGGGACACCCCACAGCTTGCCGCCGCGGGTGAATTGGGCGACGACCGAGGGATCCCAATCCTCTTGCGGATCAACGGGGACGAGGTTCCCGGTGTCGGCGTAATCGGACAGGTAGGCGTTACTGAGCCAGAAGATATCGTCGGCGCCATGCCCGGCCACATCGGTGCGCAGGCTGTTGAAGTAACTCGCATACGACGTCACCGTGACCGCGACCTCGATCCCGGGATCGCGCCGGGTGAACTCATCGAACGAGCTGCGGTACGCCTCGGCCACCCGCTCATCCCACACCCGGACGGTGACGACCGTTTTCCCGTGCGGTGTCTTCGGAATCCCTAGCCATCCCGCGATTCCGAACAGCAGCAGCGCGATCAGCCCCAGAGTCAGGGCGGCGCGGGTGGAGGATTTCATCACTTGAGTCCGCTCAAGGTGATGGAACTGACGATGTACTTCTGGAAAGCCACGAACAGGATCACCAACGGCACGATCGCCACGGTGGTCGCCGCCATCACGATGGGCCACTGCGCGTTGAACTGAGACTGCAGCCCGGCGGTCGCGACGGTGAGCACCCGCCAGTTGTTTCCGCTGGTGATCACCAACGGCCACATGAAGTTGTTCCACTGCGACACCACGGTGATGAGTGTCAGCGTGATGAGAATGGGGCGGCTGACCGGCACCACCACATGCCACAGAATGTCGAGCGTGTTGGCGCCATCCAGGCGGGCCGCGCGGATCAGGTCGTTGGGAATGGTGCGGAAATGCTCACGCAGCAGGAAGATCGCGTAGGGCGATCCGAACATGAACGGGATGACCAACGCCCAGAACGTGTTCCGAAGCCCAACCTGTGTCAGCATCAGATACATCGGCACCACGGTCACCGTCGCCGGAATCATCAGCGTGGCCAGATACACCCAGAACAGTCCATCACGCCCCGGGAACTGCAGCCGTGCAAAGGCATACGCGGCCAGGACGGAGAACGTCAGCTGGCCGATCACGATGATCGCCGTCATCAACACCGTCACCAGGGCGGCGCGTCCGAACCCGGCGTCGGCCAGCCCCGTGTAGTTGGCGATGGTGAACGGATTGGGCGGCGCCAGGGGAGAATCGGTCGCGAATTGCCGTGTCGATTTCAGTGAAGCCGAGAGCGCCAACAGGAACGGGCCCAGCGTAAGGACAGCGCCGAGGGTCAGCAGCAGATAGACCGCGCCGTTTCTACACCAGGTCATAGCTCACCCGCGTCCGGAAGTAGCGGTGCTGAATCACCGTGACAGCGACCAGGATCAGAAACAGGATCAGCGACATGGCGGCCGAGCGTCCCACGTGGGCGGACTCGAAGGCCTCGGCATACACGCGGTGCGCGGCCAGATCGGTGCGGTTCTGCGGGCCGCCGCTGGTGAGTGCATACACGGTGTCGAAGGTCTGCACCGCACCCACCACCCCGGTGACCAGAACGAAGAAGAACGTGGGCCGCAGCATCGGCAGGGTGATGCGGCGGAACCGCTGCCAGGCCGTCGCGCCGTCCACCCGGGCCGCGTTGTGCACATCGCCTGGGATGGCCAGCAGACCCGCCATGAAGAACAGCGCCACATAGCCGACATTCGTCCACACACTGACCGCCGCCACCACCGGCAGCGCCAACGTCGGATCGGTGAGCCACTCGATGCGCTGCCCGAGCAGAGCGCCGATCGCTCCGTCGGTGGGCGCCAGCATCCAATGCCACAGCACGCCGATGGCCAGGGGCGCGCAGATCCACGGGATGACGTAGATGGTCCGGAACAGCACGGTGCCGGGCAGGCCGCGTACCAGCAGTGTTGCCGCCAAGAGTCCGAGGGCCGTCTGCGCCGGGATCACCAGCGCCACGAAAATCAGCGTCACCAGCAGAGAGTGGCCAAAGGCGCCGTCGGTGAGCACCGAGCGCCAGTTGTCCAGGCCGATGAACTCGATGGGGCCCAGCAGATCCCAGCGGCACAGACTCAGCCACACCACCACCAGGATCGGTAGAAGTAGAAACGCTGCCACGCCGAACAGGCTCGGGGCCAGTAGCCCGTACGCGAGCGCAGAACGTCGGAGACCTGCGCGGTGTTCCTGCACGGGGACATTAAACCGTGGACGCCACCGGTAGCGTTGAGCGCGTGACTCGGTCCGTAGATCCCGATTTCCTGGCGCTGCCTCGCGCCGCACTCGCCGACGCTGCCCTGAACGCGGCGCGCGCCGCCGGTGCCAGCTATGCCGACCTTCGCATCCACCGGCTGATCAACGAGGAGCTGGTGCTGCGCGACGAGCAGGTCGAGACGGCGGTGTCCGGACGCACCATCGGTCTGGCGGTACGGGTGATCGTCGACGGAACCTGGGGATTCGCCTCACATGTCCAGCTCGACACCACCGCCGCGGCCGAGACCGCCCGCCGGGCGGTGGCCGTTGCCCGCGGGCTGCGCAGCCTGAACCGCGAGCGTGTCGAGCTGGCGGCCGAGCCCGTCTATGCCGACGTTCAGTGGGTGTCCGAATATGAGATCGATCCGTTCGGGGTGCCGCAGGCTGACAAGATCGCGGTGCTGCAGGAGTATTCGGCACGGCTGCTGGCCTCCGACGGGGTGGACCACGCCTCGGCGACCCTGACGGCGGTCAAGGAGCAGACCTTCTACGCCGACACCTTCGGCTCATCCATTACCCAGCAGCGGGTCCGGGTCATGTCGCAGCTGGACGCGATCGCCGTTGATGCTGCCACCGGATCCTTCGAGACCATGCGCACCCTGGCCCCGCCGATGGGCCGTGGCTGGGAGGCCATCGGTAGCGACGGGGTGTGGGACTGGAGCACCGAGCTGCGCGAGATCCCGGAGCTGCTGACCGAGAAGGTGAAGGCGCCCAGCGTTGTGGCCGGCCCCACCGACCTGGTGATCGACCCGACCAACCTGTGGCTGACCATCCACGAATCCATTGGCCACGCCACCGAATACGACAGGGCCATCGGCTACGAGGCCGCGTACGCGGGCACCTCGTTCGCGACCCCGGACAAGCTCGGCGCCATGAAGTACGGCTCGCCGGTCATGAACGTCACCGCCGACCGTAACGAAGTGCACGGCCTGGCCTCCGTCGGCTACGACGACGAGGGGGTGGCCTCGCAGCGCTGGGATCTGGTGCGCGACGGCATCTTCGTCGGCTACCAGCTGGACCGCGTGTTCGCACCCCGACTGGGACAGGAGCGTTCCAACGGCTGCTCGTACGCGGACTCGCCGCATCATGTGCCGATCCAGCGGATGGCCAATGTGTCGCTGCAGGCCTCCCCGGACGAGCGCAGCACCGACGATCTGATCTCCGGTGTGGAGGACGGCATCTACATCGTGGGCGACAAGTCATGGTCAATCGACATGCAGCGCTACAACTTCCAATTCACCGGGCAGCGGTTCTACCGCATTCGCGGCGGCAAGCTGGACGGCCAGCTGCGTGACGTCGCCTACCAGGCCACCACCACCGATTTTTGGGGTTCGATGGAAGCCGTTGGCGGCCAATCGACCTGGCGCCTGGGTGGCGCGTTCAACTGCGGTAAGGCCCAGCCCGGACAGGTGGCGGCGGTGAGCCACGGCTGCCCGTCGGCGCTGTTCCGCGGCGTCAACGTTCTGAACACCAAGCAGGAAGGTGGTGCCGCGTGATCCCCGCACAGCAGGTCGCCGAGGATGTCCTGGCCGAGGCCGCGCGGCGCGGCGGCGCCGACGACACCATCGTCTTGATCCAGGACAGCAGCGAGGCATCGCTGCGCTGGGCGGGCAGCTCCATGACCACCAACGGCGAGTCGGTTAAGCGCGGCATTGCGGTGGTATCGATTCTGCGGCAAGGGGATCAGACCCGGGTCGGTTCGGTGCTCACCGAGGATGCCGATCCGGCCGCGCTCGCAGATCTGGTGGCGGCCAGTCAGGCCGAGGCCGCGTCGGCGCCGCCGTCACGCGATGCCATGCCGCTGCTCGGTCCCGGCGATGGGGCGGGGGAGAGCTGGGATGCGGCGATCTCACCGACCAGCGCCGACGTGTTCGGATCGCTGGCCGCTGATCTGTCGACGGGTTTTGACGGCCCCGACACCCTGTACGGATACGCGCGCCACGAACGCCAGACCACATTCCTGGCCTCGTCCACCGGGCTGCGCCGCAGGTTCACCCAGCCGACGGGCCAGGTGGAGATCAACGCCAAACGCGGTGTGGGCAGTGCCTGGGCCGGGGTGTGCACCCCCGAATTCGTGGATGTGCCCACCGAATCACTGCTGCGCCAGCTCAGTGAGCGGCTCACGGCCGCACAGAATCAGATTGAGCTCAAGGCCGGACGCTACGAGACGCTGCTGCCGCCGTCGGCCACCGGCGACCTGATGCAGTACCTGGTGTGGACGATGGGCGGGCGCGGCGCGCACGAGGGACGCAACGCCTTCGCCGGGCCCGGCGGCACCCGGATCGGGGAGCGGCTCACCGAGCTGCCGGTCACGGTGTACTCGGACCCGTCGTACCCAGGGCTGGAGAGCAGCCCGTTTGTGGCGACCCCCATTTCGCGGGAATCGTTGTCGGTCTTCGACAATGGCGTGGGCATCGAGCGGGTCGACTGGGTGCGCGACGGCGTGATCAACGCACTGAGCTACTCGCGTGCCGACGCCGCCGAATTCGGTGCAGCCCCCACGGTGGGCGCCGACAACCTCATCATGACCGGCGGAGGCGGGGCGACACTGGAGGAAATGATCACCGCCACCGAGAACGGGCTGCTGCTGACCACGCTGTGGTACATCCGCGATGTGGACCCGACGACGCTGCTGCTGACCGGGCTGACCCGCGACGGGGTGTACCTGGTGCGCGACGGCCAGATCACCGGCGCCGTCAACAACTTCCGGTTCAACGAGAGCCCGATCGACTTGTTGCGGCGGGTGTCGCAGGTGGGCGTCACCGAGTACACGCTGCCGCGCGAGTGGAGCGATTACGCGACGCGCCAGGCCATGCCGGCACTGCGGATCCCGGACTTCCACATGTCTTCGGTCAGCGCCGCGCAGTAGGGCTTTGTGCGCCGAAACCGAGGTTGTGGCGGATTCGTCTTGCACATATTCGCCGCAACCTCGGTCTCGCCGAGGCGAGGAGCTAGCAGCGCTACTCCAGGAGCAGCAGCACCTGCAGCTCGCCGATGAAGTAACCGAGCACGGCACCGACGGTGACGAGTTTCCATTCGTCCTGTTTGAACGCCGGGCGCAGCAGCCCCTCGAACTCGTCGTCGGTCATCGTCGCCATCTTGGTTTCCATAAGCTCGGGCAGCGCCATGGCATTGGCGGCCATCGATCCGAACTCCGAGGAACGCTCGCGCATGGTCGCGATGACCCGCTGGGCGACTTGCTGTTTCACCGCCTCATAGCGATCATTGCCGACGGCGAACGCCACGATGGGTTTGGCGATTCCCGTGGCGTTGTCGATGGCACGCTGGATCTGCTGGCTGATGAGCGACATGAAGCGATCCGAGCGCGGGCCGGTAAGCAGGTCTTCGAGAAGGTTCTCGGGCGTGAGGATCTCGTTGGAGATCAATTGTGTGTAGTCGCGGGTGACCTCGGCCCGGCGCTTATGGAACAGGCCCTGCCAGGTGAACAGTCCGAGATAGCGTTTCGGCTTCTTGGGGCGGAAGATCATCTGCAGGGCCAGCCAGTCGGTGAACAGGCCGGTGAAGGCACCGAAGAGCGGCATGATCCACGGCGAGTGGGTCAGCGCCCACGTCACCGCCTGCACCAGACCCAGAACGAATCCGAACGGAATGCCAATCCGCACAATGAATTGCATCTCGTTGCGGCCGACCGTGCGAATCATCTTGACGGTCATGGACTTGTCCCTGGTGAGGGCGTTGACCGCGACGGTGTTGAGATTGACGATGGCGTCGAGGTTGTCGCGCAACTCGGTCTTGAACTGTGCGAGCAGCTCGGGTACCGCGTCCTCGACCCGGCGGATCACGGTGTCCTGCACAGCCTGTGGCAGCGACACCCAGACCGTCGGGGCCAGCGACAACATGAGCTCGCGGGTCACCTCGTCGATCATGTTGCGCAACGGCTGGCGCATCTTGTCGATCAGGTCATCGACATCGAGCTGGTCGATGAGCTCCTTCGGATCGATGAGCCGTTCCATGAGCAGTGACACCGCGCTCTGTGCCATGCGCGCGGCATTGCGCGGGATGATGCCCTGCCAGCCCAGGTAGGGCGGGATGCCGACGAACTCCAGCGGGCGGAACATCATCTCGACGGCCACCAGCTTGGTGACGTACCCGATGAGCGCGGCGATGAAGGGCATCGACAGGTAAACGACCCAATGTTCGGCCATGTCGTGGGCGACATCGAGCCAGAAGTTCACGCGCCGATCGTAGGCGCGTTATCGCAGCTCGCGAGGCGATACGTCCACAGAACCTTCACAAAAGGCTCCAGCGATCACCACAACCGTCAAATAACCTGTTCATGTGCCAGACCAGCGAAGAATCTTGGTCGTCGACGACGAGCCCACCATCTGTGCGTCCATTTCTGCGCGGCTTAGGGCCGAGGGGTACGCCGTCGACACCGAGGACAACGGACTCGACGCGGTGCGGCATTGCCGCGAAAACCCGCCGGATTTGATGGTGCTGGATGTCATGCTGCCCGGGCTCGACGGCCTGGAGGTCTGCCGCCAGGTGCAGGCGCACGCGCCGATCCCGGTGCTGATGCTCACCGCGCGCGGCACCGAGACCGACATGCTGGTGGGACTGGGGGTGGGTGCCGACGACTACCTGCCCAAGCCGTTCAGCATGCGGCTGCTGGTCGCCCGGGTGGCGGCGCTGCTGCGCCGCACCGATCGGGTAGCGGCGCCGAGCACCGATGTGCGCATCGGGCAGGTGCGCATCGACGTCTCCGAGCGCCGCGTCTATCAGCGTGACGACGAAGTGCACCTGACCCGCACCGAATTCGATCTGCTGGCCTATCTGGCCGATAACCCGCGGGTGGCGATCAGCCGTGAGCGCCTGCTCGATCAGGTGTGGGGTTGGAGCGAGGGGCTGCCGTCGGGCCAGCGCACCGTCGACAGCCACATCAAGGCGCTGCGCCGCAAGCTCGGTCAAGAGCTGATCCGCACCGTGCACGGCATCGGATACGCATTGGAGGTACCACGATGAGCCAACTGCTGGAACTGCTGCCACGCCCACTGGATCCGTTGCGCTCCTTCAAGTTCAAGACCGCGGTGCTGGTGGGAGTGGCGCTGCTGATTGCCACCTGCCTGCTGTGGATCACCGCCGAATGGAAGCTGCGGTACGCGCTCACACTCGCGTTATTTGTGTCCTTCGGGGTGACGTGGTTTCTGGCGCACGGCATGACCTCACCACTGCGCGACATGACGGCGGCCGCGCGCTCGATGGCGCAGGGCGACTACTCGCGCCGTATTCGCTCGACCTCTCGTGATGAAGTGGGCCAGCTGGCAACGGCTTTCAACCACATGGCCGCCGAGCTGCAGTCCGCCGAGAAGTACCGGCGTGAGTTGGTGGGCAATGTCTCGCACGAGTTGCGCACACCGATCACGGCGCTGCAGGCGGTGCTGGAGAACATCGTCGACGGGGTGGCTGCGCCGGACCCGGCGACGCTGAAAACCGCACTGGCGCAGACTGAACGGCTGGGCCGGCTGGTGGATGATCTGCTGGATCTGTCGAAGCTGGAGAACGGGTCGGTTCCGGTGCAACGCGAACCGTTCGGGGTGCGCGAGTTTGTCGACGGGGCGGTGGCCGAAGCCAAGACCACCGGACGTCAGGTGCGCTATCACGTGACGGTCGAGCCGTTCGACTTGCAAGCCGTCGCCGATACTGCCCGGCTGCATCAGGTGGTGGCCAACCTGCTGGACAATGCGTCGCGGCACAGTCCGCCCGGGGGACAGGTGTCGGTGTTCGCACGCACCGAGAATGACGCGCTGCTGGTGGAGGTCGCCGACACCGGGCCCGGTATCGCGCCGCACGAAAGATCAAGAGTGTTTGAACGATTCACCCACGGGGGATCGCGCGATGGTGGCACAGGCTTAGGGCTGGCCATCGCGCAGTGGGCCGTCGATCTGCATGGCGGTCGTATCGAAATCGTGGACGCACCCGGCTGCCGGGTCCGAGTCACGTTGCCGCAGTTTGAATCCGAGGAGGGGAATTCATGACCATTGGTTCGATAGTGCCGCCGCCGTATCCGATTCCGGGGGCTCCAGTTCCGGGTACGCCTGCAGGGCCGCCCGTGCCGCGCCCGCCGGTGCCGATCTTGGGGCCGCCGACGAGGTTCCTGATGGCCTGGCCGCGTGACATCCGCTCGAAGATGACGCAGGGCGCGCTGCTCAGCGGTATCGGGGCGGGCCTGGTCGCGGCGCTGTGCTGGCGCTCCTCACTTCCGGGTCTGGGCTGGACACTGACCGCGTTCACGGTAGCGCTCGCGGCCTTCGCGACTCGGAAAGTGCAGTGGACGCCGACGCGCATCGGTGCGCTGGTGCTCGCGCTGTGCCTGGCGGTAGTGCCGACCGTGCGGGATGCGGGATGGCTTGTCGCGCTGTGTGTCCTGACGTCGGGGGCCTTGTTCCTCTACGCACTGGCTCCCGTGCGGACGTGGACGGGACTGATCTACGGGCAGTTCGTGATGCTGAGGGCACCTTTCCGGGTGGCGGGCTGGATGCGCCGCGGCGCGCGCACGATGTCGCGTGGCCGCAGGATCAACCCGGACCGGGCGGCCATCGTCGTGCTGATCACCGTCGGCCTGGTGGCGGCGTTCGGGGCGCTGCTGGCCGACGCCGATGCACGGTTCAGTGCGCTGATCAGCGGGGTCTTGCCGTTCGTGTCCTTTGGGGAGGTGGTCGGGCGGATGGTCGTTGGTGTGCTGGTCGGCGGGTTCGCCTTGGGTGCCATCTACGTGCTGTCCAAGCCGCCGAGCTTTGACCGGTTGGCGCCGACGGAGCCCAAGAAGCTGCCGCGCTGGGAGTGGAGCTTGCCGCTGGCGGCGCTGAATCTGCTGTTCATTGCGTTTGTGGGCGTGCAGATCTCGGTGTTGTTCGGGGGAGATGAGCATGTGCAGGTCACTGAGGGGTTGACCTATGCAGAGTATGCGCGGCAGGGCTTCTGGCAGCTGCTGTTCGTCACCATCCTGGTGATGGGTGTGATCGCGGTGGCCATCCGGGTGGCGGGGCGTCAAGATACCCGCGACCGGCTATACCTGCGGGTGCTGATCGGTGGGCTGTGCCTGACCACTTTGGTGATCGTGGTCTCGGCTGTTCACCGGATGTCGTTGTACGAGAAGGCGTACGGGTTCAGCGTGGAGCGGCTGTTGGTGCGCTGGATCGAGCTGGGCATGGCCATCGTGTTGGTGCTAATCCTGGTGGCGGGGATTCGGATGAGTGCACGATGGCTGCCCACTGCGGTGGTGGCAGTTGGCGCGTTTGGGATGCTAGGGCTCGCGATCTTCAACCCGGAAGGCTATGTGGCGCAGCGCAACGTAGAGTTCTTCCAGCAGACCGGCAAGATCGACCAGTGGTACATGGGGAGCTTGTCGTCCGACGCGTTCGCCGCGACGAAGTCGCTGCCCGAGGATGTGCGGGACTGCGTGCAGGGCAAGATTGCGTATCACTTGCGGGACACGGCGCCCTGGTACGAGTACAACGTAAGCCGGGCGAAAGTGTGGTCCGCCGAGGTCAAGGCAGCGTCGTGCAACGTGGATCGCGACGGTAGGTGACCTGGCTTTCAGAGGTGTGGCGGGGGATCGGCTAGAGTCGTGACCTGCTAGGGGCGGTAGCTCAGTTGGTTAGAGCCGTGGACTCATAATCCATTGGTCGCGGGTTCGAGCCCCGCCCGCCCTACAAAGTGCCTGGCACCAATCGCGTCATGCGTAGTCCCATGGGCCCCATGAACCTCGTGTGTCACATGCGGGCTATAGATTTAAGCAGATGCCTCGACGGAATCAAGCACCGTGCGTCGGCGTGTCGTGCCCGTCGGTGTCGGGGCGCGGCCATACTGTTGTGGCGACGGACTTGAACATACGAGCGCGCGCAGGGTGACGCTAGTCGCGAGCGGAGAGATTGCCCCATGACGACGACAGGCGAGATTTGGCTGCCCCTTGGTGTGGATGGCAACGACGAGGTGGCGGAGTACACCGCGCTTCGTGACGACGTGCCCGACTATCTGTACCGGTCGCTGTGGACGTGGATCAACGGCAAGTTCGGCGTGACCCTGAGGGCGTCAGGCGGTGGCGGCTTCAACGTGGGCCTAGCTCGGCAGTGCGAGCGCGTGCTGAAGATCAGCATCGCGGATTCCGGCGCGTACGCAGCAAGCAGCTTCACGGCTGTGAAGAATGCCGTCAGCGGGTCGGATACGATGACTTGGCGCTTGGTGGATTACCTGGTCTCCATTAACTATTCGTCCGTAAGTGGCGCGTCAAGCCTCAACGAGATGCTCTTGGAGTCCGGGTCTTCGTGGAAGGTTGGAGAACGCGCGGGCAAGATCGGCCTCGTCAAGCGTTTGCCTGCCGGGGTTCAGGACGGAGCGGAGTCTACGTTCCAACGTGGAGATGCCGGACGGCGTTTACGAGCGGCATGGGAGGCGGCATACGGTGTCAACCCCGATCCCTCAAAGGCGTATTCGCTGGCGGTGAAAGCCGTTGAGGATGCTGCCATTCCTGTGGTGTGTCCGAACGACCGCTCCGCGACATTGGGCCGAGTCAACGGCCAGGTGAAGAGCGGATCGTGGAAGCTGCCGCATCTCCGCGAGGACGCAAATTCCCCGACGCACGATGTTCTTCTCGGCATGATGCAGACGCTATGGGTGGGCCAGCACGACCGCCATGGCGGTCCATCCATGGCAGGCGTCCCTGCCGTTACCCAACCCGAGGCGGAATCTGCTGTGTTGCTTGCAGTTACGCTCGTAGGGTGGTTCACCACCGGCAAGGTGCAGCCGTAGCGTTCGATTGAACTCAACTTCATAGGCCAGCCGGGGCGGTCGGGCGGATGCTCATTACGCCTCCTTGCCCCGGCTGAGTTCCCGGCGCCGCCGTTGCCCGAAGCTCCCGACCAGGCACGCCGACCCCCGGCCGCGGCCGGAAACGACCCCGAGGAGAACTGGAGGGTATATATACGCGCGCCGGAGTGGTTGGGGCACAGCACCTACACCCTGGCGCTGGACGTGTATGGCGGTTGGATCCCGAAGGATGAGGCAGCGGCGGCGAACTCTTTGCCGGAACCAACTGCCCTGGTAGAGCCCGGCGCGCTGCCAGGAAATGTCGTACCGCTATTTGGCTGATGCGGCTTTCTTGGCGGGAGCGTTCTTCGCGGCTGTCTTCGAAACCTTGTCCGCGGCAGCGGTATCGGGTATGTCTTTTGTGACTACCTTGAGCGCCACTAGCTTCTGTTCACCGAGTGCCGTTAGGCGGAGGTACTTTTTCGTATCGCTTGGAACCCGCTTCTTCGTGCCGGATTCGATGATCCCGAGAGTGCGAAAGTGGACAATGACTGTTTCGAAGTCTGCCTGCTGACATTGCAGCTTAGTGCTCGTCACTTTCTTTACGGCAGTACGTTCTTCTTTGCTCAACTTGCCCCTGTAGAGGCAGAGCTCAAATTTTTCTTCGATGTCGTCTTCCGTTGCTTCGTCGATAAGTGCGGGTCCGATCGCGGCGAGGACGTCATTCCATGTCACGTCGGGCCAAACCCACATGTCGGACGGATCGTTGTAGGACTTCGAGTACACGCGTAGCGGGAAACCGCAGAGGTCTTCTCCCTGGGCGAGCTTAGACGGGTCCATTCCTTGGCCCTTCGCAACGACAAGAGTCTGGGATTTCTCCCGCGCTTCGGCGAGTTGCGCTCGGAGAGTGAGGATCTCCTTCTCGGCATCTTGGCTGAGGACAGTATCGCCTCGTACCCATCCGGCGGTCGGCTGAGAGTCGATGAGGTTCATCAAGCTGACGGCTACTTGGCCGCCGAGTTCGGCAGCACTGGTGAAATATTTGACCGGTAGCCCCTCTACCTTCTTGCGGAATTCAGTGAGTTTTTCGCGTGCATCGTCGTTCTGGTCAGTCTTCCCAGCTGGAATTGTCTCGGGCTCTTTGTGTAGGAAGCCCAGCACGGGCGTGCCGGTACTGATGGCGTAGTCGTACTCGCGCTCGGTGTAACTAACGCCTGATACCTCGTCCACCGCGCCGTAGCGCCCGCCTACGACGACCACGTAGTAGTCGCTTTCGTCAATTACTCGTTGGATCAGCCTCCACTGATCCTCATTCGCCGCGGGAAACATCTCCATGCCCGCTGGGAAGTGGTTCAGGTTAAGGATCATCTGGATGACCGTCGCGCGCTCCTCGGTCAGATCCTTATATGTCGAACTGACGAAAACTTGATAGCGTTTCTTCACGTGTTAATCGTCGCATCGACGACTAACACGTCGGCGAACCGCCCTCCCGTGTCGCAGTACACCCCGGCGACCAGGGGGCAACCTCAGCCCGACCGGACCCCGATCTCGTCCCTATATTGGACAAAACCGCGCGCTTGCAGCAGTTTTGTCCAATATGGGGCGATGTTTCACCTGCTCGTCGCCTTATTTGTCTAGAGACTCATAATCCCTTGGTCGCGGGTTCGAGCCTCGCCGCCCGCCAGGGGGCCATCGGAACCCGCCCGCGCTCCGCTCGGAACCCGCCCTAACTACGCCGAAAACGTGGTCTAGCAGGTATTTTGTGACGCAGCGTAAGCCCCCGACCGGTGGGTAGAGGCCCTATGAAAACGGACTCATAATCCATTGCTCGCGGGTTCGAGCCCCGCCCGCCCGGCTTCAGGAGGCTGTTTTTCAAGATTAATCTCGCCAAGACGGCGATCTTGCCGCCGACTGCATTCACGCCGGAAAATACGACGGAGCTCGAAACGCTGTTCCGAGTAACCCTAGCCCGGTCATTGCGATCTGTGTTGTAGGTTTCGACAGATAATAACTGTGGCGGCAACATATATTACTGGCAGCCAAGTGGCCTGGGCTGTGATTGAGCGCCAATCAATCTGATTTTAGATTTCCCATCGGTGCGTTCGAACAGGGCGTTTCGCCACTCGACGCCGCTCACCTCCTCGTCGCCGATGAGATGCGATCCGGCAAAAAATCTTTGATTATTGTGAACGATGCCGAGTAGGCGGCCGGCGCCTACTCTGTAGAGCGAACCTAACTGGGGTGCGCCTCCCGATTTCGTGTCGATTGCACCCACAACCGCATCTACGAACGCGCTGTAAATTGCGCGGCTTGTATCGGCGGCGGCTGTCGCTTGCCAGGCCTCAAGTGCCTTCGTGACGGGAGCTTTTCCGGAGCCATCGATAACAATACACGTCGAAGAAGAAGGAATAACAAATGGTGTGACTGTCCAATCTGTCGTTGTCGCCGATATTGATATCAATTCAAACGACGCCGACATACCACTACCGCTTCGTTGCCCAACATAAATGGTCATGCCTCCGCGAACGGCAGTCGGGTAGTCTCTCCAAGCCCGTCGAAGCGCCGCGACTATTCCCTGTGTTATTGATCCGTCCTCGCGGAAAACTCCTCGATCGATTCGATCAATTATCGCTGGCAGTACCAGTGTTGGAAACAGGACGTCGCCGGTAAAGCCCATAACGATGGGCGATGTCGATGACGCGTATACCTTCTTGCATTGGTCCCACCGATAGGGCTGCGGCGTCCCGTTCGCCCATGTGATTCTGCTATCAGTCGCGATATTGAGAGACGAAGGACCACGCGTGTCAGCCGCGACCCAGGCAATGAGTGACGTCAGGGTTGTCCTCCTCGCAATGATGTGGCATCCTAGATCTTAGTTGAACTTTATTCGACTATGGCCCTTCGCTTTGAGTCGATCGAAGGTGGGGCGCGCAACTCCTGGGGCTGCCAAAGCACGGCGGTACGAGGTGTCCCTGCGAGTGCTTAGGTACTCGCACCCAGGTCTTACGAAAATGCCGCATCATTGATGCGGCATTTTCCATTACATGTCCGAACTGGAATCTTGAGTAGGTGGCGTGCGTTCCTATTGGCGCCACGCTGGTACGAAAGCAGTCCTGCATCGTGACTGGGGCTCCGATCCCGGTTAGTTACACCGATCTTGAATCCGCCGCCTATTGGTGATTTCGGTGTCAATCTGACATGCTAATAGGCTCATCGCTGTCTGCTTTTGTGCAGAAGTGCCATCGACGGGCTGCCATATCAGGTGCTTCTGCCCGGTGATCGGGCTGCTGTTCAGCGCGATCAGCAGTATCGCATCGTATTACGTGATCTAATTAAGGGCTTTGCGCAACTTCTCACCGGTTGAACCGGAATGACGACAGTGTCGCCACTAGCTGTCCGGCTCTACTTGGCCCACTCCCGGCAATCCTCTGGCATCGATCTATAGTTCCGGGCAATTGCTCGAAATCATTCTTCGCCCGTTTTGTGTTGCTATCAGTCCGAACCCAGACTCTGGAGCCGCGCGATGTTTCCCGCTCTACGTACTCCGCGATTGACCGCAGTTTGCCTGGGTCCTTCAGTCTGAGCGCAAAGCTAACTGCTCTCGCGTCTTTCGCCCATGCCGCTACGCAATCATCGGGTCGATCGCTGACCGTGGCACTAGCACCTGCAACGCCCCGTATGAGTCGGGCAGTATCGCGCCTTGGTCGAAGAAGAACATGACCCCGTCGTTGAGCACGGCGAAGTTCTGGTAGTTGGAAGGGTTGTATAGCGACGCGGTGGAGAACGGCAGCGGCGGCGGGGGAGGCGGTGGCGTCGTAGTTGTCGTCGACGTGGTGGTGGTCGGCTGCCCTGAGGTCGTCGTCGGCGTGGGAGTCGCCGCCGGCGGTGGGGCCAGCTGCTGCTGCAGCTGAGCCTGGACAATCGGCGCGACGGTCTTCAGCGGATCGTCTACCCGCCACAACGCGGCACTGTCTTTGTCGTCCTGCGCGACCGTGTAGAGAATCGGTTTGCGATAGCTCTGATCCCAGTTGTACGCCTTGAACGTTGTCGTCGTGCTCCCGGTGTTTTGGTACACCTTGAACGCCACGGTCTGCGTGCCGCGCGGGGGAATCGCTGAGGTGTATTCCGTTGGCTTGATGCTCAACTGATACGGCGTACTGCGGGCGGTACTGGACTTGGCTGTGTTGAGGAACGCGTCGCGCGTTTTGGCGACGTATTCGGCGATTGGCTTCTGGTCCGGGTAGTTCAGCGGAATGGTGATGTCGACGCTGTACCCGGTATCGGAGAGGCGGATCTCACACGTCTTACCGGTGTTGTTGCCCTTGAGGTCGGCGCAGTAATCATGCGGCGCCGCCACCGCCACGCCAGTAGAACCGAAGATGGTGGCAGCCGTGGCCAGCACGGACGCGCTCACAGAGCGCATGGATAAGAAGGGCACGTCTGCACTCTAACTTCGCAACGTGAACCAAGTGCCCGGACCGGTGAACTGAGCCACCGAACTGAACTGCGCCTTGACGTTGCCTGATAATCGGGTGGAAGCGCTCTCCGCAGGCCCGTTACCTCGCTACGATCACACCGTTCTTGGATCTTGAACCCCTACGAGGGAGCAGCCATGGCGGGATCACCAGACTCCGGATTCAACGGCAAAATCGCCCTGGACATAAGGGATTCCGAGCCCGACTGGACTCCCTATGCCGCCCCCGCCGCGCCCGAGGGTGCGCCCAACGTTCTGTACCTCGTCTGGGATGACACCGGCATCGCCACCTGGGACTGCTTTGGCGGCTTGGTCGAGATGCCGGCGATGAGCCGCATCGCCGAGCGCGGTGTGCGGCTCTCGCAGTTCCACACCACCGCGCTGTGCTCACCGACCCGCGCATCGCTGCTGACCGGGCGTAACTCCACCACCGTCGGCATGGCCACCATCGAGGAGTTCACCGACGGTTTCCCGAACTGCAGCGGCCGCATCCCGTTTGACACCGCGCTGCTCTCGGAGGTGCTGGCTGAAAAGGGCTGGAACACCTACTGCGTCGGCAAGTGGCACCTGACTCCGCTGGAAGAGTCGAATCTCGCCGCCACCAAACGGCATTGGCCACTGAGTCGAGGTTTCGAGCGGTTCTACGGATTCATGGGCGGGGAGACCGACCAGTGGTATCCGGACCTGGTCTACGACAACCACCCCGTCCAGCCGCCCGCCACCCCGGAGGACGGCTACCACCTGTCCAAGGACATCGCCGACAAGACCATTGAATTCATCCGCGACGCGAAGGTGATCGCCCCCGACAAGCCATGGTTCTCCTATGTCTGCCCCGGCGCCGGCCACGCCCCGCACCACGTCTTCAAGGAATGGGCCGACAAGTACGCCGGCACGTTCGACATGGGCTACGAGCTCTACCGCGAGATCGTGCTGGAGAATCAGAAGAAGCTCGGCATCGTCCCGTCGGACACCGAATTATCGCCCGTCAACCCGTATCTCGACGTCAAGGGACCCAACGGCGAACCCTGGCCGCTGCAAGACACCGTGCGCCCGTGGGACTCGCTCAACGACGAGGAAAAGCGCCTCTTCTCCCGCATGGCCGAGGTCTTCGCTGGCTTCCTGAGCTACACCGACGATCAGATCGGCCGCGTCCTGGACTACCTGGAAGAGTCCGGCCAGTTCGACAACACCATTATCGTGGTGATCTCAGACAACGGGGCCAGCGGCGAGGGCGGCCCCAACGGCTCGGTCAACGAGGTCAAGTTCTTCAACGGCTACATCGACACCGTCGAGGAAAGCCTGCGGTTCTACGACAACCTCGGCGGCACCGAAACCTACAATCACTACCCAATCGGGTGGGCGATGGCGTTCAACACGCCCTACAAGCTCTATAAGCGTTACGCCTCGCACGAGGGTGGCATCGCCGACACCGCAATCATCAGCTGGCCCAAGGGAATCGCCGCGCACGGCGAGGTGCGCGACACCTACGTGAACGTCAGCGATATCACCCCGACCATTTATGACCTGCTGGGCATCACCCCGCCCGACACCGTGAAGGGCATCGCCCAAAAGCCGCTCGACGGCATCAGTTTCACGGCGGCGCTGAAAGATCCAAACGCGGACACCGGCAAGGACACCCAGTTCTACACGATGCTCGGCACCCGGGGCATCTGGCACCAGGGCTGGTTCGCCAACACCGTGCACGCCGCTACACCGTCGGGCTGGTCGAACTTCGACAAGGACCGCTGGGAGCTGTTCCACATCGAATCCGACCGCAGCCAATGCCACGACCTGGCCGACGTCCACCCGGAGAAACTCGAAGAGCTCAAACAACTTTGGTTCGATGAGGCCGCCAAGTACAACGGCCTACCTTTGGCCGACCTGAACATCCTGGAGACCCTGACTCGGTGGCGGCCCTACCTGGTGGGGGAGCGTAAGTCCTTCATCTACTACCCGAACACCGCCGAACTGGGCATCGGCGCCGCCGTCGACATTCGCGGACAGTCCTTTTCGATCCTCGCCGAAGTCACCGTGGACTCAGAGGCCGAAGGCGTCATCTTCAAACAGGGTGGCGCGCACGGCGGGCACGTCCTCTTCATTCAGGACGGAAAGCTGCACTACATCTACAACTTCATGGGGGAGAAGGAGCAGAGGGTCTCTTCCGCCGATGCGGTGCCGTTGGGCGCCCATGTGCTCGGTGCTCGTTTCGCCAAGACCGGCACCGTCGCGGGCAGCCACACCCCGCTCGGGGACGTGACGCTCTTCATCGACGAGCAAGCCGTCGGATCGCTGAGTGCCGTCGAAATCCACCCGGGCACATTCGGTCTCGCCGGTGCCAGCCTGTCCATCGGGCGCAACAGCGGCTCGGCGGTGTCCTCGGATTACAAGGCGCCGTACGCCTTCACCGGGGGAACCATCGCGCAAGTGGTCGTCGACATCTCCGGAGAACCGTACGAAAACCTGGAGAAGAAACTCGCGATCGCCTTCGCGAAGGACTGAAACCAAGGACTAAAGGACTAGGCGGGCCAGTCGGTGAGCTGTTCCCACTCACCGAACGGCGGCTTCTTCGCGGCCTCAATCACGATCTGTGCGGTCACCGCCGAACCGGGGTGGTACTCGTCGATCGCGAACCCGCCCTGCCGATCCTCCGGCGTGGCGCCATCCCAGATGTAGATCGGGCCGGGCGCCGCGGCGGCCTCGGCGACTTCCTGGCCGCACTCGGCCACAGGCTCGTCACGACCAACACCGGTGTGCTTGCCATCGATACGCCGCCAGATGCTCACGAATCGGATGCTACGCGCTGGTGTGCGCTCCGGGCAGCCACAACCTGACGAAGCGGTGAACTCACAGAACGAGTAGGTGTCTACTTGCGTCATCGCGGCCACACTGTGTCACCGTGGACTGGTGATGAAAAAGTTTGGCGCGTTGATGGTCGCGACCGCGCTGCTGCTCGTGACGGCGCCGCTGGCCGCGGCCTGGGGTCCGCAGGGACACGGCATCGTGGGAGCAGTGGCCGATGCGCAGCTCACGCCCGGCGCCCGCGCAGAGGTTTCGCGCCTGCTGGCCGGACAGGCCACCCCGACGCTCGCCGGTGTAGCCAACTGGGCTGACCAGGTGCGTCCCAGCCGACCGAACACCGCACCCTGGCACTACGCCGATATCGCCGAGAACAACTGCCAATACGTGCCCGCGATCAATGGCGACAACGGCAATAACGTCATCGAGGCCAT
Organism: Mycobacterium sp. D16R24; assembly: GCF_002013385.1. Classification (NCBI taxonomy): domain Bacteria; kingdom Bacillati; phylum Actinomycetota; class Actinomycetes; order Mycobacteriales; family Mycobacteriaceae; genus Mycobacterium; species Mycobacterium sp. D16R24. The sequence goes on along the minus strand of NZ_MAEV01000015.1, from coordinate 14,627 downwards.
CCGCACCCAGACCGCGATCCTTGGCGATGGATCCAAAACGGATGCCGAACGCCAGGAGGCCCTGAAGTTCGTCGTGCATTTCGTCGGCGACATTCATCAGCCGATGCATGACGCGTACGCCCGCGACCGCGGCGGTAACGACATTCCTCTGACCTACAACGGCCGGTCCACCAACCTGCATTCGGTGTGGGACAGCGGATTACTGAACACCCGCGGCCTCAATGATGCCCAGTACACCCAGGTGGTCCAGGCGCTGCCGGCGCCCGATCTCGGCAGCACCGATCCCGTCGACTGGGCCCAAGACACCTGCCATATCGCCGTGGGTGCGTACCCGAACACCTCGACCATCGGCACCGACTACACCAACCAGTACCGGCCGATCGCCGAGGCGCAGCTGCGCCTGGCCGGCGATCGCCTGGCGCGTTTGATCAACGAGACACTCAGCTAGCGCCTACAGGTACTTCGCGAAGAACTCGGCGAGTTTCTCGACCGCCGGGCCGACATATTGCGGCCTGTCGTACAGGTCGATGTGTGTGGCGCCGTCGATCAGGTGGAGCTCCTTCGGCTCAGCGGCCTTGGCTATGGCCTGCTCGCTGAAGTACAGCGTGTCCGCTTCGGTGCCCGCGATCATCAACAGCGGACGCGGAGAAATGAGATCGACGTGGTCGTACGAGGAGTACGCCGCGATCGGAACGATGCTCGACGCCACATACCAATTCGGAGAGTTCGGATGCTGCGCCCGGGGTGTGCGGTAGTAGTTGGTTCCTTCTGCGAACAACGAGGGGGTGTCGGCAGTGATTTCATCTGGTTCGGGAACCACGTGTGCCAGCGTTGGTTTGGCACCGTGGGCTTGGGCGGTCCGATCGATCGCCGCCGCGGAGAGCGCTTGTTGGAGCTGTTCCACACTCTGCCCACCGCCGAGCCCGTCGCGGTACAGCGATCCAATGTCGGCAGCGCTGATAGTCCCGACAGCCTTTATCCGCTGATCGGTGGCGGCGGCGTTGGGGACATAGCCACCGGATGCGCAAATACCCAGAGCGCCAATCCGATCAGGGTCTACCCGCGCCACGGTGGTCAAGAACGAGACCGCCGAACGAATGTCCTCGACCCGCGTGGACGGATCTTCCAGGAAACGTGGCTCGCCCTCGCTCTCACCTTGATAGCTCGCGTCGAATGTCAATGCCACGAAACCCTTTGCGGCCAATTCCTGTGCGTACAGGCCGGCTGTTTGTTCCTTCACTCCGCCGAACGGGTGGCCGACCACGACCGCAGGCAGGCTGTCTTCCGTGGATTCGGGATAGTGCAAATTCCCTGACAGTTGTAGGCCTTTGCTGGTGAACCGGACACTCTCGGGCATTATTGGCCTCTTCTGCTCGTGCGGAATTGCGACCGACCATCAACTAGCCGCTATCGACTCATCCTGGTTGAGATTTCGTGGCGCGGCTAGGCCCTGTCCCTAGGTACTTTTTACCTACCCGGACCGAACTGGCGAATGCGATTCGGATGGCATGCTCTGCCCATGGCAGATATCTCCGAGGCCCGTATCGAACTGGGACCGTTTTTGCGGGCACGCCGCGCGGAGCTGACTCGAGATCAAGTGGGGCTACCCCCGGCAGCGGGGATACGGCGAGTCACCGGCTTGCGGCGCGAGGAGGTCGCACAGCTTGCAGGGATCAGCGCCGACTATTACGCGCGCTTGGAGCAGGGGCGGCTTTCCAGCGTTTCCGAGTACACGTTGGCCGCAGTATGTGAAGCGTTACGGCTCAACGCTGATCAGGAAACCTACGTTCGCACGCTGGCTCGAAAGCCCGCGATCCCCATGTCGAATGGCGATATGACGGTCGATGCTTCAACCCGCAACCTCTTAGCGCACCTCGGTGATGTGCCGGTACTGGTGCTCGGCCCTTACCTGGACATCCTGGGTTGGAATACCCTTGCGTCCGCATTGTTCCTGGACTTCGCGCAGGTCCCACGTGCGCATCGAAACCTGGTCTGGCTGGCATTCTTGGACGCTCAGGTTCGCGCGATGTATCTCGATTGGGAGTCAGTGGGTCGTACGTGCGTGGCTTACCTGCGTATGGACGCGGCGCGTAATCCGCACAGCCCCCGCCTGGCTGAACTAGTGGGGGAGCTCTCCGCACGCGACCGAGATTTTCGCCTCTGGTGGACATCGCAGACGGTGGCGCACCACAACACTTCCGGTCGTAAGCGTTACCGGCACCCCGTTGCCGGGGAATTCACCCTGGATTCGCACATCTACCAACGTGCCGAGAGCCATGAGACAACGTTGGTGTTTCTGGTACCAACCCCGAACTCGCAATCACGCCATGCCTTTAGCGCCCTGGCACGCATTGCGGCCAGTCTCCCGGAGTCGGCAGCTCCGCTCGGTGACTACCAGACGCGCACGTAGTCGACGAGCATCTCAGCCGGGTAGGAGCCACCCGACGGATCGCCGCCACCGGAACCGGAAACGGCCAGGTTCAGCATCGGCTGCAGTGTGTAGCCCGGGTCGTTAAACGGCCAATCGTCAAGGGAATTCGCGTCCACCGTCAGGTACGGCTCCGCGCCGTCGTGGTAGTCCATCCAGAAGTACAGCCCGGCATCGGTCCAGGTGCAGCGCCAGGTGTGCCAGTTGTTGTCCACCGGCATCGGCAGCGTCTCGAACGAGGTGCCGTCCAGGCGCGCGTGAATCGTGGTGCCCGAGGGCCAGTCACGGTTGCCGTACCACTCCACGAGGTCGATCTCGCCGCCGCGCTCGGGGTTGTCGTTCAGCAGCCACCACGCCGGCCAGGCACCGTCGGTCAGACAGTTGAACTTGACGCGCGCCTCGAAGGTGTGGCCGATGGTGCCGCGGAAGGTGCCGTGCAGCTTGCCGCTGAAGTACTTGCTGCCTTCCTTCGTCGCTCGGATCACCAGGTTGGAGTTTCCGTCGAGGAAGATGTTGGTGCGGCTGTCGCGGTACTCACCCATGTTCTCGGGGCGGTCCCAGAACACCGGGTTCTTGATCTTCTCGCGGAACTTCGCGGCCACCCACTTGGAACCATCCGGGGCCGAACCGGCGGGACCGTCGAATTCGTCGCGGAAGACAAAGCCACTGGATTGGGCATCGGGCGGCGCCGCCGGGCTACGTCCCGGGTCGGCCTGAGCCGTCGAGAGGGGCAGGGCGGCTGCGGCGATGCCGAAGCCCATGGTCAGTATCAACTTACGGCGATCCATTTCGGGCACCCCGAAACGATAATGGTTGAAACCCGCCGATGAACGCAGCCCCGCCTATTTTGGCTGCTAGTGGCGCGGAAGCATCCTGGCGAGTAATCCGTCCCGCAACCCGATCGTGTGAAACAGCACCGCGCTGACATGGGCAACTATGCAGGCGAGCAACGCGTAGGCCACCCACGCGTGTGCCTCGCGCAGCACGCCGTACCACCCGATGCTGGTCGGCACGATCGACGGAAAACGCAGTCCTGCGACCTGGACCGGGACCCCCGACGCCGATACCAACGCCCATCCGATCACCGGTTGCGCCAGGAACAGCGTGTACATCGCGAGCTCGGAACCGGCCGCGATGAAGCGTTCCGGCTGGGCCAGGGACAGCGGCGGCGGCTTGTGCCAGATCCGGTTTCCGAGGCGCAGCATCGCGAGCACCAACACCAGCACGCCGACGGCCTTATGCCAGGCCAGCACCATCGGGTAGTCGCCCAGTGACCCGACGAGCAGCGCGCCCAGCACCAACATCGTGATGATCGAAACCGCCATCACCCAATGCAGAAGCTGTGCGGCCAGTCCGAAACGCTCGACACCCGTGGATTCAGTCATCAGATGTCCTGCCCGAACTGTTCCACCGGCGCCGGAGTTTCCCGCGCGCGGCGCCGGAACGACTCGGCATAGACGGCCGCGCGTGCCGCCAGGATCGGATCATCGGATATCTCAATTCCGTTGGGCAGCACTGTCGGATCGAAGTTGGTATCCCGGATGCGTTCCTGCTCTTGGGCTATCGCGTGGCCAAGCACCAGTGTTCCGGCATCGATCTGCTCACGATCGGCCGGCCAGGGCAGCGTCGGATCGTGCGTCTGATCCACGCCCGGCATACCGATCTGAAGCAGCAGTCGGTAGCGCAGCTCACCGCGGCGCACCCGCTGGGCCAGCGCCTCGAACATCCAATTGGGCCCGTTCTTCGCTGAGGTTCCGGCCTCGTCGCCGTCGGGAATCACCCGCCACCGCACCGGAGTCCGGGCCCCGTCCTTGTTGACGAAGATGAAGGCGTTGAGGCTCGAATAGCTGGCCTGCGCGAACGACGACGCCTTGGGTGCCGCCTCGATCAGCTTCTGCGCGGCGGCCGTGGCAGGGTTATCCCGCAGGAACGTTGCCACCTTCTCCTTGTCACCCGAGGTTCGTGCCGCGATCAGCCCGTAGAACATCTCCGGCGTCGGGGCCATGAAGACCGGCGCGGCGGCCATCGCGGTGCGCCACTGCTGCCCGCCGGGAAGTGAAAACTCCAGAGCCAGCGCCTGTCCGGCACCGGTATCGGGTTGGTGTGGATTCTGGCCGCCCACCGAGAATCGCCCGACGACGGGATGAACGCCCTTGACGAACACCGACGCCGAGGAGACTTCCGCTCCCGCGCCATTGCTTTCGAAACGGCCCGACACCGCAAGGGCTTTGGCGTGGTTGCGTCGATACCCGACGAACTTCCCACCGGTCGTCTCGAACAGGTCGATGAAGGAGCGCCCGGTCAGTCGCAGGCCGCCTCGGCCCTCCAGAGCCAAGAAGCCACCCAGCCCCGTCACGGTGACTGCCCCGGCGGCGACCAGACCCATAAACATGCGGCGGTCTAGCTTGTGTGCGACCACGAAACGAGCCTAATACGCGAATCTGTGAGCGCACCGGGGACAATGAAACGATGATGAAGCGTCTCATCCTCGGTCTCGGATACGCAGCCCTCGGTCTCGGGTGTGCTCTGAGTCAGTTCGCACCCGCCAGCGCCGATCCCGGAGTCCCACCCGTGAGCGAGGCCGCCCGCGCCGCGGGGCTGCTGGACGTGCGCAGCGTCGTCCCCGACGCGATCATCGATCTGCGCTACGCCACCACCAACAACTTCACCGGTGTGCAGCTGTACCCGGCCGACGCCCGCTGCCTGGTGCACGAATCGATGGCGCCGGGCCTCAAGACCGCCGCCGACACGCTGCGCACCAATGGCGAGCGGCTCGTCTTCTGGGACTGTTACCGCCCGCACGACGTGCAGATTCGCATGTTCCAGGTAGTGCCCAACCCGAACTGGGTCGCCAAGCCCGGCCAGTACGCCCGCAGCCACGAGGCCGGACGTTCGGTGGACGTCACCCTGGCCAATGCGCGGGGTCTGGTCGACATGGGCACCGGATTCGACGATTTCTCACCGCGTTCCCTGGCCTACGCCACCGACGGGGTCAGTGCGGACCAGCAGGCCAACCGGGCCCGCCTGCGCGGCGCCATGCAGGCCGGCGGGCTGCAGGTGTACTCGGGTGAGTGGTGGCATTTCGACGGACCCGGCGCGGGTGTGGACCGTCCGATTCTGCAGGTGCCGGTCAACTGACCAGACGGTTGTTCCACTACTCGGGAGAAATTGAGTAGTCCAGTACCCGGTGCGATGGTGCTCTACCGGAGTAATTTCCCTTTCGGATCGAATGATCCTGCTGGGAGGTTGCCATGCCTGCATCGCCGATTCCCGTTGGGACAGTGCGCCGCCACGCTCCTCTTGCGGTGCTTGTCTGCGCCGTTGTGGTCGCCTGCGGCGGCGCCGGTGAATCTGTCACGCGGACCGTCACCCAAACCGTCACCGATCAGACGACCATCACCCATGAGGGCGACGGTGGTTCGCACGAAAGCACCAGCGGCGGTGGGTCGTCCACATCCGGCAAGACGCCCAAGGACGACGGGCTCGCATGGGTGCCCTACGGGCCCAAGGACCCTGCCTTCCCGACGCCGGGATGGGACGTCTACGTCTACTTCCTCAAGCATGACTGCGACAGCCTGAAGAATGTCCAGAAACCCGAGGGCAACCTCTACGAAGCGGCGGTGAGCGTATGCCGTGCCGCGGTGAACGGCGAGGCGAGCCAATGGGATGTGGCGGCCAAGGCCTTTGCGGCACGCGGCGGGGGTGTCGAGATCGGCCCGGCACAGTGCGTCGACGACACCATCGCGGCCATGGTCACCAAGCTCCTTGCCTGGCATGAGGAGCACCCGAGCAGCCAGCCCGAGCTGACGTTCCCGCAGACCGACGGCCGGACGGCATGCTCGAAGGACAACAACAGCTTCGTGCCACCGGACGAGACCGATTCCTCCACAACCAGTTCCACGACATCAAGCACCACAACATCGAGTACGACCTCAACCACGACCACCACCACGCCGACGCGGTGAGGTCAGTGCGAGAACTGCCAGTGCACTGAGTCGTTCTCGTCCAACACGATGATGCTGCCGTTCCGGACGGTCCACCCCTCGGTCATCAGGAACAGCCGGCCCCCGGACTCGGCGAGCAGCCGTAATCCCGTGGTGCGGTACAGCGTTTTGGGCCCAGTGGTGATCTCCTCGGTGCGCACCACGGGCGAGTCGATGCCCAGCGGGCTCTCGCTGACAGCCGTCGCGCGGGGCAGTGAGGACACCGAGTCTTCGTAGCGCTGCGCATACCCCCGTCCGACGATATCGGCGTACCCCTGCACCGCCCAGAACATCGCTGCCGCAATCACAATGCCGACGAGCACGGCCTCGAGCACGTCCGGGGGGCGGGCAATGGCGTTGCGGGGCCGCGTGCGTTCCTGCCCCTGACGGCTCAGATGCCTGCCGTACACCGCCAGGGCCGTGCCGATCGCGATCATGAGCGGCCACACCACCGTGCCGGGTTCCCAGCTGCGCGTCAGCGCGGGCAGCACCACACCCAGGATGGCCACACCCAGCCCGCCGAGCATCGTCACCCGGCAGATCACCCGGATCGTGTCGGTCATGCCGTCACGCTCGATCTTCTCGCTCAACGCGCGATGCGCTGCCAGCCAGGCGATTCCGATGACCGCCGTCGCCAGGATCGGCAGGTATAGCGTGCTGATGCTGCGCAGCACGTAGTCCTGGGTGGTGAAGCGGAACAGGCTTACCTCGATACCCATCCACTGCGACTGCGCGTCGCTGCGGGCCCAGCCGAAGTACAGCAGCAGCGCCGTGATCATCGTCAACGGTGTTCCCACCGTGGTGATGACGGCGATGACGGGGCGAAGGATCGACACCGGATCCGGAGAGTCCTGGGCGGCCGGAGCGGCGAGCTTCCCCGGCGCATCGGCAGATTGACGCGCTGGCTCCTCCGACGCTTCTTCGGCCGGCATGCGAGCATGCTACGCGCGGCGGCCCTGACCAGGCAGGAAAATCCCCTTGCCGCCCCACCCCGCGGCGCCTATTCTGGCTGGCGTCCTCGTCCCCGACGAAAGGTACGACATGGATCTGTGAGGTCTGGCATTCCGCCGACACGCCCTCGCGCGATTTCGGCGACCCCACCTCACAGGAAGTCCTTTCCATGTCTGCTGTCATTTCTTCGAACGCTCTCACCTACGTACATCCCGACGGTTCCGTCGTTCTCGACGGGCTCGACATGCTGGTTCCGGCAGGGCGATCCGGGCTGGTCGGTGTCAATGGCTCCGGTAAGTCCACACTGCTCAAGCTCATCGCGGGCGAGCTGCTGCCTACCTCGGGGATGGTTCATGCCTCGGGCCATATCGGTTATCTGCCACAGGATCTCACCATCCGCGCCGACCAGTCGGTACCCGATCTGCTGGGTTTGACGCCGGTGCTGGCGGCCATCGCGGCCATCGAGAACGGCTCCACCGACCAGGGCGACTTCGACACCGTGGGCGATGACTGGGATCTGGCCGAGCGGGTGCGCGCCGAACTGGACCGTCTCGGCCTGCCTACCGCGGTGCTGGACCGCACGCTGGGCGATCTGTCCGGGGGCGAGGTGATCCGGCTCGGTCTGGCCCGGCTGCTGCTGCGACGCCCCGACGTCCTGCTGCTCGACGAGCCGACCAACAACCTCGACGGCCAATCCCGCCGGCACCTGTACGACGTGGTGTCGTCCTGGCCGCGCACCCTGCTGGTGGTCAGCCACGACCGCGAGCTGCTGGAGCACGTGGAGCGCATCGGGGATCTACGCGATGGCGCCGTGGCCTGGTACGGGGGTGGATACAGCGAGTACGCGGCCGCGATCACGGCCGAACAAGAGGCCGCCGCGCAGGCGATCTCGACAGCCAAGGCCGAGGTGCGCCGTGAGCGCCGCGACCTCGCCGAGGCCGAAAGGGTGATCGCGCAGCGGCGCCGCTACGGCGCCAAGATGCAAGCCAACAAGCGTGAGCCCAAGATCGTCATGGGGCTGCGCAAGCGATCCGCGCAGGAATCGGCGGCGGCACTCAAGCAGACGCAGACCGACCGGTTGGACAAGGCCCGCGAGAATCTGGATGAGGCGCAGACCCGGCTGCGTACCGACCGCTCCATCCGTATCGACCTGCCGGGCACCGAGGTTCCCCCCGGCCGCGTCGTCGTCACCACCGACAACCTGGTGCTGCGGCACGGTACGGCCGCACATCTGGAGCTGCGCGGGCCCCAGCGAGTGGGGTTGGTGGGGCCCAACGGTTCGGGAAAGACCACCCTGCTGCACACCATCGCGGGCCGCATCCCGGCCGCCGAAGGTGCTGTGACGGTGCATGTTCCGCTGGGTCTGCTTCCGCAGCGTCTTGACCTGCTGGACGATGCGTTGAGTGTCGCCGACAACGTGGCCCGCCGTGCTCCGCACGCCGATATGAACACCATCCGCGCGCGACTGGCACGATTCCTGTTCCGTGGCAATGCCGCCGACAGGCTTGTCGGCGCACTCTCCGGTGGTGAACGCTTCCGAGCGACGCTGGCCGCCGTGCTGCTGGCAGACCCTGCACCGCAGCTGCTGTTGCTCGACGAACCCACCAACAACCTGGACTTCGCCTCCTACGACGCGCTGGTCTCGGGGCTAGGGGAGTACCGAGGCGCGGTGATCGTGGCCAGCCACGACCTGGGCTTTCTCGAGGACATCGGGGCCCGGCAGACGGACTGGAGAGCGGAGCCGGTAATCGGGTAGTGCAGTACGCACGTCAGCGGGATACCTCCGTACGCACGCTGAGCTCGTCATGTTCCCACCCCGCGCATGCGCGGCCATGTCAAGGAGACTCACGATGTGTTTCATTATCCCCCAAGATGTCCTGCTGCGATTGGCCGACGATGACAGCGTCGCCGACGACTCGCGAACGGCCCTGGCCGCGACGGCCGCGTCCGAATCGGCCTGGCGCACATTGCGCGACGCGCACACCGAGGCCACTCAGGCCGGACTGCTGGCCCGCGCCGACGCATTCTTCGGCGTCGCCAAGGCGCTGGCCACGGCTCCCGGTACCCCGGTGTTCGACTGCAAGCACACCACCTCGCTGCCCGGCATCACGATCACCAATCCAGGAACCTCCAGCGATACCTCCGCCAAGTACGCGTTCACTGAAACCGCTTCGGTGGCAAAGTTTTACAAGGAATGCTTCGGACGCAACTCGGTGGACGACGAAGGCATGACGTTGGTGTCCTCCGTGCACTACAGCGTGAACTACTCCAACGCATTCTGGAACGGTTCGCAGATGACGTACGGCGATGGTGATGGCGAGATCTTCGTCGACTTCACCGGATCCAACGACGTGATCGGCCACGAGCTGACGCACGGCGTCACCCAGTACACGGCGGGCCTGCTCTACGAGAACGAGGCCGGTGGCCTCAACGAGAGCATGTCGGATGTGTTCGGGTCGATGTTCCGGCAGTGGAGCGCCGGACAAACGGTCGAACAAGCCGACTGGCTGATCGGCAAGGACATCATGGGTCCGCGCGCCATCGCCAAGGGCTTCACCTGCCTGCGCGATATGTCCGATCCGGGCGCCCGGCACTGCCTCGCACCGCAGCCGTCGCACTATCGCGACTACGTGCCCGGCAGTGACCCGCATGAGAGCAGCGGCATCCCCAACTACGCGTTCTACCTCGCGGCGACCAAGCACGGCTCGTACTCCTGGCAGGGCGTGGGCACGGTCTGGTACGAGGCTCTGACCAGCCCGAAGGCCCGTCCGAACATGAAGATGAAGGCCTTCGCCAACCTGACACGTGAGATCTCCGCAGCCAACGCGGCCGCCGAATCTGTACATAAGGCGATAGACGACGCGTGGACCGCGGTCGGGCTGTAGCGTCGCCGTCATGGTGGAGTACCTCATCGACAGACGGGGCGGATTCACCGGGCTTCCGGCCAGCGGCACGTGTACTGACCAGAGCTTGGACCCCGAGGCGCGACGCGCACTGGACGGATTGTTGGACAGCCCCGGGTCGCTTCCGGGCGACCCGGGTGCCGACCGCTTCACCTACACGGTGACCCGGGTCAGCGGGTCTGATCGGACCACTCGGGCCATCCCGGAGAGTCTGCTGCCCGACGCCGTCCGCCAGCTCGTCAAAGAGCGGATCTGACGGCCGGACCTGACAGTTCACCGCTCACGAGCCGAGCGGGCATGCACACTGCCGGGTAGGGTGATTCGTAATGTGCACGCGTTTCATCATCCCGCCGGCCGTACTGTCGCGACTGGCTGAGGATGGTGACATCACCGAGGATTCACGCGTCGCGCTGTTGTCGACCGCGGCATCCGAATTGTCTTGGCGTACCTTGCGCAATGCGCATACGCGAGCTACTCGGTTGGCAAGCGGTAACACCATCAGCGCGGCCGCGACGGCGTTGGCCAAGGTCCCCGAAACGCCGGTGTTCGATTGTCGGCAGACCACGTCGCTGCCGGGCGTGGCCGTCGCCAATCCGGCCACATCCAAGGATGCCACCGCCGCGCGGGCATTCACCGAAACGGCTGCGGTCGTGCGTTTCTACCGGGAGTGCTTCGGCCGCAACTCCGTTGACAACGCGGGAATGACGCTGATCTCGTCCGTCCACTATGGCGTCAAGTACGCCAACGCGTTCTGGAACGGTTCGCAGATGGCTTACGGCGATGGTGACGGCCAGATGTTTCTGGACTTCACCAAGGCCAACGATGTGATCGGTCATGAACTGACACACGGGGTTACACAATTCACCGCAGGCCTGAACTACGAGAACGAGGCCGGGGCATTGAACGAGAGTGTCTCGGATGTCTTCGGGTCGATGTTCCGGCAATGGCAAGCAGAACAGACCGCGGACACGGCCGATTGGCTGATCGGCAAGGACATTCTGGGGCCGCGTGCCGTCGACAAGGGGTACACGTGTCTGCGGGATCTCGCCGACCCCGGTGCCGCACACTGTCTCTCGCCGCAACCGGGTCACTATCGCGACTACGTGCCCGGCAGTGACCCGCACGACGGCAGCGGCATCCCCAACCACGCGTTCTACCTCGCGGCGACCAAACACGGCTCCAATTCCTGGGAGGCCGTGGGGACGGTCTGGTACGAGGCGCTGACCAGCCCCAAGGCAAGAAAGAACATGACGTTCAAGGCTTTCGCGAAACTCACCCGGCAGATCGCCGCGGCACGCTCCGGTGCTGATTCACCCGCCACGGCCGTTGACGAGGCATGGACCGAGGTCGGGCTCTAAGAGGCTTAGTCGCCGGTGTCCCAGTAGTTGGGGCAGGAGACATCGACGTAGACGGTCGTGTTGGCCTTGACCTGCGTGCCCGAGCGGTCGGGATTGTTGATGCCGTTGACGGTGCAGAACTCCAGCGGAGTCAGGGTGTTGCCGTTGACCCAGTTGATCTGAACCTCGTACCCCTGGCTTTCCAATTCCGAGATGGTTTCGCTGGCGGAGCCGGATCCGGCGATCGGCCAGTTGGGGTCCGCGACGGCCATCGGCGCAAGTGACAGCGCCATCACTGCCGATGCGAACACTGCTGCGAACCTCATGGGAGACCTCCGCCACCATGTTAGCTCGCCCGGCTGAGGCAAGATGGCTCCCAACACCGATACAAGGAGAGACCGATGACGTTCTCGTCCGAGCACGACGACTTCCGCAGTACCGTCCGCCGGTACATCGAGGAGAAGATCAACCCCCACGTCGACGAGTGGGAACGCGAGCAGATGATGCCGCTGCACGACGTGATCGCCGATATGGCCAAACTCGGATTGGTCGGCCTCGAATACGACCCCGAGTACGGCGGGCAGGGCGCCGATCACCTCTTCACACTGGTGCTCGCCGAGGAACTGGGCCGGGTGGATCACGGCTCGTTCCCGATGGCCTTCGGAGTGCACGTCGCGATGGCGACCCCGTCGCTGCACAAGCACGGCACCGACGAGCTCAAGCGCGAGTACCTGACGCCGGCGTTGCAGGGCGAGCAGATCGCCGCCATCGCGGTGACCGAGCCCGACGCCGGATCCGATGTGGCCGGTATCAAGACCCATGCCCGCCGTGACGGCGACGACTGGGTGATCAACGGCTCAAAGATGTTCATCACCAACTCCGTTCAGGCCGACTGGCTGTGCGTGCTGGCCCGCACCTCCGATGAGGGCGGATACGCGGGGATGAGCCAGATCATCGTGCCGACCAAGGCGCCCGGATACCAGGTGCGCAAGCTCGACAAGCTCGGCATGTACGCCTCCGACACGGGCCTGATCACATTCGACGACGTGCGGGTGCCGGTGTCCAATACCATCGGCGAGGTCGGCCGCGGGTTTCAGCAGCAGATGTCCCAGTTCGTCATGGAGCGCATGTTCGGCGCCTACGGCATCCCCGCCAGCGTGAATAGGGCCCTGCAGCGCACCAAGGAATACGCGTTGGCGCGCTACGTGTTTGGTAAGCCGCTCACCAAGAATCAGCATCTGGCCTACCAGTACGCGGGTTTTGCCGCGCGGGCCGACATGCTGGAGGTCTACAACCGCGATATCGCCGGCCGGTACATGGCGGGGGAGAACGTGACCCGCGAGGTGACCATCGCCAAGCTCACCGCCGGGCCGCTGGTTCGCGAGGCCGGCGACTGGTGTCTGCAGGTGCATGGCGGCATGGGCTACATGACCGAGACGTGGACGTCGCGATTCTTCCGGGATCAGCGTCTGCTCAGCATCGGCGGCGGCGCCGACGAGGTGATGATGCGGGTGCTATCCCAGATCGACGGATTCTCCTGAGGGTTGGGCCCAGCGGGAGTCGGGCGGAAAGACATGTCCCTAGTGCCCACGTCTATGCGACAGCAAGTCACCGACCGTGTGTGAAGGCTGCATCTCTAGAGGCCACGATTCCATCAAGACGACGAGACCCAACCATCGGCTATCTGTATGTGGCTTCCGTGCTGGGATATCTCAGACCAGCTGGCACAGTCGCCAAAAGGTAGTTGCAACTCTGCTTCGTTGGTAATGGTTGTGTACCAATCTGCTTGGCCGTCGTACCCGGCGATGCGTATCGCCGCGAGGTACATACCATTGATTGAGAAACGAACAACCGCGAGGTTTTCGCGAAGGCGTTGGTCCTGTGGTTTTGGGGCATCCCATCGCGAAACGACTGCAAAGTCTCGCAAACGTGTCGCCAGATCCGTCCATCTCATCACTTCGTTGATCGAACCCCAGTTATCCGTTGCTGTTGTCTCCCAGTAACTTCCCCTTCGTACCGCGATGTAGTTGTAACGGCCCTTGCTTTTTGAGAATCGAATTACTGACCCATCTGCGGGCTCTGGCGGTACAGGTCGCGTCGCCTTGGGTACCAGCGGAAGTGGCGTCATCAACGATTGCAGGGGTGATGTGTTGTATTGACGCGGATCCATCAGTTCTGGCGTAAGCGCTGGGATTGTGATCGGAGGGCCATCGAGGACATCCGTCGATGCTTCGTTGGCCTTTACAGCTGCGATGCGTACTTCAGCTGCGACAGCAGAGCCCGTGATGTCTGCCCAACATGCGGTAACAAGACCGCGAGCTTCGAGATGCCGGATCATCGGTATATACCGCTGGCTCATCTGCGGTGTCAGTTGCCCTACGCGTTGGTTGTCTATGCGGACTTCGACATGCGGCTTTGCTCGACCACCGGGCGCGTTCTCGCAGAGGGTGGCGAATAGTACTCCGTATCCGCCAAGAGGAACGCATTTTGATAGGACATCGAAGTGCTCGTCCTCTTTTGTCACCTGGACGATCGACGATTGAGGAAGCATTGTGTAGGCGACTTTGGGCGGTTCGTTCACTGGGATTGCCTCGTTTGGTGCGCCAAGGCAAACGCGAACTGAACACCTCACCTCAACTCCGTCCCATCCATCCCACTCGCTTATCCAGATGCGGCCAGATGTCGTTGGTACAAAGCCTGATCCGATGATACGTAGAAGTATCGCTATCCATTTCGAGGTCTCGTCCTCGTCGAGGTAACCGACGGTCCGGCCGCCAGCTCTGACGGATACTCGAGACGCGCGACTGCCTTGGTCGAGCTCTGGTATCAGTTGGATATCGAGTCGGAGCTCTTGTTGATCGTCCGGAATGTCGGTGGGGAACAGACTCCGGATCGCGGGGATGAACTGATCTTCGGTCTCGACTTCGCAGTCCGCCCATGACCGAGCGGCATTCCAGAGGTGATATGGAGCTGACATGCTTGCTTGATTCCCCCTACATAGGCATATTGCAACCGCTCGTGATCT